>NZ_CP114065.1:6697852-7002300 GCF_027627575.1 Kribbella sp. CA-293567
CTGCTCGCGGCCCGCGGCGCCCACGTCATCGTCAGCGGCCGCGACGCCGCCCGGGGCGACGACATCGTGACGGCCATTCGGGCCGCCGGCGGCAAGGCCGACTTCGTCGCCGCGGATCTGGCCGGGGACGCCGGCACTGTCCGCGAATTCGCTACCCGCGCGATCGCCGTGGCAGGAGGGCGGATCGACATCCTCGTCAACAATGCGGGCACCTACCCTGCCACGCTCACACCGGATCTTCCCGACGCTGCTCTCGACGCGATGCTCGCGGTCAACGTCCGCGCGCCGCATGTACTGGTCGCGCAGATCGCGCCCGGGATGGCGGATCGTGGCAGCGGTGTAATCGTGACGATCGGGTCCTGGATGGCGTTGGTGGGCAGCCCGTTCGCTGCCATGTACACCGCCACCAAAGCAGCCGACCACCAGCTGACCCGTGCCTGGGCCGCCGAGTTCGGTCCACGCGGAGTCCGCGTCAACACCGTAGCCCCCGGCGTCACTCTCACCCCCGGCAACGAAGCAGACCTCGCGATCGTCGAACAGATGGCCGCGACCACCCCGGCCGGTAGTCCGGTCAGCCCTGACGACATCGCCTACGCCGTCGCGTTCCTCGCCTCCGACGAGGCCCGGATGATCCACGGCGCCACCCTCCACGTCGACGGCGGCATCACCGCCACCCGCCTCGCATGACCACGCCGATCACCCGCGCCCTTGTTCTGGGCGGCGGAGGTCCACTGGGCATCGCGTGGCAGGCCGGACTGCTCGGCCGACTTCAGCAACTCGGAATCACCTTCACCGATGCCGACCTCATCGTCGGTACGTCAGCAGGATCGGTTGTCGGTGCGACCCTCGCGACCGGCGGCGACCTGGCCGCACTGGCCCAGCAAGTTACCGGCTCGCTACCGACGCCAGCCGGCACAACCGCGGACATCCCAGCTCTGCAAGCCCTCACGGCCGACACCATCGCGGCCACGGCAACGGCCGAGGAGGCAATGGCACAGATCGGGCAATACGCCCTCGCCGCCGCGACCGTCGACGAGTCCGGCTACGTCGGCACCGAGGTGTTCGCGTCTTTCGCCACCACCGCTTGGCCGGCTGCGTTTCGTTGCACCGGCATCGACGCCACCACAGGCCAACTACGCGTCTGGGACGCGGCGGACGGCTACGACCTGCCCAGCGCGCTGGCCGCCAGTTGCGCCGTGCCATTGCTTTTCCCGCCCATCACAGTAGGAGATTCCCGCTATATGGACGGCGGCATGCTCAGCCCGCTGAATGTCCCGCTCGCCGCCGGATACGACGAGGTCGTCGTGGTGTCCTGCTTCGCGCTCAATCTGCCGGCAGGCATCGTCGACCCCGGCGCTCAACAGCGCCTTGCCGAGATCGACGAACTGCGCACGCAGGGCGCGAAGGTCACCGTGATCGAGCCCAGCCCGCTCTTCCTCGACATCAGCGGATGGGGCGCCAACGTCATGGACACCAGCCGCGCTCAGGCCGCCTACGACGCCGGTACTCAGCAGGCCGAACATCTCAGCCCTGTTGCACAGTGACCACCAAACAGCGGCCGCATTCCTAGCACTGCGGCCATAGGCCTCCCTCGAGCGAAGCCAGGCAATCGGACCGGCGGATCTGGAACGCGTGGATCACTCCCATGCGATCCCAGCGCGCCACGACCCGCACCCCCGATGCTTGGCCGTTCGGGTGATTCGACAACTACTTAGGAGAACTGATGCCACGACAGGATTACCGCAATCAGACCGTCATCATCACCGGCGCCAGTTCCGGAATCGGCGCCTCGTTCGACAAGGCCCTTGCCGCCCGGGGCGCGAACCTGATCCTGGTGGCGCGCCGGCTCGACCGGCTGCAGTCGCTGGCTGCCGAGCTGGAACGGAAACACCAGATCACCGCGACAGCGATAGCGCTCGACCTCACCTCGCCGCACGTCGGCGTGGAGCTGAAGAAGGCCGTGGCCGACGCCGGTCTCACCGCGACCAGCTTGATCAACAACGCCGGATTCGGCACCTTCGGCCAGTTCGTCGACGAAGACCCGGCCCGCCTATCCCAGGAAATCGCGGTGGACGTCACCGCCCCGGTGCAACTGAGCTCCGCGTTCCTGCCGGACATCATCGCGGCGCGCGGCTTCCTCATTAACGTCGCCAGCTTGGCCGCCTACACGCCGACCCCTCGGATGGCTGTCTACGGTGCGACGAAGGCGTTCGTCCTCAGCTTCACCGAGGCGCTTTGGGCCGAGCTGCGCGGTACCGGACTCACCGCTTTCGCCTTATCTCCAGGGGCGACGAGCACCGAGTTCAACGCCGTCGTCGGCACCGACGACGCCACCGCGGGCGCCAAGATGCGCACCCCCGCCGACGTCGTCGCCACCGCCTTGTCCCACCTCGAGAGCCGCAACCCTGGCCCGAGTGTCATCGACGGCCGATCAAACCGCCTGGTCGCGAGCATGGGGCGGCTGGCTCCCCGGCGAACCATCGTCACCATGATGCACCGGCTGACCGATCCGGCCCGCCGAGCGGGCTCGAAGTAGCGGGCACAAGCTTTCACCGATCTGCACAGCGCTATTTGTTGCGTGAGGGCGCTGCGGGCGCAGCCCGGCGACGAGATGAACGTATTTCGCCCGGCCGGCTCCGACAACTGCGTCAGCTTCGTCTGCCCCAGTGACGCGAGCCGTCCATGTGCTGCGGGAGGGAGGCACGGGGCTGAGTTTCAGAGCTTCGGCGCTGCCGCAATCGCCGCGGGTGCTGCGGTCCATCAGCTGCCACCATGGCGGTGGCCTCTGATTTTGCTGTCCCGCATTTGACGTTTCCCAAGGCGAGCGACCATGCATGCTCCAGCCAGTTGAATTTTACCGATCGTTCGGTAAAGTATTTCCATGGGCCGAGCAAGCGCCATCGACGACCACGACCTCCTTGATCGCCTGACGGAAGTTTTTCGCTGTCATGGGTATGCGGGCGCATCCCTGACCGTGTTGTCCCAAGCCGCCGGACTGCAGCGCGCCAGCCTCTACCACCGCTTCCCCGAGGGAAAGCCGGCGATGGCTGCAGCAGTGCTGAACCACGCCGAGCGGATGTTCACAGCGATCCTCGAACCCCTGACCACCGCCCAGCACCCTGCCGACGGCGTTGCCGAGATGGCGCAGCGGATAGGTGCCTTCTACCGCGATGGGCGGAGGGGATGTCTCCTCGACACCATGACGCTCGACGGCGCACCCGACGATATTCGGGTCCGGGCCACAGCCGTGGCGCGTCGCTGGATGCACGGCATGGCAGCGGCCGCGATGCGGTCCGGCGCGAGTCAGGACGAGGCGGAGAGGCGCGCCCACGCAGCCCTTGTAAATATCGAGGGCGCTCTCGTCGTTGCCCGGGTTCTGGACGATCCCACTGAGTTCGACAACACACTCGCTTGGCTGCCGCAACTACTGACCGCTACACCGTCAAGTGCCGCTCCGAATCGAGGCGACGACCGATGAAAAACCCGTCCCACGATGGCGAACGAGCAGTACAGTGCCGCGCAAAGGAAGGCCGCGAAGGCTGGGGCTCACCCATGTTCGATGCGACCATCCCCGGAGCGTTCGCCAAGTTCCTGCTGGACCAGCACATGCTCATCATCGGGGCCTCCGACGACCGCGGCGCCATGTGGTCGACGGTTCTCTCGGGCCGGCCGGGCTTCGTCAACGCTACAGACGAGCGAACCATCGTCATCGACACGGTCCCTGGGCAGGGGGATCCGCTGCAGAGCACCTTCGAGTCTGCCCAAGACATCGGCATCCTCGCTCTGCAGCCGCAGACGCAACGCCGGATTCGCGCCAATGGCGTTGCGACCCGTTCCGGCCACCAACTCGTCGTGCGCACCGAGCAGGTGCTGGGCAACTGCCCGAAGTACCTTCAGCTCCGATCCGTATCCCACGTCGACGAGACCGCTACCAGGGGAACCGCGCAGAGCGCAGCAGAACTGACCGACGATCAGACCCGCTGGATCACGCAGTCCGACACCTTCTTCATTGCCAGTCGATCACCCGAACACGGCGCCGACTCCTCCAGCAGGGGAGGGATGCCCGGGTTCGTGACGGTGGTCGGGACACGGCGGCTCCGCTGGCCAGACTACGCCGGCAATCAGTTCTACATGACCTTGGGCAACATGCATCTCAATCCCGCGATCGGCCTGCTGTTCATCGACTGGGAAAGTGGTCACACACTGCAGCTCACCGGAACAGGCCGCATCGACTGGAACCCCGGAAGCGCTAAGGTCCACCCGGGAGCTCTTCGAGTCATCGAGTTCGACATCGACGAGATCGTTCAGATCAACAACGCAAGCTCGCTGCGATGGCAATTACACGAGTACTCACGACACAACCCGCCATCGAAGTAGGGTGCCGTTCGACCAGCCACGATTTCGGCCGCGACCTGGTGCAGTCGATCCGGCGCCACGAGATAGCCGGCGGTGATGGTTTACGCCAGGATTAGCACCAGGCCGATCACGATCAACATCCAGCGATTTCGAGGAGACTCCGCTTACTGACGTGTCGCGGGTGCTGCTTTCCAGTCCGGGTGGCCGGGCATGGCTGGGAGCTTGGTGCCGTAGAGCCAGGAGCGGAGGAACGGGCCGAGGTCGGTCTTCGCCACCTTCGAGGCTGTGGCGATGAACTCTTCGGTGCTGCCGAGACCGTTGGCGTGTTCGCGGACCCAGGTGCGCTCGATCTGGTTGAACGTCTTGGTGCCGACGGTCTGCTGCAGGGCGTAGAGCACCAACGCGCCACCGCCGTACGCCGCTGAGCTGTACGGACGCGTCGATGCGTTCTCGCCGGGCCATTTGGCCGGATCCGGCTCGGCGATCGGGCCGTTGACCAGCAACTGGTTGCCCTGCTCAACATAGGTGGAACGCATCCGCTCGGACTGACTCATCCGCCCCTTGGCGGCGGACCACTCGCCTTCGTAGAAGACCGCGTGTCCCTCGTTGAGCCAGAGGTCGGACCACTGTTCCGGCGAGACCGAGTTGCCGAACCACTCGTGCGCGATCTCGTGCAGCACGACCGCGTCGGTCCCGTTCTGCTCGAAGCCCTCCTTGGTCATCGCGTCGGCCGACATCAACGTGAGGCCCTGGGTCTCCAGTTCGCCGCCGACGGGTGCGACGTACGCGCCGGCCCGGACACCGGGAAAGCGGCCGAGGCGCTGCTCCATGAATCGCACCGACTCGTCGAACGTCTTCAGTTGCGGCTTGATCTCGGCCAGCCGCGCCGTCGGTACGGCGTACCGTAGGTCCATGCCGTGCGGTCCCTTGGCGTGCACCACCGTGAACGGGCCGACGCCGATCTGCAGCAGTTCGGTGGCGATCTTGCGGTCCTCGCGGAAGACCCGGGTGACCGTCTTGCCGATGGGGGTCGTCCGGATGAGCTTGCCGTTGGCAATGGAGTTCAGCCTCGCGGGGCCGGTGATGCTGATGGTCGCCGGCGCCTTCTGGGCCGGGTGATCGCTGACCGCGAGCATCCGGCGCGCACCGGACGGCTGGTTGATCGCCTGGATCCAGTCGTCGTACTGGATCAGACCTGGCGGGAAGGCGATGGCCGGATCGGTCACGCCGGTGACCTTGCTCCTGACATCCACCTTCACGACGAAACGAGCGTTCTTGGGCACCGCGCGTTTGGGCGTGATCACCAGTTCGCCTTGTGGAGTTGACTTCCAGGTCGCTCGCAGGCCGTTGACCCGTACCGCGGTGACCTCGGGGCCGAGCAGGTCGAGGTCGAACCTGCTCAGGCCGTGCGTCGCGCGACCGGTCAGCGTCGTGCTGGCGGTGTAGTCGGTCAGCTTGTCGTTGAACCGGAACGCCAACTGCTGATCGAGAACGTCGTACCCGCCGTTGCCGAGCTCGGGCCAGACCTTGTCGCCGATCCCAGGCGCGCCCGGGGAGGCGGGTGGTGCGGCGAGGGCGGAGGGGACGGTCAGCCCCGCTCCGAGCGTGGTCAAAGCGAGCGTGGTCGCGACGATGCGACGTTGATTCTTCATAGCCACCAACCTATTGACGGCCCGTCGCGACGACATCACCCCCGAGTCGGCATCCCGGCTCATCCTCAGGTCGTACTTTGACCACCGCAGCAAGATTGGAGGATGACCCTTCCTGAGACATTCCGTGCCGCTGTTCAGCGAGACGGCGCCAATCCCCTTCTGACCTACTACGGCGACGTCACCTCGTATCCGCCACCGGAGACCGGCCCGGCGACACTGAAGTCTAGATTCGGTTGCAACTGAGCATGCTCAAGTGCCTTGGAACGCTGGTCGGCTCGGCGGTCCACGACGGTCCACGACGCTGGGTTGAACGCCGAGCTTGAGCCCTGAAGCCAATTGATCGCGCCAAGTCTGCGCCGGGTGGTGTGACGGGGTCGCGGTGGACCGCGGCGAAGAGGATCGGGGATCAACCTGAACTACATCGGCGCGCTCGATCACTCAGGCCTATGGGTCGTCCGTGAGCAGCCGAGCATGGAACTCCAGTCTCGGAGGCGGCGGACAGCAAGGGTCAGGTCGCGGTGGAAGCTCATCGGGTCCGAGGGGGCCGAGTCTTCTAGGTAGCAGGCTTCCCAGAAGGTGCGGAGGGCTGAGAGTTCTTCTACCAGAGCGCCGTGGTGTGACCAGCATGGTGGGATCACTTTGTGGTCGAGGCGGTAGCGATCGGTTGCCCAGTCGACCCAGGTGGTGAGGCGGTCGAGCTCGTCACGGATGTCGGCGCCGTCCAGATCGCGCCAGCACACGACGTATGGGTCGTTGGTTGGTGGGATGAGACCCAGGGCTCGGGTCAGGTCGTCGGTCATGTGGTCTCGAAGATGCTGTGACGGATCTGCTCGGCGTCCGCGCGGTCGGTCCACGGGGTCATCTTCAGGAGTATCGGCGGTGCTGTGCGGGCGAGCAGTACGCCGGTACCGAACGGCAGCGTTCGGATGACGTCGGGCGGGAGAATCGCGATCCGGCGGGTGTTGGTCGAGATTGTGCGGCCGCCGTCGGCTCCGCGGCTCCAGTTGCGTAGTTCTTCGTCTCGTTCGCCGCAGACGGCGCTGAGGTCCTGGAGGTCGCGGGTCTGTGCTGAGCCGCCGAGGATGAGGCGGAGGGTAGCGGCGTCCCACATCGCCGCGGCGGCCTGCTCGCCCCAGCGATCGCGTGATTGAGCGAGGGACTGGATGACGACGAGCGTGGAGATGCCGGAGCCTCCGCCATCTGCCATCAGGGACGGCAGGGAAGGTACTGCGCAGAGGTTGGCGATCTCGTCGAGCACCAGAGACAACGGTGGTTCCAGGCGCCCACCAAGGTTCTTGGCGGCCATCTGCCGGGCTGATTCGGTGATGTCCTCGAGCAGGGCCGCGATGAAGGACGAGGTTGCACTGGCGCCCGCGCCTGTACCAAGGAGATAGATGGTGCCCTTCTCTCGGATGAAGGTGGCCGGGTCTAGGCCCTCCCCCGGCGGTGGGTCGAAGGCCTTGCGGACGGCAGGATCGGCGAGCGCGGAGAGGGCGGAGCGGACGCCGGCCCAGATCGCGTCACGGGTCCGGCTTTCCATGCGGACGATGCCGTCCAAGGTGTCTCCCCAGCCCTCGGCTGCGATCGAGGACTGGTTCAGGATGGTGACGGCTTCGATGGCCGAGGCCGGTTCGAGCCCCCAGCGGTAGAGCTGGGCGATCCCGGTGTCGTCGATGGCTGCGGCGTGCAGGAGACCGCGCAACGCCATCTCGGTCTGGCCGTGCCAGAACGCGCCGTCCGATACCCCGCCTTTGGCGAAGCCGGCGCCTGCAGCGAGTCCGGTTGCCCGAACCATGGCGGTACCGGGGTTCTCGCATCCACGAACCGGTGACCACCGGATTCCCTCGGTCTTCGACAGCCCCTGCGGATCGAAGGCAGCCACCGGACCTATCGTTCGGCGCCGCCCGAGAGTTGCGACGAGATTGTCCGGCCGAGTCGAGGTGGTGACGACTGCGCCAGGTGCGTCGATGATGGCACCGATGATCTGATGCAGCCCTTTGCCTGAACGGGGCGGGCCGACGACGATGACCGAGTCCTCGACCGATGCCCAGCATCCACTCCCCCGCGAGTGCCCTAGCAAGGTTCCAACCTCGGTCGGTGAGTTGCCCGATGCGAGAGGCCGCGCTGAGCGACCACGTCGTACCACCTGACGGCGACCCACCGCGGCTTCGACATCGGCCTTGGTCGCCAACCCGGGGCGTGCGGCCAATGCCGTGCCCCGGCTGGATGCTCCGGCCCTCCGCCGAACAATCAGCCGACCAACACCTATCCCGCACGCCAGCGGACCACCAATCAGCAAACTGAGAACGACCCAGTACGTCGTCGGTGGCAACTCATCTCGCTCCAGCCCGAACGCGGCGGCGGGGTTGCCGGGATGCAGTGGTACGCCAAGTGCGTCGATCCAAGCGCTGTCGACCCATCTGCCGGTTGTCACAAGGCAGCCGAGGCCGCCAGCCAGGTACAACATGCCGGCACAAGCCAGTACCACCGCTGCGGCGGCGATCGCCAGGTCCGTCGTCTCGGTCGGCGCTTTGGGGCGGTTTGGTCGCATGCTCACATCCGCCCATCCGTGTCGAAGAGCTGCACCTCGCGGACGTGGCGAACCAACTGCACCACGAACGACCTGCTCGGCAGACGCCAGAGCGCCCGACCTTTGGGCAGTTTGGCAATCGTCGCAATCTCCACATCGGTGAGGCCGAGCAGGCTCGCTGTGCGGGCGAGCTGGTCCGACTCCTGCCGGAGCATGATTCGCGTCGAACAGTCTGCGAGTAGACCTTCCGCAAGCGCTCGCGCCTCTGATCCCAGATCTCCGACAGCAGCCAGGTCGGACAGCCGGTGCACGATCAGAACATTGGAGATGCCCCAAGCCCGTGAAAGTTTCCACTGCTCCTGCATCCGGCGGAGCAGCGCCGGGTCCCGCATGACGCGCCAGCCCTCGTCGTACACGATGTAGCGGTTGCCGCCAGCAGGATCGGCGACGGCTGCCTCCAGCCACGATGATGCACAGGCCAGAGTGAGGCGGAGCGCCTGGTCGTTGCCGCCGCTACCAATCCAGGACGAGTCCAACGAGACCATCGGCGCGGCCGGATCGAACTCGGTGGTCGACGGCCCGTCGAACATGCCAGACAGATCTCCATGCACCAGACGCCTGATCGCGTGAGCGACCTCCCGACCGTCGGTGGTCAGGCTGCTCGCTTTCAGTCCTGCACGTTCGGCACAGCGGCTGTCCGGTGTGAACAGCGCCACCACTACATCGGGGATTGTCGGGTCGGGCACTTGGGCGCAGACGGTCTCCAGGGCGAGGTCCAGAGCGGTGTGTTCGATGGCAGCCAGCGGGCGGCCGAGGGTTGACTCGGCCAAGGTGCCGAGTAGCGCACGTCGGCGGGACCAGACGATGCGGTCCCACTCATCGGTTGCGACAGCGTCTGGTCGGCGACCGGCGTCGAGTGGATTCAGGCGCGTCGGCAGGCCGGGGCCGAGTTTGATCGCCGTACCGCCCATAGCTTCGGTCACCGACGTCCACTCCCCCTTCGGATCACACGGGATGTAGGCCTTGTGGCCAAGCGCGATCGATCGCGTAATCAAGGCCTTCGCTGTCGAGGACTTGCCGCTCCCGATGACGCCGGCCAGCAAAATGTTCGGGTTCGTGATGATCCGGCTTTGGTAGAGAACCCACGGGTCGTAGACGAACGACCCTCCACTGAACACATCAGAGCCGATATAGGTGCCGTCGGCCCCTAGACCACCTTCCGCGAGAAACGGATAGGCAACCTGAGCGATCCGAGTCGTTGCGCGGTGAGCGTCGACGAGAAGATCCATCACAGTCCAATCCCGAACGGCAGGGCGCCTGCGAGAAAGCCGTCGGCCTGCTGACCGACCAGGCGTCGAAGATCCAGGAGGGCTTGCGTTGCGGCGATCTCGACCTCCATACATGCGTCGTCAAGCTTCTCCTCATCATCCGCAGAGACGACGACCAGTCCAAGCCAGCGGACGTCGCCGTGGCCAGCGGCCAGATCGCGTTCGCGTTGTGCGACGTCCGCGTCCTGCTGTCGGTCCTCTTCTGTTTCCAATTGCCCGATTCGCTTCCGAGTCGTTCGGTCGGTGATCCGCTCGACCTGGTGCCGTCGGGCGTCGCGCAGCGCCCTGGCCATCGGGATCGGCTGCAGCACCAAGGTGAAGGTTCGTCGGATCCCCGGCTTCAATAGCAGCGGACTCAGAAACGACGGAGTCGTCCGAACCCTCGGCCACTCCGAGATGACATAGACCCGGTGAAACGACGAGTCGGTCCTGAGCAAGTCCCAGTCGGCATCAATCGCCAGAGGACTGACATCAGCGGCCTCGGAGACCTTCGGACCCCGCACGGCCTTCGGATCGAAAGCGAGTCGCAGACTCATCGTCAGATCGTCCGCGGCAAGCCAGGTACCGACAACTCCTGCCGACGCCAAGGAAGTCTGAAACGCTCGTGCCTCGGACTCCAGTACGGCGACAGCTCCCGTGATTCCGCCGCCGTGCTTGCGCACCTCCCGAGATACCGCATCGAGATTCACGGCGAAGGCGAACAACGTCTCGTGTTTCGCGGCGGCCGGCGCCGCTCTGTCGAGCAGGTCGGTATAGATCGCACCTGCAGACGTTCTGGCGTCGACGTTCCGCCGCTTCGCCCAGGCGCCGACCTCATCGCCTGGATCGGGCAAGGTCCGCTCCAGGATCTGTGCCCTTGCAATCCGGTTGCCGTGACACAATCCCGCGATCATCTGCCCGTACGCCGTGACGCGCCGGTCCTGCTCGTCGGAGTTCTGCAGGAGGTGCGCCGGTCCCTCAATTCGGGCCACCGCGATGAGCCTGTTTCTCCGCTTGTCGTGGACGATCCCGATCCTTGAGTTCCAGCTCAGCAGTTCCAGCTTTTCACCGGGCAACTGGAGTCGGCCGTGGTTGCGCGGCTGCATCACACGAGCCCGATATGAGCGTGGCCGCCAAAACGACACAGCTCGCAGGACCAGCCAGCGGTGCATCGGTAGCCCTTCAGCTTTTGCGAAGGCAACTACCAGGATCAGACCTGCGGCGACCATCCCGACCGACTTCACCACCGGCGTCGCCGTGGTGACGACTGCGAGTGTCGAAGTGAGAACCGCCGCCGCCACTAACGCCACCTGGATTGGACGAAGCCCAAGCAGGACGGCATTGCGTTCTGGACGAGGAAATCGAGTCGACAGTGTGGACATCAGCGGCTTCCCCCGTCGGTGTCGTGATCAGCCTGGGCGCCTGGACCGTCCGAGGTGTTGACCGATACTTCGCTGGTCGAGGTGGCGATGGCCGTTGGTGTGTCGCCGGTATCGCTAGCCGGTAATGCAGGTGGGACAACCGCACTGGCTGTCTCAGATGCCGTCGAGCCGGCGTCTGCTTGGTCCGCTGGCGGATGGGAAGCATCGCCGCTCACACTCGCTTCGTCGCCTGCAACGTTCGAGTCGCCGTTGCCCATCGACTCCTCCGTCCAGCCATGCGCGCTCGTTAAGTCACCTTCGTCGCCCACGATCGGACCCGGGCCTCCTTCACCGGAGCCGCCAAAGTGGTCGGCGCCGATGGCCCGAGCTTGATCGACCTGGCTCTTTGCCGCAGTTGCTCCCGACAAACCCTGTTGGATTGCGTGGCCAGCCGCCTGGCTGTGATCGCCGGCCCAATGGATGAAGGTGAACGTCGCGAACGGCGCCAAGGCCGCCATCGCCAGGAGAAGGACACCCGCCAAGAACGTCCCGACGCTCGCTTCTCCCGACGGGGTGGTGTTGCCGGTAGCAGAGATTCCTACTGCGAACACCACTGCCATCGCGACCTTGGAGAACACGAGGGCACCGACTACTTCGACGTATCGGCGCAGCCAGTGCCTACTGGCTGACCAGGTCCAACTGGCCAGCGCGAGTGGCACGAACACGCCGAACGCGACGATCGCGACATCGCGCAGCAGCATCACGACGTACAGGGAGATGATCGCGATCAAGCCGAGGAACACTGCCACCAGAAGAAATCCACCGAGGGTTCCCACCGACAGCAGGCTGCCGATGTCGACCATGCGTTTCAGCCCGTCCGCGGTGGCTTCGTTGCCGATGATCGCCAGTGAGATCTCATCGACGGCTTTGCCGCTCGCTGCCAGGATCGCGATTGCGAAGGGCACGCCGACGGTGCCGATCACAGCACCGACCAGCGCGTGACCAAGGCGGCCCGGCTCGCGGCGTATGGCTGCCGACACGCATTGCAGTACGAACAGTCCGACAAGCAGCGGTAAGGAGATGGTGACCATCAAGTCGAGGTTGTCGTTCCACCACTGCTGGTCGAAACGGGGCGACGTGCTCGAGCTGAACTCGCTGAAGACAATGGTGGTGATGTCGGCCAGGCCACGGGCAGCCCAGCGTAGGAAGGAGTCCCAGACCGAGTTGGTGGCCGCGTTGGTGCCGCTGTCGATGACGCAGGTCACGGGGTTGAGGAGACAGTCCGACCACGCCATCGCGGTCAGCCGAGGTTGATGTTGCTGAAAAAGCGGATGAGCGTGTTCGCCGACCCGATCAGGATCGCGGCGCCGGCAGCCACCAAGCAGCCGACCTTTCCTTTGCCCGCAGCATGACCGTTGCTGTTGAAGCTGCCCCATGCCCACGCAACTGCGGAGATGACGAAGGCCGCCACGCAAAGAACCAGGCTGAAGGTGAGAAGAGCTCCGACCATCTGCCGCAGTGCCGGCAGTCCGGGCAGGCCGGTTCCGTTCGGGCTGACGCCAGGGTCCTGAAGCGGAAGCAACATGTACACGAGAGGTCCTTCAGTAGATGGGTGGGGCCCAGCCGAGGTAGGTCGCACCCCAGCGGGACTCGATGAGGCCGAACTCGACGTCGTAGACGCCGCCTTCGCCCGGGAATCGGTCGTTGATGTCGTTCGAGACGATGCGGCCGTTGCCGATGTAGACGGCGACGTGGCCGAACGGACCGCCGGTAGACCAGAACAGGAGAGCGCCGACCGGGAACTGTCTGTCATGCAGATGGGCCTTGCCGGTTGCAGCCATCTGGCGCCACTGCTCTGCTGCGGAGTAGTACCCGGAGCGTGGTCTGCCCCAGATGTTCGCGGCGAGCCTTGCGCACAGCTGGTAGTAGCCGTGACCACCAACGAGTCGGTGCGCCCGGCCTACCGCTTCGGCTGAGCCAGGAAGCCCGCCAGTGTCGCCTCCTGCATCCCCACCGGTGTCGCCCCCTGTGTCGACACCGGTAGGTGGCTCGCAGTCTTCAGGTGGTGGTTCTGTCGGTGTTGCGACGCAGAGGTCTGAGCCGCCGACCGCGATCGCGAGTGGCGCGATCAGACCGATGCCGCTGATCAGCAGCGCACCGGCTAGCGCCAGCTTGCCGATCACGGCTTGATCTGAGCCGTCGCTGACCAGAACTTGCAGATCGACGTACAGACCACGCCGACGGCTGCCTGGCGATCCGCGACGATGGTCTCGGTGTCGAGTACGACGGTCTGCTTTCCGTGGACTACGAAGCCGGTCCAGCCCTCGGGAGCTGCAGCACTCTGCTGCAGCTGCTTCATCTCCGGAGTGATCTCCGCGGTGATGTAATCGACCGAGGCTCTCGCGTGGTGCAGCTCGAGCTGCTGCCACTCGGGTAGCAGCGGCAAGAGGCTTCTGGCGATGCGAGGGCCCTCGCCCACTGGGTCGGCGAAAACGCTGACTGCGTCCTGCCAGTCGTCGAAGTTGTGCTTCGCGGTGTCGTAGGTCCAGATCGCGCGGGCGTATCCGATCGCCATCGCTTTCGGGTCGGTGGTTGCCGGTCGGGTCCAGGCCTCGAGCCTCGCCGACCGCTCGTGCTGCTCGCTCGGCAGGATCGTGGGTTCGGCTGTTGCCTTCTCCGGCTCGTCCCAGCCAGGTGAACTGAAGACGAGAACGAGGACGACCGTGACGACGGTCAGAACGATGGCGACGGGCAGCACCAGCTGTGGGCGGATGGAGTGGTTCACGTCAGATTCCTCTCTTGGGGACGGCAGTACGCCGCAGCCATCTCAAGCCGGCAGCCGCCACGGGCGGAGGCAGAAGGCGCGGGCCGGCGAGCAGGCGCAGGTACAGCCCGAACTGGGCGCGGTAGTAGCGGATGAGCCAGTTGTGTCGGCGAATCTCAGTCATGCCGGGATCAACGGTCGAGCTCGGCAACTTTGGGATCAGGCGGATCTAGCGAGGTCGCGCCCGGAGTACTCGCTAGTCCATCGGCCGAAAAACCGCAGGTCACGGCCGGCCGCCGCTTTCAGCCACTTGCGGACCGTGAGGTCTTCGAACACCTGCGTGTCGGGTTGCCCGGCCGCAAGTCGCGCAAGTGCCGATGGCCGAGACGGACTGCCTCGTACAAGCCAGGCAAGCGCTTCTGCTTGTGACTCCGTCACCCCGCTGAGGCGGAGTCGCGAGATGATGGTCGATCGGTAGAAGGGAGGCCCGTCGGCCGCCACTCGCATCAGCTCTCGGCCTACCGCGCTTGGCAGGCCGTGCTGCTCCAGCTCTGCGACGATCCGGTCCAAATGAGCGCCGAGCATCGGTACCTCTGGTGTCTCGACATCAGGCACCGGGTGGGTGACTGGGTGGCGCTGCCGACGCACCACCTCGGCTCGTACGGCGTCGATCAGACGCCACCGGACGTGATTTGCCAGGTAGCCCCAGGAGATACCGGCTCGGGGTGGCTTGACCGCGAGTTCGTGACACCTCTCCCAGGCAATCACCCGAGCGAGTTGCGAAGCCTCGTCCCGGCCGAGATTGGTCTTCAGCCAGAGCGGCAACGGCAGCACAATGCGATGCTCGATCGCTTCGGCCAACTGCCGAGCAGGCTCGTTCTTCCACGCTGCCTGAGCAGCGGCTCTGATGAGTACCTCCAAATCGTCTTCCATGGCAATCAATCTGATGCCGATGAGCCGCCTTCTGAACCTGGATCACAAGATCAAGGACTCCTTGAATCCAGCTCGGGATCGGTCTCCAGATCGCTGGCCGTGGCTCCGCTGCTGCCACGGCGATCGACGGAGGCGAGGATCTCTCGCGACACGACTCGCTCCTCCAGGTGAAGTTGCCGCGCAAGCCTGGCGACCTGACCGGCGATCTGCTCGTGCGGGAGCCTGACCACCAGCGGCGCGACTGCCCGCAGTGCACCGACTTGACCGCTGACGTGGTCGAGAACCTTTCCCCACCGCGCCAACTCGACGTCGATAGCGAACTCGACTCCCGATCGTGCATGCGTCAGGGTTGCGCGCAGGACCCCTGGTGCCGATCTGAACAACGACGCCGGATCGTCACCGCTCGGGAGTTCTGCGACCAGCACCGATCGGAACTCCGCGGCGAGGACATCGAGCCCACGCTCGGTACTGCGTTGTCCACCCGGATCGCCGTCGAGCATCACAATGACCGTGTCTCCGACCGTATGTCGCCTGACGATCGCCGCCTGCTCCGCGGTGATCGCCGTACCGCAGGTGGCAGCGCCTGCCCACTCATCGCCGACCAGGCTGACGGCCACCGCATCTGTGGGCCCTTCAACCACGACCGGCACGGCACCCCTGGCCAGTCGATCCCGCTGCGCATCCAGCCCCACCAGCGACCGACGTTTGGCATAGATTCGAGTGGTCGGCGAGCCGAGATACTTCGGCTCACCGGCGCGAGCGCGCGCGACGAAACCGACAGGTCGCAAGTCGATGTCGTGAGCCACAAACGTCAAACGGTCATGGAGACGGTCAACCAAGTAGCCTGACCGGATCGGTTTGGCCAAGCCGGCCGCGACCATCGAGTCGTCATCGAATCCGGCCGACCTCAAGTGGTCGACCAGCCGAGACCATCCAGTTGGCGCATAGCCGACCGACCACGTGCTGTCGGACGACAGCACCGCACCCAGATGTCGATCGACCAATAGGCGCGCGGCCCAAGTACGGCAGTTGCTCTGCAACTGGGCACGGTAGAACGCCGTTGCGGCCTCATGCACCCGGAAGAGCCTGTCCATCGGTCACAAACCCAGGTCTGGGTCATCAGTACTGGGCATATAGAAGTGGTGCCCACTGCCCTCCGGACCGTCCGTTTGCTGCGCCACACGAAGGTCAGCGATCAGCTCGAACGGACGAGGGCTGATGAGCAGCGGTCCGGGCCCACGTTGAAACACCTGGACGTTGTCGAAGACAGCCGTCAGATCGAGAGCGTTCTGCGCCGCAAGTTCAGCGCCCGATGGATCTGGCATAACGGTGACGATCACCCGGCTGGTCCTGCTGTACTGCCGCAGGATCCGCGCCTGAGCGCCCGTCGGTGACGCTTCGACCAGCGGAATACCTACCCAGCGATTCCTGCCCGAATACTGCTGTGCCAGTTGGATGCCGATCGCGTCGAGCGGATGATCGACGAGCACCGCCGTCGCACCAGCCTCGAGCGCATCGATCTGCTCCCGTACGCCGACGAGCGCCTCCGATGGTCGATGTACCGGCGTCTCCGGCGTGATCGCCTGCGCCTTGCCATCGCGACTCACGCCCACGAACCCCACCGGGTCCAGCCGCTGGTCACGCGACACGACGACCAACTGATCCTGATAGCGGTCAACCACCCGGCCGTCGTCGGTCCAACTCATCAGCCCGGCTCGCATCAGCGTTTCACGTCCGAAGCCCTTCTTCTGCAGGTGGTCGATCGCCCGGGTTCCGCCTTCAGGTGCGTAGCCGACCTGCCAGCTGGACCTACATTTCAGAACGGCTTCGACACCCCAGTCCCCAAGAACTTCCGCGGGCCATGATGAGGTAGTTCGCAGCAGCTCCTGCTGGTAGAAGATGGCCGCCTCTGCGTTTGCCTCATGCAACAACCTTTGTTCCGGCGATGGAACCGATCCACGTGCGATGTCACCCATCTCAACCTCCGAAGCGCGCTACTCGAGCTGACGCGTCGAAGATCGCGGCCACGCGACCTGCTCGGAACCCCGATCAACAGTTCAAGGACACAGACCCGGGCCCGGATCGTCGATCTCCAGTGACGTGTGCTGCGTTCCGTTGTCGTTCAGGCCGTTGCGATAGCCGGTCAAAGGCCTGGCCAACGACAGATGGGTCAGCAAGGACTGACGCCCACTCGGTGTGTGCGCCAAAGTGGACATCGCATCACCGCGAGGCAACGGAACCGTCTGGATCCGATCGAAGTACAGAGCAAGATCAAGCGCGTTCCCAGTCGCTCTCTGCCGACTCTCGCGCGTCTCCGCCGGCAGCATCACGATCGCTTGATCAGTCTCGCTATAGCGCGCCAAGATACGAGCCTGAAAAGTGGAGACTGGCGACCCACACAGCGGGATCCCGATGTACTTCTTCGTCGTCGCACGGCTCAACTGTTCAATCGCCATGGCATCCGTCGGACGATCAACAATCACCGGCACGGCACCACCGCTGAGCAGGTCGATCTGCTCACGCAGACCCACCAGAGAATTCGACAGACGATTCACCTGACTCTCAGGCGCCGGCAAGCGAATCTCCCCCTCCCGGTCGATCCCGACGATTCCCACCGGCGCCAGCCGCTCGTTACGAGCAATGAACACGATCCGGTCGCGATTTCGGTCGATCGCCGAACCGTCGTCCGACCAGGTCGTCAACCCAGCCCGCACCAAGGTAGCGAGCTCAAACCCCCGCTTCTGCAAGTGATCGGTCAGTCGCGCCCAACTGTCAGGCGCATACCCGACCTTCCAAGTCGCCCCAGGCGCCAAGCTCTTCTCCAAGCCTCGCTCCTTGAGGAACCGCGGCGGCCACCCTTCGGTTGCCAACAGCAACTCACGCCGGAAGAACTTGCCCGCCTCCTCGACGGCCTCATGCATCCGCTGCCGTTCTGGCCCCGTAATACCGAACCCGGGAACGATGACCTCACCCATCACAACCTCCGAACCGCAACCAAGAGCTGTCGCAGTCGAAGATCGCCGCTTGCCTCGAAGGTCAGAACCCAGATTCAGGATTCCAGGAGTCAGCAACCAAGGATTCAGATCTGCGGACCATGTGTTGATTCAGCGTCGTTCTCAGGAGTCCGACCAACCGGATCTCGCCATATCACCCGGCTCTCGGCCCGTGACAGCTGCTTGCCTGCGGAATCGATCGCCCCGTCCAGCAATTCCACAAGTCGCCGTATGCTCCACCGCAGCTTCTGTTCACCGTGTTCATGAGTCATGCGACGAAACATCGCTCCGACAGTTGAAATGGAGAACCACGATCCGGAAGTCCAGGACCCGATCTGGCTGACGAGCGGCTTAGATCAGGTCACGATGTAACGGAGCGTGTTCGATTCCGGATACACCCGGTAACGCGGCGACTTGGCGTAATGGCTGGTCGCGCGTCCGCGGTTGGGGGACGACATGGGCTACTACGGTGATGAGCAGAGCTTTCAACTGCTGACGGCGAGTTCTCGCCTGCGTTGGCGGGACGCCCAAAGAGGGGCGCTCGGGGTACTCCTGGGTCATTGGTCGCTACCCCGCCAGCCGCCGGCACTGATCTCATTGCCGACAGGTTCGGGGAAGACCGCCGTCGCTCTGGCTGCTCCACATCTACTGCAGTCGACTCGTGTACTGGTGGTTGTGCCAAGCCGCGATCTGCGCAGACAGACAGTCGACGCGTTTCAGAGCCAGGAGGTACTGCGACGGATCGGTGCTTTAAGTGGCGCATCGAACCCGACCGTCCTCGAGCTCTCAGGAACCAGTGATGACTGGAGTCGACTGTACGGGGCCGACGTCGTCGTCGCACTTCCTAACGCGATCAGCCCGGCGTACTACACGGACGGCATTCTGCCTCCGAAAAGCCTGTTCGACCTGGTGATCGTCGACGAAGCGCACCACTCGCCGGCACCGACTTGGCGCGCGATCCTCGACCATTTCGGCGATTCCGCTGCTCTGTTACTGACCGCGACGCCACGGCGGCGGGACCGCCAGCAGCTTCCGGGAACGGAGCTCTACCACTACCCGATCAGCCTCGCGCTGGACAACGGATCATACAAACCTGTTGAGCCGAAGATCCTCAACCTGCCGGACAACCCGACGCAAGACAGCGTCGACCACTTGATCGCGTCCGAGGCGATCCGATTGGCCGGGCAACCCGAGCACGCGACAAGCTCGATCATGGTCAGGGCCCGGACCCGTCAACGCGCCACAGCCCTGGCAGAGCTCTACAGCAGCATGGGTATCGAGGTCGAGACGCTCCACAGCGAGATGGCAGAGAGCAAGCGTGAGAATCTGGTGAGCCGCGTTCGCTCCGGAGAGTGTCGTGCGGTTGCGGTCGTCAACATGCTCGGCGAGGGCTTCGATCTTCCGAGGCTCCGTATCGCTGCCTATCACGACAAACACCGATCGCTGGCGGCCACGACGCAGTTCCTCGGACGACTTGCGCGGGTGGACAAGGCCTACCCACAGCCGTCGGTGCTCATCACCGCTCAAGATCGCGACGTGTACCCGCACCTCCAAGGCGCCGTACGCGAGCTCTACGCTGAGGACGCGGACTGGGGTCAGGTACTTCCGGGCTTGATCGACGCCGACATTGCTGAGGCCCGCGCAGATCGAACCTACGTCGAAGCGTTCTCCTCGGCGCCCCCGAGCCTCGCACTGAATGCCGTCACGCCCTCGTGCTCGGTGGTCCTGTACGAGGTCGGCACCCAGTCCGGGTACGAACCGCAGATCGCCACCGGGCAGGTACCGGACGAACTCGTCGAGGGCCGACGCCTGGGAGGGCAGACCATCATTTACAGCGCGGTCAATCCGACCAACTCGACCCTGGTGATCGTCACGACCGCGACGAGCCGGCCACGCTGGCACTCGTCGAGTCCTGGACTTGACGCACCGACGTACGACCTTCATCTGGTCACGTGGATCCGTTCACCGCGAATCGACGAACCGCACCTTCTACTCGTTAACAGCGGGGACGGCACAATCCGGAATCAGCTGCGAGTCGCCCTCGGCGCCGAGCCACACGCGAAGATGACAGATCCCCAGCGGTTGCAGGATGCCTTCGACGCTCTCGACCGAATCTCCGTATCGTCGGTCGGCGTACGCAACACCTACAGCGGAAGTCCTGGAGTTCCGTCGTACACCATGTTCTCGGGAAGCGGCGTCGATCGTGGCCTCCGTGCCGCTGATACCGACCAGCGTGCGCTGGGCCACGCGATCGCACAGGTCGGCTCCGGGCCAGGCTCGTTCTCGGCCGGCGTCGCGACGGGAAAGAGCAAGTACTGGGAGGGCCGCTATCTGTCCTTGCGTAACTACGAGGTTTTCGCCGCCGATCTGGCGTCCAGGTACTGGTTACCGACCGCCTCTGCGGCGGGCCGGCTGCTTCCCAACGTGGTACGAGGGCGCCGACTTAGCGCGTTTCCTGACTCCTACGTTGCGCTCATCGAACATAGCCCGAGTATCCGAAATATGGGGTGGCGAGATCAGAGTGATCTACCGGTCGCGATCCTCGATCTTCGAATCGATCCGAGCGGATCCCGCACCGACGAGCGGCTTCCCCTGATCGCCACCGCCCCAGCGGATCCCGACGTACCGGTCTGGCAGGGCTACCAAGACCTCGAGGGACGCTTTCATTGCTCGGGCAGATCACTTGAGGTTCACCTCGGCTTCGCGTCCGGCATGCAGTTGGAAGACCTGTTGTCCGCCAAGCCGCCGACCATCTTTTTTCTTGACGGACAGACCTGCATCGGACCGGTGATCTACGACTCCCGCGGTCCACGCACATCGCTACCTCCAGTGCTCTACCGCTCGCTTCCCTGGCTGGGTGTAGATCTGGAAGCCGAGACGAAGAAGAAGGCGGCGGAGAAGATGGTCGGCCGTTCGATTCACGAGGAACTCGAGACGTATCTACAGGCGCAGCCCAAGCGCGCCAAACATCGATGGATCCTCTGCAACGACGGTAGCGGTGAGATCGCTGACTACATAGTGATCGAGGCCGACCCCGGCAGGCACGTCACCCTCTCGCTTTGGCACGCCAAGGCCGCTGGCAACTCCACTCCCGGCGTACGAGTCAACGACATGCAGACGGTGACTCAGCAGGCGATCAAGAGTCGTGGCTACATCACGGACCCGGGACTCTGGCGAACGATCGGCGCCCGCCTCGCCGGCGAAGACTCACCGAAGATCACGTTCGTCGAAGGCAACGAGCGCCTACTCCGGCTCCTCTGCGGCAAGAATCCTGACCATCCACACTGGGGCTTCGCGCACCGACCGCCGCCCATCGCAGCAGGAAGGGTCGCAATCGCACAACCCGGTCTCTCGATCAGCATGCTGCACACCGCCCTGGAGAAGACCTCGCCGACGCTGGCGGCAAAACAGATTAGGGAGTTCCTGACCGTCCTCCACGACGCCGCCTCCACCATCGCCGAGATCGAACTGCTCACGAACAACTGAGACTCAGCACAGCTCTTAGTCTTACTCACAGAAATGGACGGCGTTAATCGGTCAGCCTGATAAGCGATGGTTACTCTCGTCCGAAGGGTGCCGCCAGCTTTTGGTCGACGACGCGACATTGCCCCAACCGCAGCCCACTAGAGCGGTGCTATGGGGATCGATCTGGCAGTCCGGGCGAGATGTTCACTGTCGACGCGACCTTCCGCCGTACTGCGCCCTCGGTGCGAGTAGAACGCCAGCGGCCCAGCGAGCTACGAGCCGATCTGTTATCGCCTGACTCGGCCGTCCCTGCGTTGCGGCTGCAGTTCGGCCTGGTGAATGTGATCCAGGCCGAAGCTGAAGGGTACTGGGCGTGGGCGATCGTGGAGACCCCTGCGACACACGGGTGTCCGGATCGAGGAGATGACCTGCAACGCCGAGGCGTGACTGACCGAGGCGCAGATCGGCGTGGCTCGGCGAGGTCGCGGCGCTGGAGGAGTCCCCGAAGCATTTGCGTCAGCACCGGCTGGAGGCGGAGAACTAACTGTTCGCCGGACTCGATCAGTCCCGTTGATCAGGTCTCGGGCAGGGTTTCGACATCATCGCGAGTGAGGTCGGTACGGTGACGCACCAGCCGCAGGAGATGGCGATAGTGCCCGGCCTGCAAAGCGGCCTCGGCAGCGACCTCGACCACGACGGTGGGTCGGACCTTGATCATCGGAGTCTTGCTGCCGCGACCCCAATGGGTAGCGATCTCATCTGGCCACGGGTGCCGGGCGCCAGCTGACGGCGAAGGCGCACGGCCGCTGGGTTACCGACCTGGGGCTGTGCCGCGCCGAGGCGATCGTCGAGGCTCAGACCGGCGACGCGCGCGCCGCCGCCGACCAACTCCGCTCCTCGCTGCCGGACCAGCACCCCTATCCGCTGGAACTGGCCCGCGCCTGGCTGGTCCTGGGCGGACTGGAGCGTCGCGCGCGGCGCAGGACCGCGGCGCGAACCGCTCTGCTGGAAGCCGTCCGCCGTTTCCGGATGGCCGACTGCCTGCCTTGGCTACATCGCGCAGAGGCGGAGCTTGCCCGGCTCGACAGTGCGCAGACCACACTGTCAGCGCTGGAGCAGCAGATCGTAACCAGCGTCGTCGCCGGCCGAACCAACCGCCAGATTGCCGCCGACCTGCACCTCTCCCTGAAGGCGATCGAGGCGAACCTCACCCGCATCTACCGCAAACTCGGTATCTGAACCCGCAGCGAACTCCACGCCGGCTGACGCAGCGCCAGCTGATGCACGGGATCCTCAGACTTGTCCGGGCTCCAACCGTTTCGCCGTCTTCGGACAGTCGGTTCAGTCGTCGGCCCGGACGAGTACGGCCGGGCCGTGAAGCTTGGCGTCACCGTCGGCGCCGAACCGCAGATCTCCGCCCAGCAACTGATGCCAGAACTGCCCGAGCGACAGCGGATCCGCGCAGCCAGAAGGAGAACCCGGTCCGGCCCGCGGTCATCTGGATGCTTATCGTTCACAACGTGACGACGCCTCTGCACTCTGCGGTGAAAGCGCGACTAGTGACGCTGCTGGAAACGCTCGGCCCGGGTGCACTCCTGCCTCCTGAGCGCGTGCTCGCGGCGGAGTACGGCGTATCCCGCTGGACGCTGCGTCAAGCGGTTCGCGAACTGGTCGCCGAGGGCCGGCTGTCGTCCCGTCAGGGACAAGGCACCTTCATCGCGGGTCCGAAGGTGATTCAGCCGCTCGCGTTGGTCAGCTATACCGAATCGCTGCGTGACCAAGGTCTGCGGCCGAGCCGTCAGACCGTCCGCTTCGACATCCTGCAAGCCGATGCGGAGCTCGCGACTCGACTCGGAGTGAACGTCGGAGATCCGGCCTACCTACTGGAGCGGATACTGCTCGCCGACGATCAGCCGATCGGTGTGGAGACGACTCGACTGTCGGTGAGCCGGTTTCCAGGACTGCGAGATGCGCTCGACCCGGCCGGGTCGCTGTACCGCTGTCTGATCGAGGAGTTCGGCGTCCGTTTCGGTGACGGTGAGGAGGTCGTCGAGACTGTGCTCGCCTCGCCACGAGAGGCGGATCTCCTGAAAGCCACGCAGTCGCTGCCGATGCTCCTGCTGCAGCGCATCAGCCGCGACACCAACGGTACGCCGATCGAAGCGGTCCGCTCCCTGTACCGCGGTGACCGGGTGGGGTTTCGAGCAACCTTGCGCCCTTGACCGGCCGAGTTCACCTGGCCGACACCGTCCGTCCGCCGGATCGCAATTGGTCCGGACCAATCTCGCCGACAGGTCGAGCGAGAGGAACTGGACATGCGGGTAGTGATCGTTGGTGGAGGTGTACTCGGCACCTTCCACGCCCGAGAGGCAGTACGCCGTGGCCACCAGGTGGTGCAGGTGGAGCGCGAACTGGAGGCGCGCGGGGCAAGCGTCCGCAATTTCGGCCTGGTCTGGGTGAGCGGACGGGCCTCCGGGCCTGAGCTGGCCACGGCGCAACGGGCCCGCGAGTTGTGGGCTGACGTTCCGGGCATCAGCTTTCGGCCGGCCGGATCCCTGACGGTCTGCAGGACCGATGCCGAACTGGCTGTCGCCCGAGAGGCGGCCGAAGGCCTTGAGGCCGCCGACCGAGGCTTCCGGCTGCTCAACGCCGACGAGACCCGCAAGCGCAACCCGGCGCTGCGCGGTGACCTCCTCGGGTCGCTGGAATGCACGCGTGACGCCATCGTCGAACCTCGCGAGTTGCTTCCCGCCCTGCGGGCGGAGCTCGCGAAATCCGAGCGCTACGAGTTCCGCCCCGGACGGGAGATCCGGGCGATCGTCGGTCGGCAGCTACGCACCGACCACGGCGAGCGTCTCGACGCCGACCTGATCTTCGTGTGCACCGGCGCCACCCACAGCGGCTTGATCCGGGAACTCGCCGGTGAGCTGCCGGTCCGCCGCGTCCGCTTGCAGATGATGCAGACCGCACCGCTCGACGAGGAACTCACCACCGCGGTCGCCGATGCGGACAGCTTCCGTTACTACCCGGCGTACCGCGGACCAGCCCTCGACTCACTTGGGGCACAGCAACCCCAGTGCCCGGTTGCCGAGGCCAACGCCATGCAGCTCTTGATGGTCCAGCGACAGCATGGCGGACTGACCATCGGTGACACCCACGAGTACGACGAGCCCTTCCCGTTCGACGTCACCAGCGAGCCCTACGACTACCTTCAGCAGACCGTGGAAGCTCTGCTCGGCAGGCCGCTGCCTCCGATCGTCCGCCGGTGGGCCGGCGTGTACTCGCAGGCGACCACTCCCGGCGAAGTCGTCGTACGCCGAACCGCCGCTGACGGCGTCCACGTGGTGACCGGACCGGGAGGCCGCGGGATGACCATGTCTCCGGCCATCGCGGAGGAGAGCTTCGACCAGCTGGCGCAGTGAGCCGAGTTGTCCGAACAGCATGCCGAGCAGTTCACCAACCCGTCGTCGACGATCCCGATCGGCTCCGCCCGGGACGACAGCCGAGCACACCAGGCTGTCCGACCAACAGCCGACTGCCCGGGGGAAACTGATGACGACCGAAGACCAGCCCGAATCCCGCCCAGGCCAAGGCCTCGAACGCAGATCTCTGCTCGGCGGCGGCATCGCCGCGGCCATGTCGATTGCCGGGTTACCGACGGCCGCCGCCCGCCCCGACGGTCCGATCCGCGCCGCCGTACTGGAGTACGCCGACCAGTGGACCCGCGGAACCGGACTGGCAACGCTGCTGCGTCGGGCCGGCGTACAGGTCGTCCCGTTCGACCTCGGCCTGCCCGCCACACGCCAGCAGCTCGATGGTCAGCGGGTCGACCTGATCGCCTTCGGCAGCTTCACGAACAATGACGCCACCTACACCGCCTACGTGACCGAGGAGCTGGAGTCACTGCGTGACTTCGCCGCCCGCGGCGGTGTGGTCCTCGAGCTCGCCCAGTCCGACCAGTTCGGCGCGCTCGTGCGGTACCTACCGGAGGGCATGAGCGCCCGGCGCGCGGATCCGGATCACGACACGATCTATCCCACCGCGCCGGATCACCCGTTGCTGCAAGGCCTTCGGACGACAGGTGGCCGACTGTTCACCGGCCGAGCCGCCACGATCCGGACCAGCTGGAAAACCCTGGTCGCGGCTGTCTCGATGCGGATCCTGATGGGCGCCGCCCCCAACGGCCTCCCGCCTTGCCTGCTGGAAGGCGCGCACGGCCGCGGCCGGTTCCTGATCAGCAGCCTGACAGTGGACAAGGTGTACGACGAGGCCGGCTCCACGATGATCCAGCCCGCCGAGGCGGTCGCCGACAGCGCCGCCTTCTTCGCCAACCTCGAGCAGTACGTCAGGTTGGTCCGGTCCGGCGGCGCACCGGCGGTCGTCCCGACCCCGATTCCGACCGAGCGGGCCACTGGACCGCTGGTAGGACACGTCGGCACCGACAGTGCCCGGATCTGGATCCGTCCGGGCGCCGACCACCAGCCTCTGGGCAGGTGGCAGTGCGTTGTCAGCGATCCAGCAGGCCGGACCACGGTCGCCACCGCCCGGACAGCGGTCGAGAACGACCACACCGTCGTGTTCGACCTCTGGGGACTGCGAGCCGGTACGGCGTACACGCTGGCGGTGACGCCGCTGCGATTCGAAGGCGACTTCCAGCCCTTGACCGGCAGCTTCCGAACGGCGCCGGCGCCAGGACGCCCGGCAGTGGTGACGATGGGACTCGGCTCCTGCGCCCCTTCGGAACCCAACACGGTCTGGGACAGAATCGCCTCCGAGGGGTGCGACAGCTTCGTCATGCTGGGCGACACGCCGTACGTCGACTCCTCCGACCTTGAAGTTGCCCGGAGCAAGCATCGCGCCTTCCTCCAGGTCCCTGAGCTGGCGCGGCTGATCAGCACCCGGCCGATCTGGGGAACGTGGGACGACCATGACTTCGGCGGCAACGACAAGCACGGCGACTTCGCGGGTAAACGCAACACCCGTAGAGCCTTCGTCGACTACCGCGCCAACCCGACGTTCGGCCACAACTCCGCCGGCGCGCAGTTGACGGAGCGATCGGAGGGCAACGGCGTCTACACCTCCTTCCGGCGCGGTCCGATCGAGGTCTTTCTGCTGGATCCACGCTGGTTCAGCCGGACCGAGCCCAGCTGGGCGGACCCCTCGCAGCCGACCTGCCTGGGCGCCGTCCAGTGGGGATGGCTGCGGGACCGGCTGCGGCGCAGTACCGCGACCTTCAAAGCGATCGCCACCGGCATGATCTGGGACGACAAGCAGAACAGCGAGAAGGACGACTGGGGCACGTACGCCCACGAACGGGACGCGATCTTCGACTTCATCCGCGACGAGAACATCCCGGGCTGCTTCCTGGTCGGCGGCGACATCCACGTTTCCCGGGCGCTGAACTACGGTGACAGGGTGGGCTACGACCTCTGGCAGTACATCGTCAGCCCACTGCACGGCAGCACGATCCCGAGTCTGAACGTGCCGCACCCGAACCTGGTGCACAGTGCGGTCGAGCCGCACGTGTTCCTCAAGCTGGTCGCCGACACCACAGTCAGCCCGGCGACGCTCACCGCGACCTGGATCAATCGCGAAGGCCGCCGCATCTTCGAGGTCCGCCGGACCGCAGACGCGATGGGACACGCCAGCTGACCCCACTGAGGGCCGCCGCGCGGCGGCCCTCAGTGGGAGCCATGCACGAGGCGGACCGTCGGCCAGCGTCCGGTCGTGTCTGCCAGGACGAGATGAGCCACGTACCCCTCCCCCAGGACGCCGCGATCGGTCAATCCAGCGACGGCGGCCGGACCACTCGTCACCAGCCGCACGGCCGCCGGTAGCTCCATCGTCCCGGCCCGTACCAACTCCATTGCTGCCGGCAACAAGGCGGACGGCAGATAGTCGCAGGTCAGAGCGTCGACCAGTCCTGCCTCGACCAGTTCACCGGCGGAGACGTTCCCGGCATGGGATCCCCCTCGCAGCACGTTCACCGCGCCGGCGACCACCAGCAAACCACGCTCACGGGCTGCCTCAGCTGCCGCGCGAGTGGTCGGAAACTCAGCGACCGCAGCGCTGCCGGCCACAAGCTGATCCACATCGGAGCGGGTGGCCGGATCGTGCCCGACCAAACGGATCTGTCCGGCCGACGCCATCGCGGCCAACCAGTCCAACGTCTCCGTCCGTTGGTCCAGCCGCTGATCGCGGTCGCTCCGCAACGAGGCGACGTGCGCGGCGGCCGCTTCTCCCGTCAATCCCTCGGCTTCGACCAGCCACCGCTCCATCACCGTCGGATCGGCGTACTGGCCCTGGCCCGGCGTGTGATCCTCGTACGAGACCAGCGGTACGACATCCCCCGGCAACGAAGCCAGCCGCGCCCTCAGACGTCGAACGCCGCCGGAACAGCGAACATCGAGCCGGTGCAGCACCCGGTGATCGACCTGGTGGCTTTCGTGTGCCCTCAGCACGTCGTAGAGGTCGTCGTCGCTCGGTGAGTCGATCGGCATCCCCACCGCGGAACGGTCCTGGAAGGCGATCCCGTGGAACGCCGTCGTGATGCCTGCCGCAACGAGTTTCTGCTCGACCGACCGAAGTGCGAAGCCCGCCGGCAGAGAGGATCCCGGCCGCGGCCGGAACTCCCGCGCGAGAGCGTCGCTGTGCACATCGACGAGACCCGGCAGGCACAGCAGGCCCTGGCCGTCGAGATCGGCCCGGAAGCCGGGCGGATGCGGAGCGACCTCCGCGATCCGGCCGTCGCGCACCACCAGGCGGGCGTCGTCGACGACCCGGTCCGGTAGCACGGCACGCACGTGCCCGAGGACGTAATCGGACGGGACACGGACGGACCAGGTCATGGCGCTCACAGTCGTGCGGACAACTGAGCAGCAGGTGAACACCGAGTTCACCCGGCGTTCAACCCTTCGGACGTCGCCATTCCGGCTCTGCGCCAACGATCGACCCAGTGACCGACGACGAGAGGCGAAGCATGATCGAGCTGGTGTGTTTGGACATGGCCGGAACGACGGTGGCCGACGACGGGACTGTGATCGCTGCGTTCCGGTCCGCGATCGAGGCGGCAGGACTGGCCGACGGATCGGCGGAACACAGCAGCGCGCTCGACTTCGCGGCGGAAACGATGGGTCAGTCGAAGATCGAGGTGTTCACGGCCATCTTCGATGGCGACGCAACCCGCGCGGCGGCGGCGAACACGGCCTTCGAGGCCTCGTACGCCGAGGGGCTGGTGGCCGGCGCGAGCGCGGTTCCGGGCGCCGAGGAGGCGATCCGGCGGATGCGCGACCGTGGTACTCGGGTGGCGCTCACCACCGGATTCTCCGCGCGGACCCGAGACGCTCTGCTGGCCGCTCTCGGCTGGCAGGAACTCTGCGACCTGGTGCTCTCCCCCGGTGATGCCGGCCGAGGCCGCCCGTACCCCGACATGGTCCTCACCGCGGTCCTGCGACTCGGCATCGACGATGTCCGCTCGGTCGCCGTCGCCGGCGACACCACCAGCGATCTGCTGGCCGGCAGCCGAGCCGGTGCGGGAATCGTCGCCGGTGTCCTCACCGGCGCCCACCGCGAGACGGACTTCGCGACCGTCCCGCACACCCACGTACTGCCCTCCGTCGTCGAGCTGGACCAGTTGCTGGCCGCCGACGCGGACACCCGAACCGCGGCCTGACCGCACTCACCGGAGGTACTCCCATGCGTTCCATCCGCCCGAAGACCATCGCCGCTACGCTCGCCCTCCTGCTGCTGGCCGCCGGCTGCGGTAGCGACGGCGAGGACGCGGCCGCCACCGTCCAGGGCTTCCCGAAAACCCTCGTGCTGGGCGCCGTCCCCGCGGAGAACTCGACCGACCTGCGCGCCGGCTACGACCCGCTGATCAAGCTGCTCGAAAAGGAGACCGGGGCGAAGGTCGAACTGAGCCAGGCCACCGACTACGCCGGCGTCGTGGAAGGCATGATCGCCGGCAAGGTCGACCTGGCCTTCCTCGGCCCCTTCGCCTACGTCATCGCGACCGCCAACGGCGCGAAGATCCAGCCGCTCGGCGCGGTGATTCCGGCCAAGGGACAGCCTGCCGGGTACCGCTCGTACGGGCTCACCAAGGCCGGCAACAGCACCGTGAACTCGCTGGCCGATTTCAAAGGCAGATCGGTCTGCTTCGTCGACCCCGGCTCGACGTCCGGCTTCCTGTACCCGTCCGCCGGACTCATCGAGGCGGGCGTGATCACCTCTTCGCGGGAGAAGGATCTGACGGCAGGCCTCAAGCCCGTGTACGCCGGCGGGCACGACGCGTCCGCGCTTGCCGTGAAGAACGGCGGATGCGAGGCAGGGTTCGCAATGCAGTCGATGGTGGACACCACGCTGCCGGGCAAGGGCGAACTGAAGGCCGAGGACCTGAAGAAGGTCTGGACCTCGGAGACCATCGCAGGATCGCTGTTCGTGGGCCGGCAGGATCTCGGCGCCGATCAGATCAGCCGCCTGACCAGCCTGCTCACCGAGAAGGCGAACGCCGACTACCTCAAGGGTCAGGGGATGTGCGACGGCGACTGTCTGCTCACCGACGAAGACGCCTGGGGAGTCGTCGCTGCCAAGGACGCCGACTACGCCGGGGTCCGTCAGGTCTGCGCCGTTACCAAGTCGGACAAATGCAAGAGCTGACCAGGCCGGCCGAAACCGTGGTGGCCACCCGATCGCTGCGCAAGCAGTTCGGTGACACCACCGCGTTGGCCGGGGTCGATCTCGACGTACGGCGTGGCGAACTGGTGGTGCTGCTCGGTCTGTCCGGCTCGGGTAAGTCGACGCTCCTGCGGTGCCTCAACGGCCTGCACGACGTCACGTCCGGTGAGATCACCGTGCTCGGCCGGCGAGTCGACACCGCCCGCTCCGCCGAGCTCCGCCGCCTGCGGACCGAGATCGGCTTCGTCTTCCAGCAGTTCAACCTGGTCGGCCGGCTGAGCTGTCTGGAGAACGTGCTGACCGGCGCGCTCGGCCGCGTCACCGGTCCGCGGTACGGCGTACTGAGCTGGTCGAAAGCGCTGAGACGCGATGCGCTGGACCACCTCGACCGGGTCGGATTGGCGGATCGGGCGTTCCAGCGAGCAGACACGCTGTCCGGCGGTCAGCAGCAACGAGTCGCCATCGCCCGCACTCTGATGCAGAAGCCGACGCTGCTGCTGGCCGACGAACCGGTCGCTTCACTCGACCCCGAGAACTCGCAGGTCGTCATGGACCTGTTGTTGCGGGTCTGTCGCGAAGACGACCTGACCGTCGTCTGCACCCTTCACCAGGTCGACCTGGCCCTCGGCTGGGCCGGTCGTCTGGTGGGCCTGCGGCAAGGCGTCAAGGTGCTCGACCGACCCACTGCCGGGCTCGGCCGCGACGAGGTGATGGACGTGTACCGTCGCGTCGATCCGGACGCCGCATGACCAGCACACCGCCCGATCTCGCCCTGGCGCCGAAGGTCCGGGCGATACCCGATGGCCGGACCGCGATCCGTCCACCGATCGACCGGCGACGGGTGCTGCTGGCGGCGGTCGCGATAGCTGCCGCGGTCGTGACCGGCTGGAGCACGGTTCGGCTCGAGTTCACCCCCAGCGCGCTGATCGAAGGCGCGGACGACGTCCAGAACCTGATCGAGCGGATGTTGCCGGTTCGGCTGGACGATCCGGCACGCATCTTCGAACTCGCGGGCGAGACCCTGCTGATCGCGTTGCTCGGCACGGTGCTGTCCGTGCTGTTGTCCGTGCCGCTGGCGTTCCTTGCCGCGAGCAACACCACTCCGCACCGCGCCGTGTACGCCGTCGCGCGCGGAGCCATCACCTTCTGCCGCGCCGTACCCGATCTGGTGTTCGCAGTGTTGCTGGTCCGCGCGATGGGGATCGGAGTCCTGCCCGGTGTCCTGGCCCTCGCGCTGCATTCGGTCGGAATGGTGGCCAAGCTGTTCGCGGACGCGATCGAGCGGGTCGACCCAGGGCCTCGCGAAGCCGTCCGCAGTACGGGCGCGGGCCGGCTGCGGGAGTTGGTCGGGGGCGTCCTCCCCCAGGTTGTGCCTTCCTGGATCTCGACGTTCGTCTACCGGGTCGACATCAACTTGAGAACCTCCGTCGTGCTCGGCTTCGTCGGCGCCGGCGGCATCGGATTCGCTCTGCAGGACGCCCTTCGCGGCCTGGTGTACGACAAGGCGCTGGGCATCGTGCTGGTCATCCTGGCCATCATCGCCGCCATGGAGCTGCTCTCCATCTGGGTCCGGCGACTACTACTGCAGCCGGGAACCGGCAAGCTCACGCCGGCCGGCAAGTCGAGTCCACCCTGGACCCGTGATCGAGTTGCGCGGCTCGGTCTCAACGGCGTCGTACTCGCCGCCGTGATCCTGTCGTTCCCTGTACTGCGAATCGATCCTGTCGCTCTGCTGACGTCTCCGGCCGCGCTGGTCGATGTGGCGGGCCGGCTCTTCCCGCCGGACTTCACCCTGGTCGGCGACCGGCTTGCCGCCGCGGTGATCGAGACCGTTGCCATCGGCGTACTTTCCACCGCGATCGGTATCCTGCTGTCGGTGCCGCTCGGATTGCTTGCCGCCCGCAACATTGCGCCGCATCCGGCGGTCTATTGGTCCGCCCGGGCCGTGGTGCTGGCGATCCGGGCGATTCCGGAGCTGATCCTGGCGGTCGTCTTCGTCGCCGCGATCGGGCTGGGACCGACCGCCGGGGTCTGCGCACTGGCGATCGGCTCGGTCGGGTTCCTCGGCAAACTGCTGGCCGACGCCGCCGAGGAGATCGCCGACGGCCCGCGAGAGGCGATCCGTGCCGCCGGTGGCGGCTGGTGGCAGGAACTGTTCTCCGCGGTCTTGCCGCAGGTCCTGCCGGCAATGGTCGGATCCGGCCTCTACCTGCTGGACGTGAACATCCGGATGTCCACGATCCTGGGCATCGTCGGCGCGGGGGGTGTCGGGTTCCTGCTCTTCGAGGCCGTTCGCACGCTGAACTTCCCGTTCGCCGGCGCGATCGTGCTGATCATCTTCGTCGTCGTCTACGTGATCGAGAGGTTGTCCGGATGGATCCGGTCGCAGGTGCAGTGAGAACCGCCCGAGCCCAGGTCTGGCGCGGGCACGGAACGGTCGAGATCGCCGAGGTGCCGTTGCCGACGCCAGGCTTCGGCGAGGTACTTGTCGCTGTCCGGCTGGCCACTGTGTGCGGCTCCGACCTGCACACCGTGCTCGGTCATCGAACATCCCCGTGCCCTGGTGTTCTCGGCCACGAGGCCGTCGGCGACGTCATAGCCGTGGGACCAGGTACGCCGCAGTACCTGAACGGTTCACCAATCAGAACTGGCGACAGAATCGTGTGGGGCGTCACCGTCGCCTGCCGAAGCTGCGACCGCTGCCGAGCCGGGCGTACGGCGAAGTGCCGCAGCGTGCGGAAGGTCGGACACGAGCCATTCGATGGCACCTGGGCGCTGTCCGGCTCCTACGCCTCACACATCCTGCTAGCGGCCGGCGCTGCCGCAGTTAAACTTCCCCACGGCCTTGTTGATGCGGTCGCGGCGCCTGCAGCATGTGCCACCGCCACAGTGATGGCAGCAGCCGAAGCAGCAGGCCCGTTGACCGGACAGCGGGTTGTGGTGAGTGGCGCGGGCATGCTCGGACTCACCGCGGCTGCCCTGGCCTCGGAGGCGGACGCCGACGAGGTGATCATCATTGATCCCGACACCGACCGCCGGCAGTCCGCGCTGGCCTTCGGTGCTACGCGGGTCGCCTCCCCTACCGATGCCGGCCTCGCCGAGATCGACGTCGCATTCGAACTGTCGGGGGCAGCCACTGCGGTCGAGTGTTTGCTCGGAGCACTCGCCATCGGTGGCCGACTGGTACTGGCGGGCTCGGTCTCCCCCGGTCCGCGTGTTGCCTTCGATCCCGAACAGTTGGTACGCCGCTGGGCAACCGTCACCGGCGTACACAACTACGAACCGCGGCATCTGCAGCAGGCGATCGACTTTCTCCACCGCACCAGCGCCGTACGACCTTGGGCCTCACTGGTCGCTGACCCGCTGCCGCTCGAGGCGCTGAACGAACTACTCGTCGCCCGCGATGGCGGCCCGCCAAGGACTGCCGTCAAGCCTTGAAGGGCGGAGTACCTTCCCGGGCAGAACTCTCGATCACAACCCGGACCGTGTCCGCACGCATCCAGCGTTGAGTGAAGCAGAGCATTCGGCCCGAGTTGGCGTCGAAGTTGAGGCTCTCCACCAGCCACGCCCAGTCACCGGCCCGGCAACCGAGTTCCATCGCCACCGTGGCATCCACCGCCTCCATACCGGCACGCGACCACGCCCGCGCCGGAACAGCACCCGCGATGTCGCGCAGGATGGTATCCAGCGACTCCACCAATCGAACCGCGACCGGCAGGTCGGCCACCACATCCGTCGGCACCCACTCCGCTCCCCAGGCCGCGGGCACATCGTTGGTGAAGGAACGCCTTCGCAGCAGATGCGCCGACGTACCGTGCGACCGATTCAGCAGGTCCGCGATCGGGTCCGGCAATGTCACTGGCTCGCAGGAGCGGACAACCGTCCGCGGCACAGCACCGGACTCCCGGATCGCCCGCGACCACGACGGCGGCAACTGCGGTGAGATGAGATAATCGATCCGCTCCGCCTTGAAAGTCCCGACTCCGTGCACCCGACGGATCAGCATCCGATGCTGCAAATCCAGCAAGGCAGCCCTCGCCGCAGCCCGCCCGACACCGAACCGCTCAGCAATCTCCATCTCGGTCTCGAGCCGCGACCCCGGCGGCAACCGCTCGATGTCCACAGCCAGCCGATCCGCGATCTCACGAAACTTGGCGTTCGGCACCGGCCCATTTTCGCAGACCTCGACCGAACGCCCGATGAAACGAACAAGACGTTCGCCTGAAGACTCACCGAACACCGGTACTTGGTGTTCACCCGGAGGCTGCCCGGACCAGGAATACCACGGGGGTTCGATCGATCCTCACAATCCATCCAGAAGCCTACGAGCAGGGCGCGATCGTCGCTTGGCGTGATCGGCTCGCCAGCAATAGGTGCGCGACAGCAAGATCCGCTGCGGTCACCAACTGTCGTCTCACGGTGGGCCCGCATCCGGTCGCCGTTCAGCGACCGCTCGAGGAGGTGGCCGAGTTCGTTGCCGACGGCCACGAGCTGGCCCCGGGGGTGTTCGTTATGGCGACGCCGGGTCATACGCCGGCACACTGCAGCTTGAAGAATCCGTTCAGAGATCGCTGCTTGTTGCCGGCCCGCTTTCCGGCAGAGGCTGAGGTCAGCAGGACCTCGTCAGATTGACTGTCCCACGAGAGGAACTGACATGCCGATGATCACGGTGCAGCTGTTCGCCGGCCGGAACGCCGAACAGAAGGTGGCGCTGGCCGAGCGGCTGACGGATGCCTTCCTAGAGACCTGCGGCCGCCCGGACCAGCCGCAGGAATCGGTCTGGGTAGTGATCGACGAGGTGGCGCGGGAGCACTGGGCCGTCGGTGGCCGACTCGGGGCGGCGACAGGCGATGAGTCGGTAGCAGAGAGCGCGATGAGAAATGAACACGCCCGACGTCGACTGCCGGCCGTAACGTGAACATGTCCCGAGCCGGTGGTGAGCTGGCTCGGGACATGTTCGAGGGAGGGGTCAGGTTGGGGGTGGTGCAGCCTCCTTACGGATCATTTGAGGGGTTAGTACGGGAAGATGAACCAGTAGAAGGTGGCGGATGCCGAGGCGCCCGAGCTGTCGGTGACCTTGACTGCCGGGCGGTAGTTGGCGGCGACGGTCGGGGTTCCGCTGATCAGACCGGTGGACTGGTTGATGGACAGTCCGGCCGGCAGCCCGGTGGCGGTGAAGCGGTTCCCGCCGGTGCCGCCGGATGCCTTGAGTTGCAGGCTGACCGGACGGCCCTTGACCGAGGTCTGGACGTTGGGGTTGGTCAGCGAGAGGGTGGTCGATCCTCCGCTGGTGACGGTCAGCTTGTACGTCGTCTGCCGGGTCACCGTGTCGCGGGCGCCGTTCACGGTGACGGTGTAGTCGCCGGCCGGGGTGGTGGCCGACGTGGTGATCGTCAGCTGTGACGATCCGCCGACGCTCACCTTGGCCGGACTGAAGGCCGCTGTCGCGCCGCTGGGCAGTCCGCTGGCCGAGAGAGTGACGTCGCCGGTCGGCTCGGGGCCGGTCTGGCCCAGCTGCTCGAGCAGTTCAGTCTTGTAGGTCGAGACCCGAGAGTAGACCGAGTACCAGTTGCAGGCGTTGTCCATCCAGGAGAAGACACCGACAATGGTGTTCCCGACCATGAACGGGCCGCCCGAGTCACCGGGGCAGGTTCCCATGCGGCCGTCGGAGAAGCCGGTGCAGAGCATCAGGTTCGGCTTGTAGGTGCCGGTGTACCGCTCGTTGCAGCCGCTGTCGGGCGCGACCGGAATGGTTGCCTTACGCAACACGTCGCTGAAGGTGTTCTGCCCGGTCTTGCCCCAGCCGAGCACCAGGCCGTTGGTACCGACCGTTTCCTTGCTGGTGTCGGTCGCGATGGTCGGGTACACCATCCCGGCCGGTACCGGTACGTCACGATCCAGTTGGACGACCGCGACGTCGTACCCGCCCTGGTAGTTGACGTGCTTGGGGTGGACCCAGGACGACTTGATCTCCGCGGTGAAGCCGGAGTCGGTGAGCTTGGTCGCGCCGTACACGAACCACTTGCGACCCGGCTTCTCGACCAAGCAGTGGGCCGCGAGCAGGACGGTGCGCGGGCCCATCAGGCTGGCGCTGCAGGACTGCTGTCCCGGGAACGACGAGCCTTCGCGCCGCATGGAGATCATGAACGGGTACTCCGCGACGGTGGTCGGCGTACCGCCGACGACCCCGGGACCGGAGCCCGGTCCGGCACTGCTCTCCTCCCGCATCGCGGTCTTCGACTCACCGGTGTTCGCCGGCGAGACGCTCGTGGCGGTCGCCCGCACGGTGGTGGTGATCGAGTTGCCGGCCGATACCGTTCCGGAAGACGGGTCGGTGCTCAGCGAGAAGTCGTCGGGGACGTCGCCGTTGACGGTGAGCCCGACGCTCGTCGTACGGGTCACCGCGCCGGTGCCGGTGACGGTGACTGTTGCCCGGCTCGGGCTGGCCGAGGCCGCGGCGGTGAGGGTGAGCCGCGACGAGTTGCCGGCGGTGACCGATGCCGGGTCGAATGTTGCGGTGACGCCGGACGGTAGGCCGCTGGCGGACAGTTGCACGGTCTGTGCTGCGCCGCGGGTCACTGTGGTCGCGATGGTGGTGGTCACCGAGCTACCGGGGTCAACGCTGACCGCGGTGGGGTTGGCGGCCATCGAGAAGTCGTCACTGGCCGGTGGGCTGTTCGGCACATACAGGAGCTTGTTCGGGGAGCCCGACGGGATTCCCGACATCTTGCCGGTGCTGGCGTTGTCCATCACCCACTGGTGCAACTGGGCCGGCGTGCTGCTCGGCGCGTCGTGCAGCCGCAGGGCCATCGCCCCGGCGACGTGCGGCGCCGCCATCGACGTACCGCTCAGATTCCCGTACGCCGAGTCGCTGCCGCGGAAGGCCGAGCTGATCCCGGATCCGGGCGCCCACAGGTCCATGCAGCTGCCGGCGTTGGAGTCGCCGGCGCGAGTGTCGCTGCTGGTCGCGTTGGCAACCGTCAGGGCTTCGGTCATCTGACCGCCAGGGCCGTAACTGCAGGCGTTGCCGCTGTTGTTGCCGGTGATCAGTGCCCATTGCACGCCGGCGGCGATCGATCCGCGGATCGCGTTCACCGCGATGTCCGGGTCGCCGGTGTACACGCTCAGGTTCGCCACGGCCGGCTTGACGGCGTTCTTCGCGAGCCACTCGGCGGCCTCGGCCACGACGATGTCCTCGCCTTGTCCGTCGCAGCCGAGGACCCGGACCGAGACCAGGTTCGCTTTCTTCGCCACGCCCCGGGTGCTGCCGGCGACGATGCCGGCCACGTGGGTGCCGTGGTTGTTGCAGTCGTTGCCACCGTTCGGGGTGGCGAACAGGTCGACGCCGAGCTTGGCCCGGCCTTCGAACTCCTGGTGGCTGTAGCGGATGCCGGTGTCGACGATGTACGCCGTCACACCGGCGCCGTCGTTGGGATAGGTGTACTTGCTGTCCACTGGCCGGTCCCGCTGGTCGATGCGGTCCAGGCCCCAGTTCTGCGGGTTGTTCTGGGTGCCGCCCGGCCCGTTGGCGGTGCCGATCCGGGCCGTTCCACTCTGCCGGACCTCGGCGACATCGGGGTGGGCCGCGAGCCGGCGAGCCTGCTGCTCGGACAGATCGCGGACCACGAAGCCGCGCATCGTCTTGGTGAAGACGGTGCCCAGCCGTCCGTCGTACCGACTGGCCATGGCACTGGCCGCCTTCTCGGTCGCTGTGGCCGACGCGACCGCTTGGCGGTTCGGTGCCAGCGTGACCAGGTAGGTCCCGGCGACCGGCTTCTCGGCGACGCTGACGACGTGGCCTTCGGGCTCTGGCGCGGCCGACCCGGCCGTTGCCGTCGCCGCGGTGACGGCGAACGCTGCCAGCGCCGCAACCATGAATGGTGCGGTTCTTCGTAACAGGCGCATGCGTGCTACCTCCTAGGGGCGGGCAGGGCCCCGGCCTTCGCCGGCGCCCAGGGAACAGCAGGAAGGTAGCGACGCCAGTCCACTGGGTGACGGGAATTGCCCGGTTCCCCATCGAATGCCTCGGCGGCCGCGTTCGCGCAGGTCAGCGGGGGTTTCTGTTCACAGTTTTACCTGGTATTGGCGCCAGTGTTGACGGCGCGACGTCACCACATCCAGCGGACGCCGACCGTTCCCGCCTGCACTTGCGGGACGACCAGGGAGGTTGTGCCCGAGCCGCCGAGCCACAGGTCCTCGATGTGCCGGTCGTTGTCGTCGGCGCCGGATCGATCGTAGCGGCGTACCCAGGCGGGTTGCCGGCCGACGAACCTGAGTTGCAGGGTGTAGAGCGCGCCCGGCCGGGTGAACCGCCGGTAGAAGTTGTCCATCGGTTCACTGACCGGCAACCGTAGTTCGTACTCGACGACGGCACGCTCGCCGGCCATCAGCGGCCGGTCGAAGAGGAACTCGGCGACGAACTGGCGGGAGGCCAGGTCGCAACGGACCCTGCCGCGGCGCGCGAACGCCACCCCGACCAGCTCCGGCACCAGGTTCTTCGGGTCGTCGACGATCTCGTGGTAGACCATGCACCGGTCGACCCGATCGGTCAGCGCCTCGGCGACCAGCCGGACGCGTTGCCGCCGTACGTCGCTGTCCTCGTCCACGACCAGCAGATCGCTGATGCTCAGGAAGGCGAGCTGCCCGTCGGGCGGTGCATGCATGGCCGCGAGCAGCGACTCGGACGACGGCCACAACTTCCACCGGTCCACCGCACCCGCTGGGTGCCCGACCCAGCGGCCTCTTGGCCGGCGGGCACCGAGCAGGGAGAGTAGCGCTGACGAGGGCAAGCCGAGAATCTCCTCCAAGCTGGCCACGGCCTTCAGGGACTCATTGCGCTCGGGGCGCCTACGACCGTTGCGCCAGTACGACAACGCCGTCCGGCTCACCGAGACGCCGTCGGCCGCCAGCCGCTCGCACAACGCCTCCAGCGACAGGCCGGACGCCGCGATCGCCGAGTCGAGCGCGGCCTCGAACGGCCCGGTCCGCAACAGCCGTGCCAACTCCCGGTTACTTCGCGTCACCGTCATGCGCCCATAGTCACGCCATAGCCCGGCTACGTCCAGTCATCGGCCGTCAGTTGACAGGCTGCGCGCAAGGACCAAGCCCGGTTGCTTGCTGATGGCAACGACCGTCAGTGTGGTTCGGTGGCACCGGGGCGCATGACTCGCTTGACGTAGGTCGCCAGGTCACGGACCTCGACCGTGAGTTGCGTGTTCGACCCTGCCGCAGGATCGAGATACTCGCCCAGCGTCGCAAGGGTCAAGTCGCCGAGACGCGACTTGGTGTCCTGGTCACGGCCAGGCAGGATCGCCAGCTCCACATGAATCATCGCCTCGCCGTCGCCGCCGTCAGCGATGACACCTTCGTCGATCGGACGGAAGCGAGTCTTGAATCCTGGGATCGCGCTGTCGATCAGTTCCGCGGCAGCGCGGTGCAGCGCCAAGGCGAAGGCGCGTCGATCGAACGCGCCGGACAAGGACTCCGAGTACTCCACGGTGATGTGCGGCATGCCACTCATTATCGGGACGTGCAGCCGGACTCCCCGTCGTCGGGAGCCCGGCTGATCACAGCGGGGAGGATTAGGGCTGGGCGACGGGGAAGAGCGCAGCCAACCCGTGGACCGACTCGACGCCGTAGTTGACGCCACCCACTGGCACCTTGCCCTCAGTTGCAGCGAGGACCTCGGCCACCACCGACGGTCCCAGTCCTCCGCACAGCTCGATGGTCTGTGCGCCGGCGGCCACCAGTTCCTTGGCAACTCCCGCTGCCAGAGCAGGGTCCGGAACCGGCACGATGGTGGTGGTCAGACCTCCGACGCTGATGACGGCCCGGTCACGGACAGGGTCCTCCTCGCCGAGGCCCAGGTAGATGAAGGCCCAGTTGCTGAACGACATGCGATCTCTCCTCACTGACGGATAGCTTGATGCCAAGCTAACTTGCTTGATGCCAAGGTAAACTGTGAAGAGTGCAGAAAGATTCCGTGGACCGGATGGTCGAAGCATGGGCAGGCACCCAACCCGATCTGGATGTCGGCGTTCTGGAGGTAGTCGGACTGATTCGCCGGACTCCTGACGCCGAGGACGGGCAAGCGATCCGTGTCCACTGGCGTCCGCCGCCGCAGCCTGGCGAAACGGTCGCTGACGAAGGTTCTTGCCGTTGACGAAGAGTTCCTCTCCCCGTTGACCACTGGGCAACGTCGTCAGATTGCCGTGCTGCTACGTCAGCTCTTGACCCGCACCGAGGATCGCACTCGACAGCCAAGCCGGGCTTCTCGACTGTGCTCGTCCTGACATGCCGCCGTTCGTCAAGTTCGTTCTGCGGCTGCTTCCGGCGGCGCCTGGCATTGCGGTGGCTGCGCGGAAATATTTGTCTGTCTACTTCACGACGATGTCGATTTCTGGACGCCACTTTCGCCTATGGTGGGCGGCCCGGCGTAGGGAGGTAGCTGTGATTAGTTCCAGTCAGACGACCGTGGTCCGTCCACTGACCCGAACTCATCTGTCCTCGTTGCTTGGCGTGGTCGATGCCGACGCGCTGCCTGGTCAACCGCCCTGCCGTCCTGGCGCGCTGCGCGCCGCAACCGAACTGGGGGCCGCAAGTTCGCGAGCGGGTACTGCACTGGGACAAGCCGGGACAGTCCAGGATTGGCAGACGCTGGTTGCCATCAGCGAGGAGGTACTAGGGGCAGTCTGCTTCGGGCGCAGCGACGATGGAAGAACTGGGACGATCAGCTGGTTACATGCCCGCGAGGAGCCCGCCGTCGTCACTGACCTCCTGGATCAGGCGATCAAACACCTCTCCGGCTGCAAGGTAATCGAGGCGTTCAGTGCCAGCGGCATCGGGCCGCTGATAGCCGGACTCCCGGATGACCGCGAGGCGACACGGGAGGCCTTGACGCAGCGGGGTCTCAAGGGGAAGCAGGCCGGTCGTTTCTTGTACCGTGCGCTGCAAAGTCCACCACCCGCCGGCGATTCTTGTACGGTGCAGGTGGCTTCCCGCGGCAACCAACGTCAGTTGAGCATCGCCGGGCCGATGGGCAACAAGATAGCGAGCGCCACGATCTCGGTTCCAGCGCCAGGACACGGTGTCGTGGACTGGATCGAGGTTCATCCCGCTTATCGCGGGCATGGAGTGGGCGGACGCCTCCTCAAGGCGTGTCTCCGGTTGATGTACCACCTCGGCGTGCGACACGTGATCGGGCAGCTTGACGATCACAACCTCGATGCCGACAACGGGCACGGCCGGATCGGCGCTCATATCGTCAGCTCCAGGGCCGGCTTCGTCACGGCCGCCCAACTGACGACCTACAGAAGTGGCTAGGCTGCCGGTATGGGCTACCTGCTTTGAGCCGGTCGGGCTGTCGGAGACTGACAACGGAGTGTTCTTGGCCGTGGTGAACGCGTCATAGGCCACCCCTGCGGAACTGGTTGTTCAGCTGGGAACTTCCGCCTCGGGCGTCCGGCGAGCGCTTGTGGGTTGCCCAATCGCGACCGGTGCCTGTTGACGCTGATGTCTGCCGGTATGAAAGATCGTGTGATCGCCGTGGTAGGCCGATGGAGGTGGGTCGGCCCTCAGTTACGGCAGCAGCAGTCGGAGGACGGCCTCGAATTGCGCGCTGGTCGATGGCTGGTCTGTTAGCAGGGCCTGGAGCATCAGCCCGTCGACCGTGGCGACCACTGTCTGGACCCGGACCGGATCATCGGTGTGGCGCCGCGCAAATTCCGCGACGGCGGTGAGCCAGCGATCGGTCGGGCCGCGGAGTCTTTCGTCACGTGCTGCCAGCAGGTACAGCTCGTACTCGGCCAGCAGTCGGCGGGGATCGCGGATGACCTCGGCCATCAGGTCCGCCAGCAGGCGAATGCTGTCCGCTCCGCCGTCAACGGCTTCGGCCAGTCGCCGCATCCGGTCGGCGTCCTCGTCCATGCAGCTGGTCAGGGCGGCCGTGAGGAGGTCATCGATGCCGTCGAAGTAGTACGCCGCCGCCGTTGCCGGCTGGCCGGCTTCCCGGGCGACGGTCCGATGACTTACTCCGGAGACACCGTCCTTGGCGACGACCCGCAGGGTCGCCTCGATCAACTCCTGCCGGCGACGCTCGCCCTTCAGCCTGCGTCCGTCGGTCAGCGGCTCGTTCAAGTCACACCCCCGATTCGGCTCTCGCGGGCGAGGATACGGGGCGTCCGCGTTCGTCAGCGCGTTGCAGCACCCGGTACCCCACGAGGACGAGCAGCACCATCGCCGATCCCGCGCCTATCGCGACCCAGAAGCCGGCGTCAGGCCCACCCTGATCCACCGCCGCGCCTGATCCCGCCGCGCCGACCGCGACGCCCAGGCTCAGCCCGGTGATCACCCACGTCATTCCTTCGGTCAGCCTCGCGGCCGGGACGATTCGTTCGACCAGGCTCATCACCACGATCATCGTGGGCGCGAAAAACAGTCCGGCGAAGAACAGTGCGACTGCCAGCCACGCGATACTGTCGACCAGCAGTAGCGGCAGGGTGGTCACCGCCGTGCCGATGGACCCAACCAGCAGCAACCGAGTCAGTGGCCAGTTCAGCCGCAGCCCGCCGAAGACCAGTCCGGCCATCGCGGATCCCAGCGCGTACACCGCGATCACGATTCCGGCCGACGTGCTGTGCCCCTCCGCGCCGGCTGCGGCCACACTGACCACATCGACGGTGCCGACGATCGTGCCGCCTGCGGTCAGGACAAGGACCAGTGCGACCAGAGCAGGTAACCGGATCGCCGAAGGAGAGGTTCGTTCCGAAGACGGCCGCACAACCGGCTCGGTCTCCCGTTGGCGAGTGAACAGGAGGACGCCGACCGCCAACAAGAGGGCTGCAACCAGTGGGCCTGCGGCTGGAAATACCGCTGTGCTCAGTGCGATCGACAGCGCTGGGCCGATGACGAAGGTCAGCTCATCGACCACGGACTCGAAGGAGAACGCTGCGTGCAGCCGCGGCGATCCTCGATAGATCTCGGACCAGCGCGCCCGAACCATCGCTGCCATGTTCGGCATCCATCCAGCCAAGGCAGCGAAGACGAACAACGTCCAGGCCGGTGCGTCATACCGGGCACACAGCAGCAGTGCGCCGAGCGAGGCCGCGCTGAGGCCGGCGGCAGGCAGCAGTATCCGGCTCTGCCCATGACGATCAACCAACCGCGACACCTGTGGCCCGAGCAGCGCTGACGAGGCGGTGAAAACCGCCGCGACAGAACCCGCCAGACCGAAGTCACCACGGAGCTCCGCGAGCATGGTGATGATCCCGATACCGGCCATCGGCTGCGCCATCCGCGCAGAAAAGCCGGTGGCGGCGAAGGCGACGGAACCCGGCGCGGCGAAGAGTTGACGGTAGGGATTGATCACGCCCCAGCACCTCTCGTCTGAGAAAATTGAACACTCGTTAGAGTTTCCCCCGGGCGGGCGGCGACGACAAGGGGACGTGATCTGAGTCACGACACCGTGCCCGCCGATCGTCCTGGTCCGGGTGGCGCGAATTTCTCCACTTCGAATAGACCTTGCTTTTGTGATTGATCACAAAGACAGCTGGAGATTTTTGCGTTGGCGTCTGAAGCGCTCGAACGAATTGACTGAAAGAATGCGGCTTGTTCCGCCCCAATTCTCCCGAAAGGTGTCTTCGCGTGCGAAGGTTATCCCTTGCGATAAGTGCGACTCTGATGGCTGCGCTGCTCGGCCTCATTGCCCTGCAGCCGGCCTGGACCGCCACCGCGACGTCCGCTCCCGCCCGGTACTACGAGCAGCCTGGACCGCATCAGGTGACCAAGGTCGCCGGTGGTCCGGACCACACGCTCTACTACCCCACAGGTATCGCTTCCAGCTCGGCTGTCTACCCTGTCGTCGTCTGGGGCAATGGCACCGGCGCCAGCGTTGACCAGTACGACGAATTCCTCAAGCACTTCGCCTCGTGGGGGATGGTCGTCGCCGCCGCGAACACGGGGCAGTCCGGGTCCGGTCGCGAGATGCTTGCCGGTGGCAAGTTTCTGATCGCCGAGAACAGCCGTCCGGGCAGCGTGTTCTACCGCAAGATCGACACCAGGAACATCGGTGCCGCAGGACACTCGCAGGGCGGCGGAGGAGCCATCGCCGCCGGCGCGGACGCGATGATCAAGGCAACCTTGCCCGTTCAGCCTGGTCCGCAGGGCTCGGTCCCGGCATTGCGGGGTCCCAGCCTGTTCATCGCCGGTCAGGTCGACGTGATCGTGCCGTCGTTCTACGTGAAGGGCCGCTATGCCTGGGCGCGGAACCACCCGGCCGTCTTCGCCGAACTGAAGGGTTCCGACCACTTCTTCCCGGGCGAGACCCGCATCCACGCAATCGGTGTCGGGACCGCCTGGTTCCGGTACCAGCTCGCCGGCGACACCCAGGCCAAGGCCGTGTTCTTCGGGCCGAGGTCGTCCGCGGAACTGTTCAACGATCCCGCCTGGTCCGCCGCCGACCGAAACCAGAAAGCCGACGCGATCCGCTGATCCGCAGTACCCAATGACGCGCGGGCCGCACACCACCAGGGTGCGGCCCGCGCTGCGTCCCCGGCACCCTGCGTATCGAACGCTAGCAAGAGTCTGCGAGGTACCGGTGCCAAAGGCACTCGTCCGGAGACCAAGGGTGGGCTGGGACGGTCTCTCGGTCTGGATTCAACATTTGTTTAACAGAATTGGCCGTCGAACTTGTCGTGTGGATTGAAAAGGTCTGGTCGCCCTGTCCGCACGCTTCGTAGTCTGCTAAAAACGCCCTGCATTTCCGCCCCGCTAGTTGGAGGAATTTGTGACCAGAGTCAGAAAATTGCCGCGTCGTGCGCTAGTCGCGCTCGCCGCCCTCGCCCTCACCGCATCAGCCGCCGTGGCGGCCGGATCGGCGGCCACCGCGGATTCCCAGGCAGCGGCCCCGCCGCTAGGCCAAGCGGTCGCTGCCGCAATGGTCGGTGCGCACGGGCAACAGGCCAAGGCGTACTTTCGTACCGACTACGTGCCGGCCCCGGTGGTCGAGCCGCAGCGGACCAACGGGCAGTGGGCGTTCGGCACCACCGTGATCCCAATCCCGGCCGACGCCCGCGAGCAGCACGGCACCCCGGAGAGCGCGATCTTCCTGGCCCGGTCCACCGGCAAGGGCTGGCAGGTAGCGTTCGACGGCACCGCCGAGTTCCGGACCATGGCCCGGCAGGCGCCGGATTCGGTCCTGTCGAAGGCCGAGAAGGACCTGTTCACCACGGAGGCGAAGGCTCTCGCGGAGAACACCGGGCTGGCTCTGCCCTGGAAGCAGGGCGCCACTTGGGGCTGGGGCGGTGGGCCGCACGGATACGGAGGCAACACCCGTCCGTTCAGCTCGATCGACTTCGGCGGTAACGGCCAAGTCCTGGCGGCGGCGCCCGGCCGGGTGTACAAATCCTGTCGCAGCGGCGACAGCGCGCTGGTGACTGTCGTCCACACCAACGGCTACCGCACGTCGTACTACCACATGAGCAACCTGACCACGCTGGCAGACGGCGCAGCAGTGCAGACCGGGACGTACCTCGGCACCGCCAGCACCCGGCTGCCCTGCGGTGGATCCGCCAACGGGGCCCATGTGCACTTCACCCTGTTGAACGGCAGCGGTAGCTACGTGGCCGTGAACGGCAAGACGATCGGCGGCTGGACCTTCTATGAGGGTGCGCAGGCCTACGGGGGTTACGCGAAGCGCGGCGGAACGATCTCGTACCCGGGGTCGGGCAGGTTGACCAACTACGGCATCAGCTGACCAACGTCCACGCGCGCCGTGCTGCCCGAATCGCACAGTCCCGTCACAAGGCGGGATCCCGCGGCTCGGCCGGCACGGCGCGTCGCCAGTTCACCTAGCCCTCCGCCGATGCCGGCACGATCGGCATCGCCTGGAAGTGGGGATAGCAACAGGCCGGACGCGCTCAGCGGTCTTGCAGCCTCTTCTCGATCGCGCCCCGGTACAGCCGACCGGCCCGGTACGACGAACGCACCAGCGGACCGGACATGACTCCAGCGAAGCCGATCTCCTCGGCCTCCTCCTTCATCTCGACGAACTCCTCCGGCCGGACCCAGCGCTCGACCGGGTGGTGCCGCACCGACGGGCGCAGGTACTGGGTGATGGTGATGATCTCGCAGCCGGCCTCGTGCAGGTCGGTCAGCGCCTGGCTGACCTCCTCACGGGTCTCGCCCATGCCGAGGATCAGGTTGGACTTGGTCACCAGGCCGTAGTCGCGGGCCTGGGTGATCACGTCCAGCGACCGCTCGTAGCGGAAGCCGGGCCGGATCCGGCGGAAGATCCGCGGCACCGTCTCGATGTTGTGCGCGAACACCTCGGGGCGCGACGAGAACACCTCGGCCAGCTGCTCCGGTACGGCGTTGAAGTCGGGCGCGAGCATCTCCACGCCGGTGTCGGGGTTCAGCGCGTGGATCTGGCGGATCGTCTCGGCGTACAGCCAGGCGCCACCGTCGTCCAGGTCGTCGCGGGCGACGCCGGTCACGGTCGCGTAGCGCAGACCCATCTTGACCACCGACTCGGCGACCCGGCGGGGCTCGTCGCGGTCCAGGTCCTGTGGCTTGCCGGTGTCGATCTGGCAGAAGTCACAGCGCCGGGTGCACTGGTCGCCACCGATCAGGAAGGTGGCCTCGCGGTCTTCCCAGCACTCGAAGATGTTCGGGCAGCCCGCTTCCTGACACACCGTGTGCAGGTCCTCGGACTTCACCAGCTTCTGCAGCTTCTGGTACTCCGGGCCCATCTTGGCGCGGGTCTTGATCCACTCGGGTTTGCGCTCGATCGGGGTCGCCGCGTTGCGCACTTCGAGTCTGAGCAGCTTCCGTCCTTCTGGCTCTGCGACGGTCACGTCACAGTCCCGGGTACAGCGGGAACTTCGCTGCCAGGTTGGACACCTGAACACGCAGTTCCGCGGTGAGCTGCTCGGTCGGCTCGTGTGTCAACGCGATCGCGATGACTTCGGCGACCTCGGTGAACTCGGGTGGGCCGAAGCCGCGGGTGGCGAGGGCTGGGGTGCCGATGCGCAGGCCTGAGGAGATCATTGGCGGGCGGGGGTCGAAGGGGACTGCGTTGCGGTTTACGGTGAGGCCAACTGTGTGGAGTCGGTCCTCGGCCTGTTGTCCGTCGAGTTCGGAGTTCCGCAGGTCGACCAGGACCAGATGTACCTGAGTACCCCCGGTCAGTACGGAGATTCCCGCGGCGCGAACGTCGTCGGCCATCAGACGTGTGGCCAGGGTGTGCGCGCCCTCCAGTGTTCGGCGTTGCCGTTCGCGGAACTCCTCGGTCGCGGCCAGCTTGAAGGCCACTGCCTTGGCGGCGATCACGTGTTCCAGTGGGCCGCCTTGCTGACCTGGGAAGACCGCAGAGTTGAACTTCTTCGCCAGTTCCGCGCGGTTGGTCAGGATGACGCCACCGCGTGGGCCGCCGAGAGTCTTGTGGGTTGTTGTGGTGACCACGTCCGCATCGGGGACCGGGTTCGGGTGCAGGCCGGCCGCGACGAGTCCGGCGAAGTGTGCCATGTCGACCATCAGGTAGGCGCCGACGAGGTCGGCGATTCGGCGGAACTCCGCGAAGTCCAGGTGCAGTGAGTACGCCGACCAGCCGGCGATGATCAGCTTCGGGCGGTGCTCGAGAGCGAGGCGTTCGACCTCTGCCATGTCGACGACGAAGTCACTGTCGCGCACGTGGTACGCGACAACGTCGTACAGCTTGCCGCTGAAATTGAGCCGCATACCGTGAGTGAGATGTCCGCCATGGGCGAGGTCGAGGCCAAGGATCGTGTCGCCTGGCTCGAGCAGTGCGGCCATGGCGGCCGCGTTGGCTTGGGCACCCGAATGCGGCTGAACGTTCGCGAAGCCGGCGCCGAAGAGTTGCTTGATCCGGGCGATGGCGAGTCGCTCGACGACATCGATGTGCTCGCAGCCGCCGTAGTACCGCCGGCCGGGGTAGCCCTCGGCATACTTGTTGGTCAGGACGGAGCCTTGCGCCTCCATCACCGCGACGGGGGCAAAGTTCTCGCTGGCGATCAGTTCGAGCGTGTTCTGCTGGCGTCCGAGTTCGGCGCGGATGGCGGCGTGGATCTCCGGGTCGAAGTCAACCAGCGACTGGTTGTGGGTGTTCATCTCACTCGCCTCCGATCAGGGACTCGTACGCCGCGGCGTCTAGTAGTTCTCCCAGGTCGCTGACCTTCAACCGGAACAGCCAGCCGGACTGGAAGGGGTCGGTGTTCAGTACGCCGGGTTCGGACGCGACCGCCTCGTTGGTCTCGACGACCTCGCCGTCCACCGGGGCGAACAGGTCGCTGACAGACTTCGTCGACTCGATCTCACCGCAAGCCTCGCCCGCGGTGACGATGGTGCCGGTCGCGGGGAGGTCGACGTACACGACGTCCCCGAGCGCATCGGCGGCGAAGGCGGTGATACCGATGGTGGCGATGTCTCCGTCGAGGTCGAGCCACTCGTGCTCGGCGGTGTACTTGAGGTGGGCAGGCACGGACATGGAAGCTCCTGGTGTGGTCATTGGGCGCGGCGGTAGAAGGGGGGAGCGACGACCTCGACGTCGTCCCGGGTGCCGCGGATGTCGACGTGCAGTTGCGTCCCCGGCTGGTCGAAACCGACGTTGACGTAGGCCATCGCGATGGGATGACCGAGTGTCGGTGAGGGGGCGCCGCTGGTCACGCTGCCGACAACCGCGCCGGTTCCGGGGTCCAGTACTGAGTAGCCGCTGCGGGGTGAGCGCCGGCCAGACGACACCAGACCGACCAGCAGGCGTCGAGGGCCGGCGTCTCGGCGTACGGCGAGTGCCTGATCGCCGACGAACGCGATTTCCTTGCCGAAAGCCACAACCCGGCCCAGCCCGGCTTCGAAGGGCGTCACGTCACGGCTGAGTTCGTGGCCGTACAGCGGCATGCCCGCCTCCAGTCGCAGGGTGTCGCGGCACGCCAGTCCGGCCGGCACCAGCCCGTGCGGCTCGCCGACGCGGAGCAGTTCGGTCCAGAGATGCTCCGCGTGCTCGGGACGGCCGTAGATCTCGAAGCCGTCCTCGCCGGTGTACCCGGTGCGAGCGAGCAGCACGTCGCTCCCGGCGAGAGTGGCTTCGGCGATCGCGTAGTACTTGAGCTCAGCCAGTTCCGTGTCGGTCAACTCCGACACGATGGCCGCCGCCGCAGGACCTTGCACAGCGATCAAGGCCCAATCATGAGTTGCATCGCGGAGCTGGGCGTCATAGCTGGTCACGCGCTGCTCAAGGGCTTCGAGTACGGGGTCCACGTTACCCGCGTTGGCGACGACCAAGAACCTTTCCTCGGCGAGCCGGTAGACAACCAGGTCGTCGAGGATGCCGCCGTCCGGGTCGCAAAGCATGGAGTACCGCGCTCGGCCGATCGCGAGCTTCGACGGGTGACCGACCAGGGCGTGGTCGAGCGCGAGCCCAGCCTGCGGACCGGTCAGCTCGATCTCGCCCATGTGCGACAGGTCGAACAGGCCGGCGGCGGTACGGACAGCGATGTGCTCCGCGATGTCGGAGGAGTAGCGCACCGGCATGGACCAGCCGGCAAAGTCGGTGAAGGAGGCACTGAGACGCTGATGTTCGGCGTACAGCGGCGTTTGCCTGGACTTGTCGTGCGACGTCGTCATGAGTGGGAGGCTCCCTGTGTCAGGCACCGCATGATGCGGTACCACGGTGGGTGACCTCCCCGCTCTGTCATCGGTACCTGAGAGCTTCACCGCCCGGTGGGCGGCTTGCACCTTGGGTGCAGGACCGTGGTCCTGGCTTTCCAGAGTTCGCCTCACCGGGACGGTAAATGGGCCTGAGAGATTCTGGGGAGAGTTGCTCCTTCGGCGCCTTGCCATATTGGGCAAGAGCTCTCCCGCCCCGATTCGAGCGGCGCGATATGAAGTTGAGCGTCCGACTCTAGGGCGAAGCGCTCAGTATGGTCAATCGGCCGAGACCGCCGATCGGAACCACCCAACTGCTCCAGCGGCCAGCTTTTGCGCACAGGAGCGTTAGGTGCCGCCCGCTGGGACAAGGCTCCTCGTCTCCGCCGCGCGCGACTATTGATCGATCCAGTGGCGGAAGCAACAGATGATGTAGAACTCTTTCGGCGACCGGCGACCGGCGCGCGCGTGGCGCCGACATCTGGCGAATCTCCTATAGGACGGGACTGCGATGCTGGCCGGCTACTGCGGTCCATGCGACACTCTCGCCGTGGAGTGCCCTGAGTGAGGCGAGGTCACTGCCTCGATGTGGGTGCACGACGGAGTGCGACTCTTGTGAGGTCGCCTTCGAGAGTTGATACATCCAGGAGATCCGGATCTAAGCACGATCACGGCAGCTCTGCCCTTACCGCCTGAGTAGGTAGAAGGCGGGTATTGAGGATCAATCGTTCTACAACACCGACGCCGATCGATTGTCGCTGTCGGTGTCAGAAGTAGCCTGCACGGATTCCACGCTCCGAAGTGGCTGGTTTGCAGGGGACTGCCGGTGTACCGAAGCCGTCTGCACTAGCGTGCGAGTTCGGCGGTTACGCGAGCCTGGAGATGCTGTCGGTCATGAGGGGCTTGAGCGCGGTTTGCTGACGGCGTCGGACGAGTTATGGGAGTCGCCGTACGGCAAGCCGCGGTGATCAGCAGCCGCCTGGCCGCGCTCGACACCGCTGGCGTGACTGCTGTGGACAAGGCGGCCGGCGAGCTCGGGCTGTCGCGGCGCCAGGCCTACTTACTGCTGAGCCGGTGGCGCGCAGGCGGGGGCATGGTCGGACCGGTTGCCCGCCGCTGCAGCGGCGGGCAGGCGACCAAAGTCGGCCGCCTGACACGGCGAGGCGATCATCCGGCAGTTTCTGCAGGCTCGGTACCTGACTCGTCAGCACCGTTCGATGGCTACGGCTGCCAGGAGATCACCCGGTAATTTGGATGTCACCAGTCCGGGCCGGTGATCGAGGAGTGTCGCCGGCCCGGACCAGGTGTGGGGCTAGCTGCGAGTGGGGCTGGCTTCGCTTTCGGCCGTCGGAGGGGCGATGCTCCATGCCCCGACGGAGTCGTTGCGAACCGAGATCCTGCCAACCGCTCGGTTTGCGGGGAGCGGTTCGAACCCGGCGGTGGTCTCTACGCTGTCGGCCTCGAAGCCGGCGGAATCGCCCCGCTCGATGAGTGGAGTCCCGTCCTCGAGCCAGACCTCTACAACCCACGGACTTCCGGCGGAATCCAATCCGGCTCGGTGGGTTCCGTCACAATCACCCGAACCTTCAGGGTGTATCCATCGGGCATGTCCGGCATGGTGACCGGCCATACCTCGATGCGTGGCTGCGTCTGGCTCAGAACCCAGATCACATCAGAACCCGCACTTGATCGAGGTCTGATTCGATTCGACGGGGCTGGGGTAGTACTGGTAGTTGGCCATGATCGAATACGCTACCTGCACGTACGTTGAGTACTTGCTGCGGCTGCATCCGGTCACCATTGCATTGGTGCGAGCTTGGTGTGCGTGCACGAGGGCTCCCTGGTAGACGTCGCAGTGGAAGCTTCCCAGGCCCCCGGGATCCTGCACACACAGATTAACCCTGATGTTGTACCTGACGATGGAAGCCCTGTTGAGCTGGGAACAGCACCAGCCGGGTGGGTGCCGGTGCGTCTGCCAGCTTTACCACGACGATCCAGGTACCTGCCCGGCCGCAGCGGAGCCAGGCCGGTTGCTGCGCATTGTTGCCCTCGGCGCAGTCATGGGCACCAGCCGACATCAGCGATGCCTGCCACTGTGCGTCGCTTGCTACAACGCGATCGCGCCTCGCGCGGACATCAATTAGAGCGGACACTGGCCTATCTATGTGAGGAGCGTTCCGCTGCTTAATACCCGACACAACGCCGCTTGTCAGCGCTTTCACCAAACTTAGTCGTAGATCGAGAGCACGCTGTATGGCCCGATCCAGCCAGCCTGCGTTGCAATACCGACCGCGTGAAGACTGCTGCGGGCGCCCAACTTTATGGCCACGTCGGACAGGCAGGTCCTGACCGTTCCCGGGGACAGATGTAGAGCGCGGGCGACTTCGTGGCTTGGGAGACCTTGGGCTGTCTGAAGAAGGATCTGCTGCTCGCGGGCGGTCAACGGATTTCGGACTCTCATTTCGGCCATTGCCCATCGCATCGATTGGTTCATCATCCAGCGGCCGAGACTTGGGTTACGAACAAACTCACGGATCTCACTCGAGTCGCTCTCTTTCCAGATGCCGCCAAGCCGGCTCGAGTAGGGTGGTGCCGAGTCGAACATGCGGCCGAGGGCGGCGCTTACGGACGCGGCTGTCTCGGGTCCGACTAGCCAGAGTCGTCTGCAGTTTGGGAGGAGCGCCGCGATCTTGGCGTCGACGTCCAGATCGTCCTTTAAAAGCGGGTCCAAGAGTATGGCTCCCGGCTGGGTTGTCTGTGCGCGTGCTACGACGTCCTCATAAGATTCGACCTCAGCAACAACCGTCACGTCGTCGGTGCTCGCGAGCATCGTCGTCAGACCGAGCCGCATGAGGCCGTTGCGTGCGACAACCATCACTCTGAGCGGCGGCTCATCGCGCGTCTTGGGGAGCGCTGCGGATCCGGAGGGACCAGCGGCGGCCTCCAGACGAGCGGGGTCCAGAAGGCCGATCGCAGCGTTCCGCACGTCGTCAGTACGGTCATCGAGCTTGGGCTGGTGATTCTGATTCGGAGGCTCAGTCGAAACCAATAGCTCCGATACGTGGCCCAACTCGTCGGGAGCCGAGGGGGGCAGCGCGTCCCATCGCTGCCGCCACTGATCAAGCAGGCGTCCGTCTGTGACATTGCAGGCTTGCAGGAAGGCTCTGACGCAGTTCCAGGTCGGTGCTTTGCCGCCGCTGGCGGCTTTCGACAGCGCGGAACTGGCGTAGTGCGCAGTTTGAGCCATTTTCGCGTAGGAGGGTTGCCCGGCTTCACGTCTCGCTCGGCGCAGCGCCAGCGCAAACTCTGCTAGCTGGCCAGCGGCGGGCTCGATCGGGCTTTCGCGGCGCGGCATCTCCGGCCTTATCCGACGTCCGGGCGCTCGGGATCGAGCGGAGACATCGGCGCCTGCTCTGCCGGCCGAGCTGCGGACGTGAGAACACGCCGGACGATCTCGCCCGCTAAGCCGACCGCGCCTGTCCCAGCGATCGCGGCCAGTGAAGTCTGGCCTAACAGTGCAGCGCCGATGGAGAAGCAGATGAGCAACAGCACCAGCGTCAAGATCAAGGCGACTGTGGCGACGCCGAGAGCTGTGCCCTCTGCGGGCGCAGCGAGGTCGCCGCCTGAACGAGCGGTGGTCATGATTGGCCTCTCTGGGGAGGCAGGGCCGTCGGTCGGCGGCCCCGCCCGGGATCTGGGTACCAAGGTCCTACTCACACATTCCAAACCGTCAGGTAGCCGCCCGACGATCCAGAAGGTCCAGCAGCATCAGTGTTACAGGCGGTGCAGCTGACTGTCCTCGCGTGATTGATGACAGTTCCGCGCCCAGAAAGGCATGACAATTGTCGTTGAGGCGCTCACTTCGGAACGGGCATGGTTGTCCTCGAGGATGTGGCGCAACCCATCTCGATCGGTGTCCGACTTAGCTCTCTGGATCTGGGTCTTGGTCGGAGTGTGCGGTCTTCCGTAGCCGCGGAAGACCGCACGAAGTTTTATGCGTCTCGTGGCGGTTGGCTGGCGCTCGGCAGAAGCCAGCTTGGCAACGCTTCTCAGACGTGGTCGCAGCTAGTCGCCGCGGGTGGCCTACTGATCGAGCCGCTGTAAGTAGCAAAAGTGTCTTTAGCGCCTGACATAAGATGGGTTATCGGCGGATGGAGCCGTCCTGATCGAGTAACACAACCGCGGTGCACGTGCTCAGTCTGCGTCGTGTCGGTTGGTGCCATCTTGCCGCTCGCTGTGTGCCAAAGCCACGGCCTCGGACGCGCTGCGCACACCTAGCTTGCGAAAGATCTCATTGAGCTGGTTCGCGACCGTTCCCGACGCCACACCGCGCTCGGCCGCGATCGCTGCCGCTCCTTTCCCCCCAGCGAGTAACTGCAACACTTCGAACTCCGCGTCAGTGAGAGCGTACGGTTTGAGTCGCGTTGACTTGTCGGGCGCGGTGGGGTTCGTCGCCGAGCTCCCGCTGCGGCGCCGACCGAACTGCGACAACATGTCGTTGACGAAGCTCCAGCTCCAATGGGCGGGTCCCCGCGCCATTGTTCTGGCACGTTCCAACATCCCGATCGCTTCGTCGACGTCCGCGAGTGACCCGGTGACCTCCGACCGGCGGTAGACCGCTAGCGCGAGCGAGGCGAGGCGAAACACGTACTCCGGATGCTCGACGGAGGTCAGCGCCACGGCATCCCGCAAGTCGGCGACCCCCTGCTCGATCCGCCCGAGATCCTGCCCGCCGCCCTGGTCCATCGCCTCGCCACCGGCGGCGAGAAGGAGCAGCGCGCGTTCAGCATCGGTGATCCCTGGACGCCGCGCGGCCTCGCGCGCCGACTCCAAGTGCTCGGAAGGAGCGGCCTCCTCGCGGTCCGGCCTGCTGTCTCCCAGGGACCGCGTCAGCTCGAACAAGCGGGGGGAGCCGGCCTCGCTGAGGGTTTCCAGGGACCGCAGCATCTCGAACAGGGGAGCCATTTCCTCGATGGCCTGCCGTATATCAGGCGAGTTGGGCAGACCCTCGGACCGTTCCAGCAGGTCGGCATACAGAGCGAGTGCGGTAGGCGTGTCGCCGCTCTGCACTGACTGCATCGCGCGAGAAAGGATCGTCAACAGCTCAATTTCGGCCAGCGTCATGATTCGTCGGGTGCGGTCCTCGGACTCAGCGTGGGTGTCCAGGATTCTTTGCTGTCTGGGAATGTACCCTGTCCCGACGGCCTGGCTGCTGGCTGTCACAACGTTCCGCTCTCGTTCACGGGGCACGCGCAACGGGGAGCTGAGTTCTTGGGGCGTCGGGCGCCGATTGGACATTGCCATCAGCAGTTCGTCTATCCAGCGGTGTGATTTCGTTGTCCCACCGCGCGCACGCGGCACGCGAAGGCCCAGCCGGGTCCGGAGGCTGCTCAAGATGCTCCTCGTTCCTGGACCGGCCGATCCACGAGGGACGTATCTGGCCCACCAGAGCTCGGGGTCGGCCTGGCCTTTGGGTTCGCCGAAGGAGCGGTAGCTTGCTCAGGGTCCGGGAGATCTCCCTGATCCGCAAGCCGGCTGACGCTAGTCAATGCCGCCGCTCCTGTCACCAGCGCACCGTACGGTCCGCTGATCTGATGTGCCGCAGCGAGGACCGTCACGAGGCCGAAGGCGACAATGCAGATCTTCAAGAACGCGCCGAGCAGGTACGTCTGCAACGACGGGTGAAGGATTCCATTGACCTTCCTGCCCCGCCATCCTTTCACTACCGTCCAGGGCGGGTGCGCGTAGCGGCGAATGAAGAGGGTCGCCTCGGCTGCCTCCGTGAGAAGCGCCCCAAAGGCGCCTGCGGCGCCCAGCGCCCAGACCTCATTCGCCAACAAAAACATCCTAGATGGTAAGGCTCACCGTCGGCTGGTGGCCAGATTGAAGGGCGACAAGCTGACGAGCCAATCCGCCCCACGGATGCCGTACCGACGCTGAGCGCGGCGGCGCGCACTCGCGGGACCTATTCGTTGAACCGCGGTGCTGCCCGTGATTCCAGGACCCGACCCACACTGATCTATATCTCCTGGCCGCGACTGATCGGACTGCGGCAGCCACCACGAAGACGAGTTCCCGAGGACCTGGGCGCGGCTGAGGCCGGTCGTACGGCGGATCTGAACGACGTGAGCAGACCTTCGTCGTACGCGGCCCGGGTCGCCTCGATCAATCGGCTGCGCGGCCGCAAGGAGAAGCGCACCGTGCTGCAGTGGGACAAGGACGACTGTGCCTTCATGGGGCTGGTTAAGTTCGACATGCTCGGCCTCGGCATGCTCGCCGCGACCCAGTACACGATCGACCTGGTCGAGGACCGACTCGGCGAGGCCTGGGAGTTGCACCATCCCCAAGGAGGAGCAGGGCGTCTACGACCAGCTCTGCCGCGCCGACTCGGTCGGGGTGTTCCAGGTCGAGTCCCCCGCCCAGATGGCCACGCTCCCCCGGCTCCGGCCGCGCCACTTCTACGACCTCGCCTGCGAAATCGCCCTCATCCGCCCCGGCCCGATCCAGGGCGGCGCCGTCCACCCCTTCGTCCGGCGAATGACCGGCCAGGAGCCCATCACCTACCCGCATCCGTTGCTGGAGCCGACCAAGGGTGTGCGACTGTTCCAGCGGCAGTTGATGCAGATGGCGGTCGGCGGGATCGACGGTGACGAGGCGATCTGCTGAGGCGGGCGATGGGGTCGAAGCGCGGGATCAAGAAGATCTCGTCGCTGCGGACGAATTTGTACGAGGGGATGGCGGCCAACGGGATCGCCGGCGAGACCGCCAAGACCGCCAAGACCGCCAAGACCGCCAACGGAATCTACGCCCGGATCGAGGCCTTCGTGAACTTCGGGTTCGCCGAGTCGCACTCGATCAGCTTCGCCCCGCTCGTCTACGCCTCCATCTGGTTCCGGCTGCACTACCCCGCCGCGTTCCTCGCCCTGCTGCGCCCAGCCGATGGGCTTCTACTCACCGCAGTCGCTAGTCGCCGACGCCAAACGCCACGGCGTCGAGGTCCGCCGTCCGGACCTGCAGCTGTCGGGCGTCAACGCCGAGCTCGAGGACCTGGTCGACGGCCGGCCGCCGTACCGACCGGCATGGACAGCTGCCTGGCCACGGTGGAGCCGCCGATCGAGCCGTTCGACCCCGACGCGCCCGAGACCAGCGGCCAGCACCGCCGCGACGGCGCCTTCGCGGTCCGGCTCGGGCTGGCCAGCGTGCGCACATCGGTGAGAAGGACGCCGAGAAGCTCGTCGAGCAGCGCGAACTCGACGGCCCGTACGCCGACATGGCCGACCTGGTACGCCGTACCGGCCTCACCGCGGCCCAAGTCGAATCGTTGGCGACCGCCGGTGTGTTCGACTGCTTCGGCCTGGGCCGGCGTCAAGCACTGTGGGAGGCCGGCCGCGCGGCCGAGGAACGCACCGAACGGTTCGCCGGCGTCACCGTTGTCGGTCCTCCCCCCACCCTGCCGGGGATGAGCCACACCGAACTCACCATGGCCGACCTGTCCTCCACCGGCCGGCACCCCGTCGAGCACGTCCGCGCCCAGCTCGCCGCCAACTGGATCCTCTCCGCCGAAGAACTGCGCACCACAGCACCCGACAGCCGCGTACGCGCCGCCGGCGTGGTGACGCACCGGCAGCGGCCCGCGACCGCCTCCGGCGTCACCTTCATCAACCTGGAAGACGAGACCAGCTTCATCAACGTCATCGTCTCGCCCGGCAGCTGGAAACGGCACCGCACGATCGCGCGCGACTCGGCCGCCCTCATCGTGCGCGGCAGGCTCGAGCGAGCCAACGGCGTCACCAACCTGGTCGCCGATCGCTGGAACGGCTCCCTTTGGCCGGGCGTACAACGTCCAGAGACTTCCGCTGATGCAAATCGCCCCCGCGCAGCACCGAGCGACGCCCACCCATGACGCCTTTACGCCACAATGTGCCGATGCGGGTAGCAGAGTGGCTGGAGAACCACGCCGATCGACTGGCTGAACGGGCGCGGTGGCGAGCTGACGTCGCAAAGCTGGTGGTGACATTCACGAGCGGGGTCGCCGCGACCATCGTCGGTACGGCGCTGCAAGTCGACCCGACTAACGGCACCGACCGTGTGGCCACTTGCCTGTTGGGCGCAGCTGTGGTTTTCGCACTGGCCGTCCTCGTTCTTGATCGCCTGCGTGAACCTGACCATGCCGCTGTCCTAACTGAGTCGAAGATCCACGGATGGGATGACGCGAAGTTGATCGCTGAACTGCGGGTAGAGGTCGTGGCGACAGCGCAGTTCAACCGCCGCTGGCTGGAGGTCGTGCGTGTAGCTCTCCTGGTCCAGGTATCGACCGCCATCGCAGCTGGGACGCTTGCAGCAATCTCCCTGCTGCGTGACGCTGGACCGTAGACTCGTTGCATGAAGGGCCGCGCGTCACGCGTAAATCTCCGAGGACTGTTCTGGATCCCCGGGGAAAAGGCCACGTGGGACGCGGCCGTGAAGACAGCACGTGAGATGCTCCAGTCCGCGGACGAGGCCGCCGCACGCTCCGCCCCTCCCCGACCTGGCTCCGCCGCGAACAGCCCTGAAGACCCGCCAGAAGCCAGAAACCTCATTCCCGTTTTCACAGGGATCATTGGCGACGACGCTGCTGGGCAGTTCGAGCAAGCCGCTGAGTCACGCCATGACACCGAACCGCAGGTGTCGGGAACGCGGAGCGGGTCGGATTCCCTCCGTCCCTACGGCGGCGGCGTCAGGGAAGCCGCGCAGATCGCCGACATGCGCCGTGAGCTCCACCACGAGGACAAGGCGATTCCCGCGCACGACGTGTACGGGGGCGGTTCTCTTCCGGTGTTCGCCCGCGGGCAAGATGTCGTCCCTCTGATCGAGCAAGAACTTCGCGATATCCGCTGGTTGCTCAGCAGTGTGGAGACGGATGGATCGTCCGTGCTGGGCGACACGCTAAGAACCGCGCTGGCGAGGTATAGCGATGCTATGGAGTCCGCGGTCTATGAGGAGGCCTTACGGGCGTCGAGCATGACCAACAACCTTGCCGGTGGCGAAAGAGAGGGACACAGAGAGTCCCAAATCCTCGCCATGGTACTGCGGTTGGCCACGAGTACGAGCAGAGCTCAACGGCTGCTGGAGGGACTGAATAGCCCTGACCCCCAAAGTATCCTCGACCGCCTGAGCGAGGAAATCACCTCACATATCAACGAGGTAGAGGCGGAACTCCTTCCGTGGCTTCGCACCACCATCAGCGACGAGTACCGCCAGCAGATCGGCGACGCCTTCACAGCGAGCCTGCACGACCTCGGCGACAGCTCCACCGCGCTGACGCGCCTGGCCTGGTCCCGGGAGGCTGCTGAGCAACTACTGGCAGAGGCGATAGAGCGCGGCGACGTCACCGCATCGGTACGCCTGGCGCGTCTCCGGGAGGAGGCAGGTCAGCGCGACGCTGCTGAGCAGCTCCTGCTGGAGGCGGTGAGCCGCGGCAGCATCACCGCGTTGGTGCGCCTGGCCCGTCTCCGGGAGGAGGCAGGTCAGCGCGACGCTGCTGAGCAGCTCCTGCTGGAGGCGGTGAGCCGCGGCAGCATCACCGCGTTGGTGCGCCTGGCCCGTCTCCGGGAGGAGGCAGGTGAGCACGACGCTGCTGAGCAATTCCTGCTGGAAGCGGCCGGCCGCGTTCACCAGAGGTCGGCGGCAGAGGATTCCGCGTCGACGGAGAAGCCGCTTCTCCATGGCACCACGACCGTCAAGCCTGAAGACCCGAACTGATCACTCGGTGACAACAGGAGGGCCTCGGCGGAGCACCGATTGTGCAGCGAATTCCCCGAATGCTTCCACCGTAAGTAGTCGGTCAGAGTCGAACCAGGGCGGTCGGCGGATCTACGCGGCGCCACAGACCTTGGTCGTCGCGGTATCGGTCCGCTGACTGCAATCAGCGCAGGTCTCGGAGCATCGTGGCGTAGATGGGTGCGTCCGGGAACGGCGGTCGCCTGGGTGCGCTTGACCGACTGTGACCATCGCATTCCATTGCTCTGCGGCTGATCGCTCGTCGCTGCTCACACCGACGAACCCGACCGCATCCATCCGATCGTCGCGCGCCAGCAACATCAGCTGGTCCCTGAACAGATCGACAGGGTGCCCGGCGGCGCTCGATCGAGCCAAGCCGGCCCTGACAGCAGTGCGGAAGTCGAACCCGCACGACCGCAGATGATCCACCAGGCGAGAACGCGAGTCGGGGGCATAACCCACCGACCAGTTCGACTCCTCGCTCAACACCGCTTCCGCGCCGCGGATTTTTAGCCGCTGAACCGGTCACGCAGTTGCCTCTTGTAACGACTCACGATGGAAGAAGCGCACCGCGGCCAGATTGGCCATCATCAACCGCCGACGCTCCGCACCGAGCACCACAGCTTCAGGATCTGACGACAGATTCTTCATTCTCACCCTCCGATCAGCCAGCAAGACTGCTTTCAACTCTGTTGCTGGACTAAACCGACGAAGAAACCTGATATCCGATTCAAGGACTACCGGAGTCGAGATCTTGCAAACACCGAGCGCAGGCCCGCCTGACTACCCCTCTCGGCCATTGGTGCTGCACGAAAACCTTCTGGACCGAGAGTGCGACCTTGGGAACCTCGACAGCACTCCCCCGTTGCGTGCCGTGCTTGCTTCAGGTGACAGACCTAGTCGGACAACCGCAGCCGCTCACCTAAAGCGACCGCCCCTTTGTGAAGGCTGGGCAGCCCCAGGCCCCTTCACCATAAAGCCGAACACGGCGACCTAGACGGCCAAGCGGCTACCTCGGCTATGATTGCGCCCGTCCTCCAGGTGTGCGAAACAGGCGCGACCGCAAGCCGTTAGGTCGCAACTCTCACGCTGTCGAATCAAACCAGTCCAAGAACTTTGCCCATGGGTTCTTCTTGCGCCTGGTTAGCAAATTCAGGTCGTTGAGCTTCCGGATGTCACTCTTGCTCGTAACGCCTTTCGGGTGATGATCGAGGTAGGAATCCATTGCGCTCCGCAGTGCTCCCTTGCGGCCCGAAGCGGCGCCGCCCATGTTGAAGATCACTTTGACTGCCAACGGACCAGCGCCAGCTACTCCAGAACTCAGAAGCGCGATTGCCAGGTCAGTCGCGGCCTGACGCGCACCCGAATCGATAGAAAGATCGGCAGTCAGCAGGTCGTCCAGCAACTTGCGCTGATCAGCCAGTCCAGTGGAAAGGATTTCGGCGCTGAGCCGTTCAACTACGCTCCGATCTACACCTGTCGACCCCACTGCCTGTAAGTGCGCTGTGTGGTACTTGGCGGCGTACAGCGCCAACCAGATCTTGCTTCGATCAGAGATCGATCTGCTCGCGGCGTACCCGCCGATACTTGTCGTCGAGACACTGGCCTTCTTCACAGCGCGCAGGACGTCCTTGAGGGGTGGATTTGAGGCGAGCCACTCGCTCACGGTTTGCAGCGACTCCGCTGAGTCGTCAAGCGCCGAGAAGAAAGTGCCGATGTTCAGTGACGTCCTACCTGCGCGTCGACGAGCGGAGACACGCAATCGTGTCGTCGCAAGGACATCTTCCGGTCTCTTCTCCGAAGTGCTCAGGTGGGAGTCGAACTCCGCAGCGCCATCCGGAGTCAAACGAGGTATCCGCTCCAGGACGGACAATACGACGGAGTCCTCCAGCGGTCGAGTCTTCAGCGCCTTCCGTAGGTCCAACGCACGTACCGCATCGGTCTCGGTCGGCGGCAGGTCGGGCAGTAGATCGAGAAGTTCGTAGTAGGCATCGCGCCTACTGTCCGCTGCTACGTTGAACTCCAGTTCTAGGAGCGCCTCTGACAGGACGCCAAGGACTCGGCGGCCAGCCGCGTCGCTTATCCAAGGCGCTAGAGACATGAAGGCCACGACAAGGGCACGTTCACCGGCGGGGTCAGCGTGAGCGAGAAGCTCGGCGATCCGTACGGCGGCGCTGTCCGCATACGGGCCAGGTGATGCCTTGGACCACTCGATATAGCCCAGCCAACGGGCGAAGTCGGCGGCGGCAGGACCTATCAGACTTGCCCGTGGGCCCGCCGCGATCGCCATCAGAGCGACTCGATTGACATTTTTGGGATCCCTGATCACAGCCGCGCGAAAAGGGTCTACCCATTCGCGAGCGATCTCGTAGAGGGCGGGAGGGGAATCGTAGCTCAGCCCGATGCGCAGCACGTCTATCCCTAGCTGATCTACCGGGCTGTCTCGTTCGGCTATCGCGGAAAGAAGTGACTGATACCTCTCCACCCCTGAATCGGATCGGGAAGACGCAACGCCGGCCGCCGGTTGAGCCGAAAGGGTGGCCCGCGCGGACGATGGGGGTGGCACCACTCCGTCGTCACCGACGATGGCTGACCTGACTACGGACTCCTGCGAGTCCCACAGACGTTTGGCGTGCGCCCCGGGCAGATCACGAAGCGCCCCATGCAAAGTGTCTGGCTCCGCTAGATAGGCCGAACCGAGCAGGGCCTCGACTCCTGCGGCGCGGTCGTCGTCGAGCGCGGGAAGGATTGGGCTGATGCGCCGAAGGGAACCTTCCGCCGCCAATTGGCCAGGCTCGGCATGGGTACCCAATTGACCGATGGGGTCAGCAATGGCGGGGTCGAGTAGGCCTAGCAGGATCGCTCCGGGTGTCGCTTCTTTCCGCCACCGTCCCTTAGGCACTTCGCCAAGAATCGTTCCGGCGACGTACCGCGCAACGGGGCGAAGGTCTTCAAAGTCGGTGAGTTCGGCGATCCTGCAGGCCGACTCAATGATGTTTGCACGACCCGGGCCGAAGGTGCTGTCCGCTTGGGTCGTCAGAAAGCGGATTGCCGCTCGTTTGTCCTCGCCCGACGCCGTGTGAAACTTCACCACCAAGTCTGCCGGGTCTGTGTCTGCCGCAAAGTCGAGTAGGCTCGCGATGTCGCTGTCGCTGAGCCCTTCGGCGTGACCTGCTGTCTGAATATAGATAAGGTCAAGCGTCGGCAGCGGAATCCCCGCAGCGTTGACCTTGGACAGGTAGGCATCGAGCTGCGCGTTCAGCACCTCCCTGGCCTGCTCCCGATCTGAGTCAGGTCCGTCGAGCATCAATACGCCGGCCGCGCTGCCGTCGGTGCCGCTTCCGTTCTGGTAGGTCGATCTGAGGCTCTTGATCTCATCGGTGTACTCGCCGTCCTTATTCACCAGGCTCTCAAGGAGTCGAGGCTGTGACACAAGATCCTTGATCACTGCCGGAAACTCGGTCTCGAGAACAGTGAGTACAGCGATTTCGGCGGCCCGGGCCCTCCAGTCCATGTTGCGCGACTCCAGCACCCGGACGTTAGTAGCGAAATTATTCATCAGTACCTTGACCCGGCGCGGACTGCGGACGTGCGCGGGCACCAGTGAGTACACGGCGTCTTCGTAGGTCCGGGGATCGCCCCGCAGATCCTCCCAAAGCCCACGTTGCTTCTGAGCGAGAGACATCGCAAAACTGGTCAGGGCCTCTGGGCGCATGGGTGGGAGGTTCATCTGGTACTGGAAGATCTTGTCGAGGAACGCGCCAACCGTCGCGTAGTACGGCTCGTCGCCTCGCGCCGGTTTCGCTTGCGGAGCGTGTACTAGCGATCTCTCGATGACTTGCCGGTCCGCCGCTACGATGAACACACACTTTGCGTGATCCAGAAAGGTTTTCAGATCCGTGAGCGTGCTCACCACATCTTCGGGTGAGCAGCGGTCCAGCTCGTCGATGAAGATGACGATGCGGTCGACCTCCTTCCGCATGAGCTGGTACCAGCGATTCCTTCGCGTGACATGGCTGATGAGATTGTCGAACGCTGCTGAGAACTGATCGGAGTCCTGAAGAGGCGAACGTGTCTGCTTCTCGACGGCTGAGGCAAGGGTTTGATTACTCAGTAGCAGGCCTGCGATGACTGCTCCGAACACGACTGCACCGCTCGGACTGAATCTGATCAGTTCGCTGCTGAATTCAGTTGGCCTACCGACCTCCCAGGCAGCCCACGCTGAGATGCCAATCCACAGAGCCCCCGCACCCAGGGCAAGCAGGAACGCCCCGAGCAGCGACAACCAGTTCCGCCGAAGGAATCGGCCGAGCCGGAGCCTCGTCGACTCAGAGCCATTGTGCAGGTTGGCCATGTAGCGCTCTGGTTTGACCTGAAGGCTGGTCGCCAGATCCATCAAGAAGTTCCGGTGCAGGCTGTGACCACCGAACTTCCAGGCGTCGTACCTCGTCACCACGATGGAGGCGTCGCCAGCAAGGTGACTCTTCAACATCGTGTACATGCTCGACTTGCCGGATCCCCAAGCACCGAACAGCGCGATGTTGGCAGGGCTGTTCACGTGCTTTGCGAGATCGCTGACAACCTTAGCGACAGGATCATGGTCCAGGGCATCGGCCGATGCCCTGGTCAACACTGCATCTGGCACTAAGTCGTATGAGCGCAGTCCTGGCTTGTCGACAATCACATCGATCGTTCCCCCGTCACCACAACCGTAGTCAATCTGCCGACAGTAACAGCGTGATGCACCTGAGATGGTCATGTGTTACGTCGTCACCCCACAAGCCGGTGCCCTCTGGCCGATATGCTGACCTGAGTCTGGACGGCGCGGTGCTGCTCGGGTTCCTGGACGAGGAGATCGACCGGCTCACGCCGCGGACGGTCGGCAAGGTCTCGCTGCTCGCGATCGACAGCTACTCGGCGAGTCCGCTGACCACCGGTGTACGGTCCGACGACCATACGGGCGCGTTGCTGGCGGCCCGGCATCTGCTGGAGCTCGGGCATCGCGAGATCGTGTTCGCCGCGCCGGCCTTCTCCGACGTGGGTGTGGTGCACCAGCGGTACACCGGCTTCCGGGCGGCGTTCGCCGAGGCCGGGCTGTCGTGGGGCGAGCGGCTGGTGACGGCGACCACGACGCCAGCGGTCGCGAGCTCGGTCGCCGGCTAAAAGCGGAGCACCCGGAGGCGACGGCCGTGTTCGTGACCGCCGACATCCTGGCGATCGGGATCATGGAGGGGTTGTCCGAGACCGGGTACTCCGTTCCCGGCGATGTCTCGGTGCTGGGGTTCGACGACCTCGATCTGAGTGCCTACGTGACGCCGAAGCTGACCATGATCGCGCAGGACATTCCACGGAAGGCGGCGATCGCCGTCCAGTTGCTGCTGGGCACGGTCGAGGGCAAAGAGCATCCCGTGGACCCGATCACGCTCGAGGTCCGGCTGATCGAGCGTGCCTCCACAGCCGCACGACGCTGATCGGCCAGTGGCCGAGCGTCTTCGCGTTACAGCATGAGCAAGCTGCAGTGGCTGGGTGGCGAGCGTCGAGGACATGCTGCCTCCCGCCCGCGTATCCTGGAATTGCTCGCGGGTCCTCGAGACCTCCTCCGGCGGCGTACATATCCTGCCGCTGCATCCGGTGTATGACCTCACCGGCCGATGGTTGTCCTCACAAGTGGCACCGACCTCGACTGGTGCCGACACGAAGTCCCCAGCGACATCGAGATCAGCGGCTGATTTTCTACGCTGCTGTTCACCTGCTTCATGTGAGCGGTGACACGGCCGCCATCGGGAAGCGAGCCGTCGCAGCGTTCGATGCGACATCAATCGGAACGCCGACCGGCCGGTCGCTGTCCCTTCAGCGCGCAACTGGATTCGCCCTTCGGTCAACCCATCGCCGAAGAACGGGATATCAGCGCCGGCGCGCCAGCCATTCGCCGTGATCGTCCGATGTCGCAGGCCGTGGGTGAGCCCGCTGGCGTACGGATTGGTCACGCCGCACACCTCACACGGCCGGATCACGGAACGCTGCGATCCCCTGAGCAGCACGCGGCCACCATCGTCGACCACGTGCTCCCTGAGGACTTCCGGGAGCAGCACCGAGCCGAACCCATCCAATCGCCGACAGTCTGCCGCGCGACGGTCCGCTGGCGGGTCGGGGCGACCCTCCGGCACCTGTTTCTGTCGGTGCAACCGGGAACAATGTGGGTGTGACGGCCGGTTCCTGGGGATGTTCCGAAGTTCCGCTACTGCCGCGTGCCCTCCGCAGCTACTTCGCCGGACGTCCCTGTCCGGGTGAACTGCTCATGGCCTGTGAGTCCCGGTCCGGCACGCTGGACCAGCTTGACGGCAACCATCTGACACCGACGGGACCACAGTGGCCTCGTGACTCGTGCCGGTCAGTTCTGGAGCTGGTCGTAAATGCGCTCGAGGAGTCTCCCGAGCTCCTCGAGACGCAGGTGTGGGCACATGCGGAGCACCTCGACCAGCCACTGAGCGAACTCCGGCTCACGACGCGCGCGAAGAACTGTTTGCGACGGTCTCAACTGCACTGGGTCCGTGATGTTCAGAAACTCACGTGGCACGACCTGACGACCATCCGCAACCTCGGATGCCAGACTCTGCTGGACATCGTCTGTGTTCTCGAGATGCTTGAAACCACGATGGAAGAGCACGTCCGCGTCGACCATCGTCAGACCCAGCAGGTCTTTCAGGCGTGGTCAAATATCACCAGTATCGAGCTCTCAGCCGGCCAAGCCTCGAGATTCCATCGCGAGGCCGCTCAGCTCTTCGTCTCCGGCTGGCCGGAGGACGAACTGCAATCCGCAGGGAAACGGATCCACGCAATTCGGGGACGCCTCCGTCTAGTCGAGTGGGCTGACGAACTGGCGCACCCTGGCACCGTGGTAGTAGCCACAGCAGCCAGCAGATGGGCCGACGCAACAGACGAGGAGGCCGAGACAGTCCGTCAGGCGCTCACGGATCTGCTCACCCACGACACTGACGACCGCGACTTCGAGATCATCAGCCAGAGCTACGGACTAGCCGGCGCCGACACACGGACCCTCGCAGACATCGGCATCTTCGTCGGACTCTCCGGCGAGCGAGTGCGCCAACTGCGCGACAAGATCCTTCGAAGGTCTTTGGCGCGGACCGACGACAGCCCACTGTGGCGCGCTCTGATCAACACACTGAGGGCCTTGGTTGCCGACGGCGGTCATGACGGCATGAACATCATCCGGACCGCTCTCGCAATCCTCCCAGCAACTCCGGTGCGAACCTCAGTGGACCTCGTCGCCCGCCTTCTGGGCACTTCCCGCGAAGAACGCGACCGACTGCGCAAGTCGCTCCGCGCCGAGCTTCGAAAAGCGGCCCGTCGGCAGCGGGAAGAGCCGACCAGGCGGTTCCGACTCGAGCAGTTGCAGAGCGCTGCTGCGACGCGGTTCGAATCGCTACGTGCCGACGCCTACTGGCCAGTTCCTTTGGCGGACCGACCGATCGAGATTCCCGTTCCACTTCGGCTCCTGGACGGCGACCTACCGCCATATGTCTTCTCGTCGGCCAAGATGGCTCGCGAAATCGCCGCTGAATCGTCGATCGAGCTCCGCTTCTATCAGCTCTGCGAGACAGCCACAGAGGTCACCTGGTACTGCGAGCAGCCAGCGGCGATCGAGTACTACTTCGATGGCCGCTGGCGCCAGTATTTTCCCGACGCGATGGTCGCCTTCAAGGACGGCACTCGTCTCCTCGTCGAGATCAAGAACCTCATGGAGTCCTCTCTCACCATGAACCAAGCCAAATGGGCCGCCGCTCGTAGCTGGTGTACCGAGCGCGGAATTGGTTTCCTGGTCACCGACGGCAGCAGAACGTTGCGCTCAGTCGAGGAACATCAGCCCGATCCCGAGCACGTTCAGATCCTTTCCGACTATCTCAAGGCCGGGACGATGACATGGCTCGATCAACTCGACCTTCGCCGCGAGGTCGGCTTTTCTCCCCTGGACCTGACCGCCACAATTGTCCAGCAGGGTTGGGACCACCGCCTTGCGCCATGGCGACTGTCACTTTCTCAAAGCGTCCCGCGTCACACCCAGCACCAGGCCCTCACCGCCGAACCTCTCAATCAGACGCCGGATCCGGCCGCGACGAAGCCGTAGTGCCCCCGGCGCAGCCCGTTGCACGAATCCCCAGACCAGGAGGCGAACCGTCGCGCTGTACCCAGGCCCCGACAGACAGAAAACAAGACAGATGCCCCACTATTCGACCCAGGTCTGCCTGCCTCCCAACGCGGCAACAGTCCGGCACCGACGGCACCGTGCTGCAGAGAGGGGACCCGTCGCCATGCTGCAAGAGTCATCTCAAGCCGTGCCGACCACAGCACCGCCAAAGGGTGCATCAGGTCCGCCGATCTCAAACGTGACCGACACAGTGGGTCTCAGGCACCCACAGACGCCGTACGAGGTGGGTGGTGGCAGATGCTTTCAGGTTTGGCAGCTTCTCGTTGTGCTGCCCGGCTACGCCCGCCGCCTGGTTCCTCACCAGGCAATTCAACCTCGAACTGAAAACCGTACGACTCGACGCTGTCGGCTTTCACCCAGCTCCAACTCCGGCCCGTCAGCCGAGTTACGCAACTCGCCGACTTCTGCACCGAAGACATCGTTCTGACTCGTTCGTAGATGATGGTTCGTTCCGCCTTCAGGACATCAGGAGAACCGTGTCGGACTTTCTCACCTACCTCTTAACTCTCGTAGGGATGGCTATCGCAACGGGCATACTGCTCGGTGGGCTGGTGATGTTCTACATACCCGCAGTCCTTGCGCTCTCCCCACATCAGCCCACCTGCGGCCCTGGCCCGATGCCACGTGCATCTCCGCGACTCCACATTCCGGGTCGTTTGCTCCGAATGCTGGGCGCAACCGGGCTTGCAGGCCTACTGATAGCCAACGTCATCGTCAGCCTGCTGGATGGATCCGTGCCTCGATCCATCGCGATCGCCGTCGGTGTCGAACTGACTGTTTTCGGCATCGGGTCAGCGATCTATGCGTTCTTCGCGCTTCGACGGATCAGGCGGGCCGACCTGCAATGGCTACGTGTGCACTCTGTACCAGGTCGGCACATCCACGATTTGGCTCGCTCACGGGTTCTCATCAACCTCGCGGGGGCCCTCATCGTCGCCTGCGATCACTTCCCGATCGTGTGGATGGTCGCGTTGATCTGGGATCCCGCCAATCGCACGATCGTCGCGTTCGCTGCCGGCCTCACCGCTCTGCTCGTCCTCAGCTTGCTCCACCTGCTCACCGTGTTCATCAGCGACACCATGAACCCGACCGATGCTCTGCTACGAGTGCTCGGCCACGCCTGCGCGCCCGACCAACAGCCAGTAGGTCTATCTGGTACGCGATCAGGCGCAATCAGGAATACGCCGCAGGACATCTTCGATGCCGGTATCAGCGCACGCCACTCAGCCCTTCTGCGAGCCCAGAAGCACCTGCGCGCGGTCCTCTGGCACAGGCTCCGGCGGTGGTCGTGGTTCGATCGAAGCGCAGTCCTCCGAAGCACGGAACCACTCTTCATCGGCCTCACCAGGCTCGCCACCTCGGGCCTCCCGGCCGCTGAGATCAACTCCGACATCGCCATCACCCGGATCGTCCGGCTCGCCGTCCTCGGAGACCTCGACGTCCTTGGCCCTGAACGATTACACCTCGCCGACCTCGCCGACCATCGCGCCTGGAACCCATGGCGCCCGCGGCGCATCTTCACAACCGCGATCGGCGCCGCCACCGCAGTCGGCACGCTGCTCGCTACCGTCAAAAACCTCGCCCCGTAACACGCTCCACGGCAATTCCGCGCTCTCACACGGCATACGACACCGACTGTTCGGCCGAATGGTGACTCAGGCCCGTCGCGACACGACGGCTCTTGACGCTCCTGGCCTGCGCAGCGGGCGCTCCTCTCGAAGGAGAGTCTAGGTGCGTCCGCTTCGGAGATGCTGGTGTACGAACGGCTGAACGGACAGTAGATCGCTCATCCTCGACCGATCGCGCGTTCGCAGGTCTGCGCTGAACAGGCTTCTGGTGGTCGAGCGGTCGACCACCAGAAGTAGCAATCATGGCGCGATGAGGACAAGAAGTAGCGCAACAACGCTGGCACCCGTGATACATCTGATCCACGACGCGCGGCAGTCGGATTCGAGGAGTTCTTCGATAGCGCGTCACCGGTCAGCGGTGATGCTAGAGACCGAACTGGTCAGCGCGCCGGCCACCCAGTCTCCAAACTCTGGGCCCGCGATTGGCCTTCGCGAGTCGAACCCGTTTGTCGACGTGATCGTCTCTCCACGGCCCCCGTCAAGCTGGTCCTTCATCGCAGCGACCGGGCGGCGGATGGATCTTCACCGTTCCGTGCACGGTCGTCGTCACCGACCGCGCCATCTTGGTCGTACGCCGGGGAAGCGCCGTTCGAGGCCCCCGCGATATCGTCTTCGGTGAGCCGAGAGGCCTGTACCACTGAATCCGACTCGATCGTCAGTACAAAGTGTACCGACAGTCCTATAAGGAACCCGGCGCCGCTGACGAGGCGCTCGGGCGACTGCTTGACGGCGATCGCTGAGCTCGTGGCCGAACAGGCCTTGCGGGTGTACGGTCTAGCCGGCGTCATTGTGCTCAGCCGCAATCCTCCAGTCGAGGTCTCTTAGTTCTGTGTCGCCGGTCTAAAACATAATCACGATGGTCTCCCGGATCCCGAGGGTCGCCTGGGGCCTGGCGGACGGTCGTCCGGCTACCCACCGATAGGAGACTTTCCATTAGCGCGACTCAGTTGACGGACGTGCTGCTCGGAAACAACCCGTCGCCGACGGCGAACACGGGCTGGACGAAAATGTCAGGTCGGGAAGTCGATGTCCTATCAATCCCCTACGGTCTAGGCAACTGGAGCCTTGCCTGCAATATCAGGCGCATCGGACCAGGCACAGTCGGCTGGATCTACCGATCAGACGGTGTGTTCGGGCACCTCGCCGGCATGATCGTCTTCGGCGACACTCCAAAGTCCACGCGCGAGCCCGGCGGAGTCATCCCTTATTGCGATGGCCAGCTCTGGTGCCTGCCGCGGGAATGGTGGATCGATGGAGCACGCATCAAGGCTCGTGGGTGGAGTCCGGGACGTGCGCCATTCGGCGGAACTGCTCGTCGATTCCGCAACGGCGAGAGCCTGTCACCGGGCGATGCAGACATCCTGCGACACGAGTTACATGACGTTGCACAGGAGTGGCTCGCTACCTGGGTCGCACTCCTGACGCCGTCTAGCTCGCGTTAGGAGCGGTCGATCACGGGACGAGCTTCGGCGGCACGTTGTTGGGCCTGGTCTCCGCGGCTGTTCTCGTCCCGCTGCTGATCCTGCTCTGCTGCTCTGCCGGTGAAGGTCTGGCGGGGGCACTGAACCGGGCCTTGGTCCGTGCCGGATGTTGAGCTGGGTCACGAGCTCGCCTGGGTCATCTTCTACCGGCCTAAATCCGCGCTTGCGGCCCGAGCTCTGGAGATCTGTGCTTCCTACTCACCTGTTAACTCACGTGATTCAGCGAAAGATGACGAGCAACCTTGGATGCTTACACGATGCCTCATCAGGCATATGCGCAGGTCATGAGCAATAATGCGTCCTACCGATCGCTAGTGGCAAGTCTGGCTCCGGAAAGCGGTGGTTAGGGGTTCGAGTCCCCTCGTCGGCCCTGTGAACAGGGCATATGCCTGCGAGCGAATGCTCCCGGCGCGGCCAACTGACCGCTTATTGACCGCATTGGGGTTTCTTCTACCCACGCGTGCTCCGCAGCCGCTCCGTCGTCGCGTCAGCTACGCCCGCTCCCACCCACCCGACCTTCTGCGGGCTCCGCCCGCGCATTGCGCTTCGCGAGCCGCCGACTGACGCGCGTCCGCGCGACTGGCGATTGCGGCTCGGGCCGATCCCAGGTGCCAACTCCGATTGACGAGGCTCAGCGGGCAATGCCTCTCAGGCACCGGGCCGGGATACTCGCTCGATCCACACGACCTTCCGTCTGAGCACCGCCGACCCGCTATCGCTACAGCGCCGTATCAGTCGTTCAGAGATACTTGGCGCTATGTCTTTCTCGGAGTACGACCTGGAGAGCTGGACGGAACTAGTCACAACCCTCCACACCGTCACTGTTCACGATCGAAGCGATGAACGGTTGGCCTACGAGGCCATGGCCAACGTCTGGTCCGGATCCGGATATCAGAGCTACAACAACCTGCCAGATGCAGTCCTTCGGATGCTGATCGCCGCGACAGAGATCGGGTACGCCGCCGGCTTGAACGACATCCGCAAAGGCGACCTAGATGCTGAAATCCTTCAATGGCGGCCAGACATCGCCGATCAGTGACACGGCTGCCAGCCGAGTTCGGATCGTCAGTTCCGGCATAGACAAACTGTCCAGCCCACATCGCCAGCTAACACGGCGACGTGCGGGTGAAGGCCTGGAGGTTCGCAGGCCATCGGCCGGGGCCCTATTCCCTCAGCTGCCTCGTACGCTCGGCGAGGTTCAGCACGTCGTCAAATACCTTGGCCAGGCTGCTACTTTCCAGAACCTCGGCGATCGCCCCGTCCAGCTCAGAACTGCCGTTGGGTGAACGCTCGGCAGCAACTCGCGCAGCCACCTGTGCCGTGGCAGTGCGTCTGTCAATCCCCGATATGAGCAGGGTGCTCAGCATTCGACTGGACACCGCTTTGCTGCCTGCCAGAAGCAGGTTCTTCCTCATCGCGTCGGCATCCACGACCAGCCCCTCGACGATCCGAGACGTTGTGATCAACAACCGCTCAGTCACCGCGGCCGCGTCCGGGAGCACGATCCGCTCAACGGATGAATGCGAGATGTCACGATGCTGCCAAAGTGCAACGTCCTCGAGCACCGGCGAGACATAGCCCCGGACTACCCGAGCTAGCCCACAAACGTTCTCGCTTGCGATCGGGTTCTGCTTGTGGGGCATGGCTGAGGAGCCCTGCTGTCGCTCTCCAGCCGGTTCGAATATTTCGAGGATCGCCTCTTGTTGCCCGAGGCGCACCTCGGTCGCGATCGCCTCGCAGGCCCCAGCCATCACAGCGAGAGCACATAGCCAGGCGGCGATACCATCGCGGAAGACCACCTGTGTGCTGACTGCCGCCGTTCTTAGACCCAGCCGCGCAGCAACAAACTCCGGTACCTCGGCTCCGATACCAACTCCAGTTCCGACCGGCCCGGAGATGTTCGCGACACCTATCTCCTCCACCGCCGACCGAAACCTTCTCCGCGCTCGATCGACGGCGAATGCGAAGTCTGCCAGCCGATGACCGAACACATCCGGAGCGGCTGCCTGTCCATGAGTTCTGGCGAGATAGATCGTGCTCCGGTGAGCGATGGCTAACCCGGTCAATGCAAGGAGGAGACGCCTTGTGGCCGAAAGAATAAGGTCGCTCGCCGCGGTCAGCGCAAGAGCTTGAGCGGTGTCAACGATGTCACTACTGGTCAGGTCACGATGGACCTCTCTGGCCGCCGCATCGTCCATATTGGCGGTCCAGGCATAGATGAAGGCGACGACGTCGTGGCGTACATCGGCCTCGACCTCAGCAACTTCGCGCGGTGATGGAGCCGGAATCACCTCCGCGGCGGTCAGGATGTCGGTGGATATCTCCCCCGCTTCGACGCGGGCACCCAACACCGCCAGTTCAACTTCCCGCCACCGAGCTAATTTGGCCTCGTCGGACCAAACTCTGGCCATCTCGCCCGAGGTGTATCTGTCGTGCATGCCGTCTCCTCGGTCTTATCCACACATTCGCGAGCCGCTGTCGCGTGAAACGTTCCGATCTGGCAGGCTAGCGACGTGGTAGTGGCGAGCAGACTCCAGTCCGCGCCCAAACCGCGGTCCGCGAGTCGCGGTGGGCATCGTTCGCCCCTTGCCGCCCACCACGACATGCTCGCAGCTACTCGAGCCGCCGGCGAGACCAGCAGTCACCCAGGCCCAGATTTTCAGCAGCTCGAACTCGGTCTGGCAATGCCGAGTGTCACGCTCAAGACGCAGGCCTCCGGGCCGGCGCCAAGCAGGAACGGAAGAATGACCTCACACACTCATCGGCCGCCCACCATCGCTGAGATCGACAGCGTCATGTCACAGGTTCTCGCGTTTCATCGCGCGTTTGACCTCCCGCGCCGGCACCTGCCAGAAGTCGCGATCGGCGTCGAGCTAGCAGATTTGCGGGTCCGCCTGCTGCGTGAGGAGGTGGAGGAATTCGCAGACGCCACCCAGGCAGGAGACATCGTGGCCTTGGCCGACGCCTTGGCCGATGTCGTTTATGTCGCTTACGGGTCAGCGATCTCCTATGGAATCGACCTCGATGCCGCCATCGCTGAGGTCCATCGAGCCAACATGAGCAAGCTAGACGATGCTGGCCGCCCAGTACTTCGGTCGGACGGAAAGGTGATGAAGTCGTCTAGGTACACCCCCCCGGATGTGGCGAGAATCCTTCACGAACAGCTCCCGTTGTTCAACACAGCCGACTTGTGTGCCGAGGAAGACGCGCTTGCCGTCTCCCACACGAACTAGCAGAACCCGCATCTGTAGGCCTTCATAGCTCACAAGTTCGAGCCGCGGTCTAGTCTAGATCTGTGACCGGGAACACAGACGAGTTCGAATGGACGAACGCGTCTGTGCGCGCGCTTGCGGGCGACCAGGACCCGATGGTGAGGCTTAGCGACTTAGTCAGCCGCCTCGTGCTTGAGGCCGCTGACGCAGGAGTCTTGGGTCCGCCGACCAACCCATTCGATCTCGCCGAACACATGGGGATCGAACTCCGACCGAGATTCGACGTTCGCGATGCTCGCTTGGTCAGGTCGGACAGAGTAGACGACGAGGCTCCAGCGCCGAATGCCCCGGCACGGCCGTCCGCACCTGCCCTCGGCCACTTCGTCAATTCCGCAACCCCGTTGGTCATCGAATACAACCCAACCCGGCCCCGCGGGCGTTTGCGATACAGCCTCGCCCACGAACTTGCCCATGCCTTGTTCGTAGACGCTGGCGAAGCGACACGCCACCGTACGCCGATGGGCGCGGTCGGCCAGATGGCCACTGACGACAGTTGGCAGCTCGAGCTGCTTTGCAATGTCGCGGCCGCCGAGCTCCTCATGCCGGCAGCTGAGGTTGAGGGCCTGGTAAACATCGATACTGACATCGACTTTCTGATGGTGCAGCGCAAGAGATTCAACGTCTCCACCGAAGCCCTCTTACGTCGCCTTGTCCATGCCTCGGTTCGCCCGATGGCGTTAGGCGCCTTCAGCCGGGTAGAGGAATCGGCCAGCTCATCCCTGCGGTGTGAGTATGTGTTGGGTTCCAGGACATGGTCCGGCAGCCTGAGGCCAGGGGCCCTATTCGGACCGGGAAGTCCCCTCGCTGACGCATCAGCTGTCGGTGTAACGGCTCGAGGCGAGGTCACCGCAGCCAACGAGGCAATGGCCGTACAAGCAGTCGGCATCCCCTCGTACCCAGGCAGCATCTTTCCAAGAGTTCTGGCTCTGTTTGAGCCGCTCGGGGCATCCCGCACAGCACCGGACGCGCTGCGCTTCGTGACTGCCGACATTGCTACGGCCGCCGATGCAGCGCAAAAGGCGCCGGTCGTGGTGGCCCACGTGGTTTCCGACGGCGCGCGAGCTTGGGGCAATCGAGGCGTTGCCGCGGCCTTGAAAAGGAGGTTCCCTGACGCAGCGGCCGCCTTCCGAGCATGGACGATCGCATCACCCGAGAACCTAGGGCTCGGACACGTACACGTTGTTGACACCGCCTCCGCATCGGGCGAACCCAGTGTCGGCGTTGCCAGCATGGTCGTCCAACGAGGATACGGTCCCAGCGCGTCACCGAGGCTCTCGTACGTCGCGCTTGCCCAGGCGCTTGAGGAGGTCGCTCGAGTCGCTGCGAACCGGGGCGCCGAGGTTCATATCCCTCGCATTGGTGCTGGCCAGGCAGGCGGGCGCTGGGATCTTATCCAGGCGACTATCGAGCGGACGCTTCTGGCGCACGGCATTTCAACGGTGGTTTATACCCAGGGCCAGGTCGACAAGCCACAACAAGGATCCCAGCCGGCAGGAGAGAGCCGCCGATGAAGGGGCTACGTATCGTCGTCATCAGCGGACCGGTCGGCGCAGGAAAGTCGACGGTCGCCGAAGGCCTTGCACGAACCTACGGCGCGATCCACCTGAGCACGAAAGAATTGCTCCGCGAGATGGCGGTGACTCGAGGCGTCGAGCTGCTGTCAGAGCGGGCGGCGATGCAACGCTTCGGCACTCAGCTGGACACCGAAACAGACGGTCACTGGGTTGCCGATGCTGTGAGTAGGAAAGTGTCCGGCGCCAGCGATCTGCAGGTCAGTGATGTAGGGCTCACGTCCTTGTTCATCGTGGATGCGGTCCGCATCAAGAAGCAGATCGACGAACTCCGTGCCGCCTTCGGCGGCAACGTAGTTCACCTGCACCTTTATTCGTCGCAGGATGTACTGGCACATCGTTACGCGGAGCGTGGGGACACATCGGGACTGCAAGAGCTGAGTAGCTATGACGAAGTAGCAGCTGATCCCACTGAGGCTGGCGTGCGCGATCTTGCCTCGGATGCGGACGTAGCCATCGACACTGAACGCAGCAACATCCGCGACGTTCTCATTCGGGCAGCCGCGGCCCTGCAGCTACTGCCTCGTGCTGACGACCGCCTTGTCGACGTCTTGGTTGGCGGCCAGTACGGCAGCGAGGGAAAGGGAAACCTGGCCTTTTACCTGGCCAGAGAGTATGACGTGTTGATGCGCGTGGGTGGCCCGAACGCCGGCCACAAGGTTCCGCTCCCGACGGCGTACACGCATCGCCTTCTGCCCTCGGGCACGCAAGCGAACGCTGAAGCTCAGCTAGTTATCGGGCCAGGCGCAACTCTGGACATTGAGGTTCTCCTTCGAGAGATCTCGGACTGCTCCGTCGAAGCAAGCCGGCTGAGCATCGATCCGCAGGCAATGATCATCGAGCAAGCAGACAAGGATCTCGAACAGTCGCTGGTTGCTGACATCGGATCGACGGGGAAGGGTGGTGGTGCAGCGGCTGCGCGACGAATCTTGGGTCGCAGCGACAAAGCAGTCACAACACCGGTTCGTCTGGCAAAAGATGCGATCGAGTTGAGGGCCTACATCAGGTCATCACAAGAAGTCCTGGACGAGAACTTCCGCAATGGCCGCAGGGTGCTGCTGGAGGGGACGCAGGGAACAGCGCTAAGCCTCTATCACGGGTTTTACCCCCATGTGACGAGCCGAGACACGACGACACCAGGCACGCTGGCTGAATCCGGCATTGGGCCCAGACGGCTGCGAAGGGTGATCCTCGTGGCGCGTACCTACCCGATTCGGGTCCAGGATCCAGATAATGAGGGTAAGACCTCGGGCCCAATGTCCCAAGAGATCAGTTACGAGGAGCTCGCTCGTAGATCTGGCGTACCGCTTGAGGAGTTGGTGAGGACCGAGAAGGGATCGGTCAGCAATCGCCAACGCCGGTTGGCCGAGTTCGACTGGGCCTTGTTGCGCTCCAGTGTCGAGCTGAACGGTGCTACCGATCTGGCCCTCACCTTCGCCGACTACCTAGACGTTCAGAACCGCGAAGCACAGCGTTACGACCAGTTGACCGATCGGACCATTCAGTTCGTTGAGGAGGTCGAACGGGTATCGGGTGTACCGGTTAGTTTGATGACGACCCGATTCGATGTTCGCAGCGTCATAGACCGTCGGCGCTGGTAACGCAGCTCTTCGATGCTCACATGTGAGCTCTGAGCACCGCAATCTAGGAGAGGCTGCCCCATGGAACATGCGGAGTTGATCGAGCACTATCCTCGCCTGCATCACATGGCGGAGGCGGGTAGCTGGCCCGGCATCCAGCAGGTCGGCTTGATGACTACCGAGCAGCTCGTCGAAGCATGTGCGCCAGATGAGGCCACGCAGGAAGCCATACTCAAGCAACGCCGGCCACGCTCGTACACCCTGCAGCATCCCGTGCTCGGACCCGTCACGGTTCGGGACCAAGGACCCCTGAAAGAGCACAATCTTCGTCCTGCGCTGACAGACATGACAGTGCAGGAATGGCTCGAGGTGCTCAACGATCGGGTCTTCTTCTGGCTCCACCCCGACAGACTCGCCAAGCTGCTGGGAGCAAAGCTCTACCGGGACGCCACCCATGACGTGTTGGTTCTCGATACGACTGAGCTACTTGCCGCACACGGAGATGACGTCCGCCTCGCCGGGATAAACACAGGTGCCACCATCTTTCCCAACGCCCCTAAGCGCGGCAGTGACACCTTCACAACGGTTGAGAATTTTCCCTTCGCCGAACGTCGCAAAGGCCGATCTCTGAGGGATGCGGCGGTTGAACTCGCGGTCATCGGTGGAGTCCCCGACGTGTCCAACTTCGTCCTCAAGGTCGAAAGACGCCGCGGAGCCGACGTGATCGACGTTCTCTACGAGCGATCCGCTAGTTGATCGGCCCACAGGAACAGGACGAACCTGGCCGAGTTCCACCGGCCCCGACGGCCGGAGTGCTCCTAACGCTCAAGGCCTTCCGGCAACCGGTCTTGCTCATGAATGCTCCGCAACGCATCCTCCAAGTGCCCGGCCGCCTCCGGGTTCCGTGCTCTCCGGCCGATGTACTCGTCGACTGTGGTCGAGATCCTCGAATGCCCGAGCTGGTCAGCAATTCTCCGTGGCGTCTGCCCGGCATCCTCAAGAATCGTCGCCGTCGTCTTCCGAAAGACGTGAGCGGTAACCCACGGAGATGCCGTCCCACTGGCCAGCGGCATACCGGGACCTAGTTCAGCGGCGGCTGGACCTCATCGAGTCCGACAAGTTTATCCGCCTGCTCGAGAAGCCGGAGCACAAACGACGCTGGGCATCGGAGCCGTGGGACAAGCAGGTCGAACGGGCTCTCCGTGGCTGGCTCCTCGATCGACTGGAGGACAGGACTTTCTGGTTCGACGCGCAAGGCCAGGCCGCCGTGGCCCGGTCGGTGGCGCAGCTCGCTGACGTGGTCTCCCGTGACTCCGACTTCGTTTCGGTACTGGAGTTGTGGTCGGGTCGCAAGGACCAAACGGTCACGCAACAGCTCGCCGCGCTCCTGGATGGTGAGAGTGTGCCGTTCCTGGCGGCCAACCGCCTCAAGGATTCCGGGCTGCGCAAGCGGGAGGCGTGGGAGAACACTTGGGATTTGCAGCGCCGTGAGGACGCGGGAGAGAAGGTTGGCGCCATCCCGGTACCGCCGAAGTACACGACTGCGGACTTTCGGAAGACGGCATGGTGGCAGCATCGGGGAAAGCTCGACGTACCGAAGGAACGGTTCATCCTCTACCCCAACGCCGGCCGAGAGACCGATCCGACCGAACTGCTCGGGTGGGCAGGCTGGGATCACGCGCAGCAGGCGTTAGCCCTGGCGAGGATCATCGGTGACCGGGAACAGGAAGGCTGGCAGGAGGAACAGCTCCTGCCGCTCGTAGCCGGTCTGGCCGAGCTTCAGCCGTGGGTGCGCCAGTGGCACGATGAGGTCGACGAGACCTACGGGCTGAACCTCGCGGACTTCTGTGAGGAGCAGTTGCGCGACCGTGCGCTTCAGGTTCACCAGACCCTGGACGAGCTCAAGGCTTGGCGGCCCGCGGCGGCCACTCGCGGCCGCAAGGCGAAGGCCTGAGACATGGCGACGAGAAGAACCGAGGAGACTACGTGAGCACGCTGCTCCGAGACGTCATCGACATCCCCGAACGCGCGGGAGCCGAAGACTATGTCCTGCGCCTGACCGACTCGGTCGGCCACGAGGCGGCGAGTCGTACGATCGACGAGTATGTCGTCACCGACGCGATCGCAGACGCTTTCGACTCGGCCCTTGGACTCGTCAGCGAGGCAGTCGGCTCCGGCGTCAGCCGCGGGGCTTTCCTTACTGGCTCCTTCGGGTCCGGCAAGTCGCACTTCATGGCGGTGCTGCACGCCCTGCTCCGGCACGAGCCGGCCGCCAGAGCCAAGGCGGAACTGCAGGCCGCCATTGCCAAACACGACCACCAACTTTACGAGCGCAAGATCCTCCCGCTGGCCTTCCACTTGCTCGGTGCGAGGACGATGGAGCAGGCGCTGTTCGAGGGCTACATCCGACAGGTCCGCGAGCTCCACCCCGGGGCACCGTTGCCTGCGATCCACAAGTCAGATGCACTCCTCGACGATGCGGAGGGACTGCGTCAGCGACTCGGGGATGAGCGCTTCTTCGGCGGTCTCAACCGTGGTACGGAGGCGGACGGAGACAAAGGCGACCCGTGGGCCACCATCCTCGGCGCTGGTTCGTGGGATGCGGAGCGCTATGCCGAGGCGCGTGCGGCGTCGCCCGCGACCGACCTGCGCATGCAGCTGGCGACAGCGCTCGTCGAGACGTACTTCACGGCGTACACGCAGCAGGCGGAGTTCGTCGATCTCGACACCGGCTTGGCCGCAATCGCGAGCCACAGCAAGGCCCTGGGCTATGACGCTGTCGTCCTGTTCCTCGACGAACTCGTGCTCTGGCTCGCCTTCTCGGTGCAGGACCGAGAGTTCTTCCGGCGCGAGTCGCAGAAGCTGACGAAGCTGGTGGAGTCCGCGATCGGTGGCCGCGCGATCCCGCTGATCTCGTTCGTCGCGCGGCAGATGGACCTACGTCGCTGGTTCGCGGACTCCGGGGCGAGTGGCTCGGAGCAGGAGGCTCTAGACCGCGCGTTCCGCCACCAGGAGGGCCGTTTCGGAACCGTTGCCCTCGGCGACGAGAACCTGCCGTACGTCGCCCACCAACGTCTGCTGCGACCCAAAAGCCCGGAGGCCGAGCACCAACTCGAGGAGGCTTTCAAGGCCATCGACCGTCGTCCAGCGGTCTGGGACGTCCTGCTGGACGGCGTGAACACCGACGAGCGTCACCGCGGAGCGGACGAGAAGGCCTTCGCGCTGACCTATCCTTTCTCTCCCGCACTGGTCTCGACACTCCGCTCCCTCGCCAGCGTCATGCAGCGGGAGCGCACCGCCCTCAAGGTCATGCAGCACATGCTCGTGGACCGGCGGGACGCCTTGACTATCGACGAAATCATCCCAGTCGGTGACTCGTTCGACCTCATCGTCCAGGGCCAGAGCGGTCAGGCGCTTGACGCGCAGGCCGCTGCGCTGTTCAGGTCAGCCAACAAGCTCTACACCGAGAAGCTCCGCCCACTCCTGCTGAGAATGCACGGCATTGACGAGCAGACCATCGAAGACCAGCCGGCGAGCGTGCCGTCACCGTTCAGGACGGACGACCGGCTTGCCAAGACGCTGCTCTTGTCTGCCGTCGCACCGAATGTTCCGGCGCTCAAGGCGCTGACCGCGTCGCGGCTGGCTTCGCTCAATCACGGCTCGCTTGTGTCTCCACTCCCGGGTGGCGAGGCCTCCCTTGTGTTGTCGAAGATTCGCACCTGGGCTCGCGATGTCCCGGAGATCCACCTCGACGACGACGATCGCAATCCGACCATCCGGGTCCAGCTCTCCGAGGTCGATTACGAGTCGATCGTCGAGAGGGCCAAGGGCGAGGACAACGACGGTCGCAGACGTGAGCTCATCAAGAGCCTTGTCAGCGATGGGCTCGGCATCGAGCTTGACCAGCAGGACATCCAAGGCGCGCACCATCACCAGCTGGTCTGGCGCGGGTCTCGACGCGAGGTGGACGTTATCTTCGGTAACGTCCGCGACCGTAGTTGGCTCTCAGACGATCACTTCATAGCGAACGCCGGAACGTGGCGCGTCGTCGTTGATCACCCGTTCGACGACGCCGGTCATTCGTCATCGGAGGACTTGCGGCGGCTCGATGACATGCAAAGCCGAGGTTTCCAGTCGCCGACCATCGTCTGGCTGCCGAAGTTCCTGTCCGACGAGAAGCTTCGAGAGTTACGCCGACTCGTCATCCTGAACTGGCTTCTCGAGGGTAGCGGGGATCGGTGGCAGAGCCACGCGGATCACCTGAATGAGGCGGACCGAGCCGTGGCGCGAGGGATCCTCGAATCTCAGCGGAACACGTTGCGCCGCAGCCTCGAAGACGCCATCCAGCAGGCATACGGCGCCGCGTCAGTACGTCCTGGCGTCCTGCTCGATGACGCGTCGCACGACCGGACTCTCGTCTCCTTGGATCGATCCTTCGCCCCGGCCAACCCGGTGGGAGCAACGCTCGGAGCCGCGTTCGACAACTTGCTGGCGCAGGCCTTCGAAGCGACCTATCCGGGCCACCCGAACTTCGAGCCCGGCGACGTCGAGGTCAAGGCGAAGGATCTGCGAGCCGTGGCTGCACACGTCGCTCGCGCAGTCGCCGACCGCGAGAAGCGGGTCGAACTGCAAGGTGACGTCGGTGCCGTCCGGCGGATAGCGGGACCGCTCGGTGTCGGGACCGCTGCGGAGACGCATTACATCCTTGGTGACGACCGCTTCAGCCCCTGGGGCCAGGAGATCGAGCGGGCCCTGGGGCGCCGCGAGCAGGAGGGTGGTGCCATCCCTCACGATCCCGTGACCGTTGTGGAACTCCGGCGCTGGATTGATGAGGTCAAGCCAGCCCAAGGCCTGCGCCAGGAGGTCAGTGACCTCGTCATCATCACCTGGGCGGCACTGCGTCAGCGGGCCTGGTTCCAGCACGAGCAAGCCCTTGGCGCCGTGCCTGAGCCAGGGATGCTCGCGCCGAGCATGGAGCTGCGGACTCAGCCCATGCCCACCACGACCGAGTGGACCGAGGCAACCACCGTCGCCGGCGGGCTGCTTGGTGTGCACGGCGCGGCCCACCTGACTGCTCCGGCGGTGGCTGACTTCGTGCACCAAGTGACGGAGAAGGCGAAGGAGTTCGCTGTGGCTGCGCCCGGTCTTGTGAGCGCGCTGGAATCGGCGAACGCTCGCCTCGACGTGACCGACAGCGACCGATTCAGGACGGCCAACGCTACCGCCGAGCTGGTGCAACACCTGCGCCACCTGACTGGCCTCGAGCTAGTACGGCGAGTCGCTGCGGCCGACCTCGGTGCGTCGCCCTCTGCTGCCGGTAAGTCGCTGGCCACGGCGGCCTCGGTGACCAGCGCGATCGATCGTTTCCACTGGGAACGGCTCGGGCCGTTGGTGCAGGCTATGCAGTCCGAGGGCACAGCCGCCAACCAGGCTGCGAACATCGTGAATCGCCTCCGCGCAGCACTCGAGGCGGACGAGATTGTCACGGCTATCGGTACGGCTCTCAACGACACGGACAGTGCCATCTTCCGCTGGCTCGCCGACCATCTGCCGCCCGTCATCACGCCACCTATCGTTGGGCCGGGTCCGATCGAGCCGCCGCTTCCGCCCGGAACCCCGCGCGGCCGGGCCACGCGCTATAAGGACACCACCAAAGACGCGGTGATCACTGAACTAGGAGCATTTCTCGACGAGCACCCGGAGGACGCGGTCGAGGTGACATGGCGGGTGCTCGAATGACCGCTACAGTCGCGGCAACTCCGGTTAGTTCCTCGATGGTCCTCGCAATCATCGACGAGGCCCGGGACAAGGACTACTCCACCGGCGTGATCGGTCTACGAGGCGTGCCCGATCGTGCGGTCATCGCGGATCTCCATCACGACGGTCGCGTCGTCCGAGTGCGGCCGGCAGAGTCGGCCCTCGCCGTGCGCGAGGTGCTGACCGAGCATCGCGAAGGCGACTGGATGGTCGTCATCACGGATCGGGCCGACGACGACCTCGGCGCGGGCGTCCTCGCGCACTTCATCTGGCAACGTCTGCGCAGCCCCGACCCGTGGGAGGCCGTGCGTCACCGGTTCGCCGCGACGGGCATCGACCCTGCTCTGACCGGTAGCCACCAGAGCAGAGAGCTCGCCTCGGCCCTACTCGCAGCCACACCGCCGAGCGGCTGGCCCGCAGCGCCGGCCGGGGTCCTCACCCGGTCACACGCGCTGACCTCCGTGGCGCGGATCCATCTTGGCCTGGACAGCGACACAGCCGACGTACTTGGTGTCCTGCGTTGGACTATGCGCCCAGCGAGCGTGACCGCGGTCGCGGACCTCCGAGGCGAGTTCGGGAACAGGCTCGCGGACGAGACACTCGATTGGATCGCCGAACGTGCCGGCGCGGCCTCCCGGCCGGTTCGGACCTTGCTCAGGCAGGGTGAGATGGCCGACCTGGTCCCGCTGGGCACGGTCATTCAGTTACTCACTGCTGAGGAGGTGCTTACCGCCGAAGAACGGCATGTCGCCGGCACCTCGCTTGTTCGGATCGAGCCACGATGGGGCGGTGAGATTCCACCTGTCCCGGCACTGCGTGCTCTCGGAAGCGCATCCACGGAACTGCTGACCGAGCTCGCGGCCGAACCGCGGCAGGGGGCTCACGTGGAAAGAGCCCTGCAGCGGGCAGGCGCCATACTCAGCCAGGTCCAGGGCGAGCAGCTCAGCGGGCACTCAGACCTTCTCAAGCAGGGGCAATACGCACGGCTGACCCGTCTGTGTGACGCCCTAGCTGCGACAATCGCACCAAACCCCGCACCAACCGCAGGCCGCGACGTCGAAGCTGCATGGTCCCTCGTCCGCGCTCATTTGCTGAGCCGTCCGGCGGACCCGCTCACCGTGGCCTTCGCAGCTGCGGTCCGGCTTTCGCGATGGCTCCTCATCCATGACGGGGTCACGAAGAGCGAGCTGGTTGCGCTCACCCGTCGCCACATGGACCAGAGCGCATGGGTCGATGCCGCGATCAACGACGTCCACCGTGGCGTCGAGGACCCACACCAGGCGCGCTACCTCGGCGTGGTCGCCGATGCGGCGATGAAGCGTCGCCAGGCCGAGGAGCGTGAATTCGCGACCGCGCTCGCCCAGGCCACCCGGTTGGACGGCATCCTCTCCCAAGCCATCGACCCGACCGTCTGGCCTCTCGAGGCAGTGCTGCCCGGCGTCGTCATCCCCATGGCAAGAAAGACTCCGCTGCTCCTGTTTGTCATGGACGGCATGAGTGCGGCAGTCGCCACGGAGATCGTCGGGGACGCAACGGCTCGACTCGAGTGGCTCGAGGCCGAACTGCCAGGCGCGAGCGCTGGACGCCGGGCTGCCGGCTTGTCGGTCCTGCCATCACTGACCGAGGTGAGCAGGGCCTCGCTACTGTGCGGCCAGCTTCGCCAGGGCCAGCAGGACGTCGAGCGACGGGGTTACGAAGAACTGACGGTCAAGGCAGGCAAGATTAAGGCCGCCCTCTTTCACAAGAAGGGTGTCGACTCCACCGCGGCCGGCTCGTCCGTGAGCGCTGACGTAAGTACAGCCATCGACGACCGCACCATCGACCTCGTCACCGTCGTACTCAACACCATCGACGACGCGCTCGACCGCAGCGACCCGGCTGGCACGACCTGGACCGCGGATGCGGTCAAGCACCTCGAACCGATCCTGGCCCGGGCCCGCGCGGCCGGACGGACCGTGGTCATCACGGCCGACCACGGCCACGTCGTCGAGCGACGCCATGGCACCCAGCGGTCCTACGCCGACATCACGAGCGGACGCTCCAGGACTGCGACAGGGACGGTCGAGGAGGGCGAGATCGAGGTCTCCGGCGACCGTGTTCTCACGCCGGATCACCGCGCTGTCCTCGCTGTCGATGAGAGTCTGCGCTACGGCCCCCTCAAAGCCGGTTACCACGGAGGAGCCAGCGCCGCCGAGGTTGTCGTACCTATCGCCGTGCTCGTTCCCGATGAAGACAGCAACCCCCTCGGCCTGGCGCTCCTGCCGCCCCAGGTCCCGACGTGGTGGCTCACCCAGGAAAACGCGGCGATCGAGCCGGTCCAAGCGCCCCTGCCACTCGGCACGCGCGATCTAGCTAAGACCTCGAAGAAGAACAAGCCCGACCTCGGACCAACCCTTTTCGACGAGATAGCTTCCCCCGAGGCGTCAGCACCCGCGCAGAAACTCGGCGATGCTGTAGTCCGCAGCGAGGTCTACCGCGCGCAGCGAAGAGTCGCCGGTCGCCTTATCGTCAAAGACGAGCAGGTCGCCGCCCTCATCGACGCGCTCACCGTCGCTGCGGCGACACGCCTGCCCATGACGATCGCCGCGCGAGCGTTGTCGGTTAACGAGACTCGCCTGCGAGGCGCGTTGGCGCAGGTTCAGCAGCTGCTCAACGTCGAGGGGTACGCCGTTATCGGCACTGACCCGCACACGTCCACCGTTGTCCTGGACGAGCGACTGTTGCGCGAGCAGTTCGAGGTGCGTTGATGGCGAAGGATGTCTCCAGCCGCCGGCGCCGGGAAGTCATCAACGCTCTTCGCCGGGGCACAGTGCCTGAGTATGGGCTCGACCTCCTTGCGGTGGGTCTGGACCGTTTCGAGGCTGCCATCGATGAGGAACTGGACACGGTCGTCGACGGTGGCGCCGTGTTCAAGGCTGTGCGTGGGGAGTACGGCGCGGGCAAGACGTTCTTTACTCGACACCTTGCAGAGCGTGCGCTACGCCGTGGCTTCGCAAGTGCGGAGGTACAGATCTCCGAGACGCAGACCCCGCTGCACCGGCTAGAGACCGTCTATCGCCGGGTGACTGAATCGATGCGAGCCTCGTCGATCCCACCGAGTGCGTTCCGGCCCGTGCTCGACTCGTGGCTCTTCACCCTGGAATCCGATGCACTGGGAGCGGACCCGTCGCTCGAGGCAGCCGGAGATGCAGCCATGGCCGAGGCTGTCGATCTGCTGCTCGAAAAACGACTGGGAGAAGTCAGCTCACGGACACCCGTCTTCGCTCAGGCGCTGAGAGGCTATCGGCGCGCCATAGGCGCTGGTGACCGCACGACCGCGGACGGTCTGGCCGCCTGGATGGGTGGACAGCCGCAGGTTGCAGCCTCGGCGAAGCGTGCGGCCGGGATTCGGGGAGAGCTGGACCACTTCGGAGCAATGGGTTTCTTGCAGGGACTTCTGACCGTGCTCCGCGACGCAGGGCACCCGGGTCTCATCCTCGTGCTCGACGAGGTGGAGACCCTCCAGCGGGTCCGGGGCGACGTGCGCGATAAGGCCTTCAACGCTCTACGACAGCTGATCGACGAGATCGACGCCGGGCGCTACCCGGGCCTTTATCTGCTCATCACCGGAACACCGGCCTTCTATGACGGGCCGTCCGGGGTATCGCGGCTGGCACCACTTGCGCAGCGGTTGTTGACAGACTTCGGCACCGATGCCCGGTTCGACAACCCGCGGGCGGTCCAGATCCGGCTTCCCGGGTTCGACCATGTCGCGCTGGTGGCTCTGGGACACAAGGTGCGTGACCTGTACGCGGCGGGCAGCGATCACAGCGATCGCATACGCTCGATCGTCGATGACGCATACATCGAAACGTTGGCCGATGCGGTTGCGGGAGCCTTTGGTGGCAGGGTCGGCATTGCGCCTCGCGTATTCCTCAAGAAGCTTGTGGTCGACGTCCTCGACCGTGTTGACCAGTACGAGGATTTCGATCCGCGTGTCCACTACGCCCTGACCGTCGACGCATCGGAGCTCTCCGATGTCGAGCGCGCAGCACGAGGGCGCAGCTCCAACAACACCTCGTCCCTAGATGACATCCAATTGGATGTTGGAGACGAGGCCTGACAGTGATGGCCGATGTACAGCCCTTCGATCGCCTCCATCCGGTCCTTCAGCACCACATCGTCAACACCCTCGGGTGGTCGGAACTCCGCCCTCTGCAGAGTGAGGCCATTGAGCCACTGCTCGCGGGGTCAGACGCCGTACTGCTCGCGCCGACTGCGGGCGGTAAAACCGAGGCCGCAATGTTCCCGTTGCTTAGCCGGATGGAGAGCGAGCGATGGGGAGGACTTTCTGTTCTCTACGTGTGCCCGCTCAAGGCGCTGCTGAACAATCTTCAGCCACGCCTGGAGACATATGCCGGTTGGCTTGGGCGAGCGGCGTACACCCGACACGGCGACACGACTGCAGGCGCGCGCAGGCACCAAGTCCTCGAACGCCCCTCGATCCTGCTTACTACGCCCGAATCGCTCGAGGCCATGCTGGTCTCGCCGCTGCTGGACGCACCGCGGATGTTCGGCGAACTGCGCACGGTCGTTGTGGACGAGGTCCACGCGTTCGCCAAAGACGACCGCGGATGGCACCTACTCGCGGTGCTGGAGCGACTGGCAGCTCTCGCTGGCCGGCCGCTGCAACGAGTGGGGCTCTCCGCAACCGTCGGAAACCCGGCAGAGCTGCTTGAGTGGCTCCAAGGACGGACATTGGGATCGAGGCCTGCCACGGTGGTTGCGCCGCCCGTGGAGACGAATGTGGTTCCCGAGCTAGCCCTCGACTACGTAGGAAACGTTGGCAATGCGGCGGCCGTGTTGGCTCAGATGCACCTTGGCGAGAAGCGGCTCGTCTTCGCCGACTCGAGGCGTACCGTCGAGGATCTGGCGGTTCGGCTACGCGAACGGGAGGTCGAGACTTTCGTATCGCACTCGTCGCTGTCACTGGACGAGCGACGAAGAGCCGAGACCGCCTTCTCCGAGGCACGGAACTGCGTCATTGTCTCGACATCCACACTCGAGCTCGGAATCGACGTAGGAGACCTCGACCGCGTCATCCAAATCGGCGCTCCCAACTCCGTCTCATCCCTGCTGCAGCGACTCGGGCGCACCGGACGCCGCCCGGGAACGACCCGGAACATGACGTTCCTGGCTCTGGATGACGTGGAGTTCGCGCGGTCTTTGGGTCTTCTCCTGTTGCTCAGCGAGGGGTTTGTCGAGGCCGTGGTTGCACCACCTGAGCCAAGACACGTAGCAGCACAGCAGTTCCTCGGAGCTGCCCTACAGAACGGCCATATCGATGTCGACCTCGAGTCGACATGGATAGCCGAGCTCGGGTTGGCGACAGGCGATGAGCTCGCGCTCATCAAGCAGTGGCTCCTCGACACCGGGCATCTGGATGTGGACTCCGGGCTGGCTTTCGTTGGCCCGACGGCAGAACGACGCTATGGGCCACGCAACTTCATGGAGCTGCTGGCGATCTTCACAGCCGCACCCGAGGTCGCTGTGCTGCACGGACGTACAGAGATCGGCAGCGTTGATCCGATGCTGCTGACCACCAAGACCGACGGGCCGCGTGTGATCGCCCTTGCAGGACGGCCGTGGCAGGTGACCCATATCGACTGGAAGCGACGTCGTGCGTACGTCGAACCGAGTGACGGGCTCGGAAAGTCCAAGTGGAGCGGTGATCCCCAGCCATACTCTTTCGAGCTCTCCGACGCGATTCGGCGGGTGCTGCTCGGTGCAGACCCTTCGAAAACAGAGCTGAGCCGGCGTGCAGTCGACCGCCTCGCCAACTTGCGCGAGACCTTCGATCCACGGGTCAGCAATAACGCAACCGTGATCGCAGAGGAGAGCTCACGACTGCGTTGGTGGACCTTCGCGGGGGCTCGAGCCAACGCGGTCTTGACGGCGGCCATCGGCCAAACCGCTCCGGACCTGCTGGATGAGTGGACCTTCAGCAATCTGAACCTCTCGCTACGGTCCGACGCGACGGCCGTCGCGGTCAGGGCCGCCATGCGTGAAGCCCGAAGCCGCTTCGGAGAAGATCTGGCCGGGGTGGTGCCAGAGATCAGCCAACAGGCCCTGAAGAAGCTCAAATTCTCGGAACTTCTGCCGCCCCAACTCGCTCTACAAACCCTGGCCGCACGTGGCGCCGACTGGCAGGGCGCTGCCTCGGTGGCACACAAGCGAATTGAGAACGCGATACCGACTGCGAAATGAACTAAGTTGCGACCATTCGATGACAACGGCTGCGTGTCCCAAAACTGTCACTAGAGGTCTTATCCATCGAAATTATGGAAGGAAGGTGCCATCTTGAATTGCTTCGCGAGTTGGCCCAAGGTGACCCGCTGATGGCAGACTGGCGCAGCACGTTTGCGGAGATCGGATTCAAGCCGAGTGGCCCGTTCGGTGCCTTGCGGACGCACGTTGAGGATGTTGAAGCTACCGTAGTAGAAGACGGCCTCGGCCTTCTTCGATTGACCTTTACTCACATCACAAAGCGCTCCCCGATGCAATATGACGTCACTGTCCCCCTCGACATACCGGCACAGCAGTTAGCTCAACTACTAGTCAGCGCGTTCGAGCGAGCGCACCCCAAAGTTCGCGCGAAGACGGCGAGCCCAGAGGCCACACCGCTGGACTACGGCATCGTTCGCGTTGGCGGTGCGCTCATTGAACGTGAGCGAGCCATCGGCTTGGCCCGCGAATACCTAACAGGATCTGCCACCTGGGCTTACCCGGCATACGACGCATACCAAGCGCAATCGGACCCGAACCGCATTGAGGACGCAGACTTGCTTGCGCCAGTGTTGCTCAATGTCAACAGGCTCACCCTTAAGGCCTACTACGGTTTGCAGCAACAACGGCCCCGATTGCAGGAGTGGCTGACAGAAATCCCTCAGGGTGCCCAACTGATCAGCGCTGAGGACAAGGATCTTAAGCCGATCCGAATGCTGTTCGGAGTGCTCGACGAGCACAGGATCCCAGACGTCCGGGGGACGATTCTTGCGAAGATCCTGCATCGCAAAAGGCCCGGCTTCATTCCGCTCTACGACGAACGCATCCGCCGCTGTTACCAAGACACTGAGCGGGCACCGGTGCCACCCCAGCGAGGTCGTCCATGGGGCGACTTCTTCGTCGCTCTAGCAATGGCCATGCGCAAGGACCTAGTTGACCAGCACGAAACCTGGTCTGAAATCGCGGACCTCGCTACAAACCCGCCGATCAGCCACCTCCGCGCTCTCGACATAGTCGCCTGGCGTGCCGCCGGCAGCCTCTCGGTCGGAGATCCACTGAACGAGCCTTTGACATAAACCCGGCGACCTAGGCTAGTTGCCATGAAGCGGCTGCAAGCCTGCCTGCCGGACAGTTCACTCGTCGGCAGCCCCATGTCGCATGACTGTGAGTGCAAGTGCGTCGATATCACGATCCACTGATTGGTAAGTCTGCATCAGGTCAACTGGCGTGCCCGTCGTTGCCCACGCACTGCCGCTGCTCGTCTCGAACGCCAGCATCAGGCCCGGCCGCTTACACATCCAGAACCGATACCCAGATTCACCAAACGGATCATCCGTCAGCGGCCGCCGGAGACTACCGCTGACTGGGAACATATCGAGCCAGCTCGCGGGACCACCGCCGTAGCCCGAGGTGTCAACATAGCCAGGCTCGATCTCGATCGGACGCACGGTCATGAACGACGTCGCAGCGATCCCTGCTATGACCCTGTACACCAGAGTCGCTGGCGTACTCGCCGGCACCATTGCCACAGATGGCAGCCCCGCAGCCACTTCAAGTCGCCTCATGAACTCCCGAGGTTCGTTGCGCAGATAGTCGATCCATTCAGTTGGCTCCCAGTCGCAGACGCCATGATCGTGACGACTGTGTACCTGAATTGTGCCGCTGCGATTGAGCATAATATCTAATCCGGCAATCGATCTTAGGGCCAATACATCATATTGACCGCCGCCAGGATGCTCACGTGCGATACGAATGAGTTGAGGGTGCCGACGGGCAATCTCGCTTGCCAGACGCCATGACGCTGCCTCGACGACGGTCGGACTTAAGGTCATAGATTTTTCCTTCTGCAGTTAAGACTCAGCGGCCTTCGATATTTCCTGGTAGATGCTCCACCGACGGTGTCAGCGCTGCCTCGTACATAGCCTCTTCCTGCTCAGATGCCAAGAGCGAAGAAGCTTCGATGCCAGGTGGTTCATGTTGATCACCCATCGGCCCTGTGGGGGTCGCACCTCGCTGCCTGGGCCACGATGTGACTGATCGTTACGCCGCGGGCAGTTCCGTCAGCTCATCGCTCTGGAACTCCGAGGGCGCAAGGCTCTCCGACACCGCTCAATCTCACTCGCACGTTCTTCTCAATGCTCCTCTTGAGCGCCCGCGGCCTTCGGATTTTGTGCCCGCCGTAACGCTAGGTGAGCTACAGCGATCATCGAAGTGTGGCGTAGGCCGCTCCGCGGGTCTACGGTTGCGAGTTCAAGCCCATGCTGGCTGGGGGGCCAGCAACCCGTTGGGGTCGGTGATGCCGGGGCTTGTTAGGGGCGGATGAGGCTGGGGGAAGACAGTGGAGTCACAGGGGGTGGGCTCGTCTGTGCCGGACGGGTCCTTAAACGATCGAGCTGCACGGATCTTCGAGTTTCTGGTTCAACTGCAGCGGCTACGAACTAAAGTCGTGCGTTCGGTCGATGCATACCGGTCGGTAATGTGGTTTGGTCACCTGCCCGTGGCCGACGGCTTGCGCTTCGGGCAGGGAACCGGCGATCCCACCCTGTGGCTGACGATCGACCGTGTCGAGCGAGTTCCGCCTCCGTCGCCACCGGAGCTTCTCAAGCCGTGGATCACTGAGAAATCATTGCGCGACTCCTCGCGAACGATTCCATCGCTAAGTCCTGTTGCGGCTCGGGCGGTTCAGGTCGTGACGCCTGAAGGTGATCTCGAGACGGTTACCGAAGAGCTACTGCTGCAGGATTCTCCCGAGGTACCCGATGCGCTTGGCGATTGGGCGCCGGTCTGGCAGGCATGGGCGGCAGACGATCGGCCACGAGCCGCCGTCGGCGACGCGTACCACCGGATTTATGCGATGTACCAGGACTCGCGTGCTCTCGCTGAGACCTATGAAATCGTTCTCGGACTCGGATGCCTCACCACCAGGTCTGGTAGCCAGGATGTCCGGCGACATCTCGTCACGATGGCCGCAACGATCGAGCTTGATCTGGACTCGGGACGGCTGACTGTGGTGCCTTCCCCGGACGCCAGGCCACCGGCGCTCGAGGAGGACATGCTGGATCCACAAGACACTGCGTCTGACATCCTTCGCCAGTCAATCCGTACCGGGCTCGAAAGCCTTAACGATCCATGGAGCGATGAACCGGACGGCGTGACCGTTTTACTCCGGTCATGGGTGAACGGATCCGGCCCTGACGCTGCCTTTGTTGCCGCGCAGTTGCCGCCGGCAAGCGGCGCTGGCGCGAAGGAGCCCACCGTAACGTTCGCACCCGCTCTGATACTGCGCGAGCGAACCAAGAGGTCGTTCGTCGCGGCTTGTGAGCAGATCATCGCGATGCTGCGCGCTGGCCAAGAGGTGCCGTCGGGTCTGCGGCAGTTCGCTGAAATTACTGACGGTCGCGTCTTCGATGCTGACCAGCGGTCCTGGAAACAGGCATATGCCGACGAAGAGGTTTACTTCCCCAAGCCGGCAAACGACGAACAACGTCTGATCCGAGAGCGGCTGGCCGATCATCAAACAGTGGTCGTCCAAGGCCCGCCAGGGACAGGCAAGACCCACACGATCGCGAACCTAGTTAGTGACCTGCTTGCCCATGGGCAACGAGTCCTTGTTACAAGCACGACCACGCGCGCCCTGACGGTTCTCAAGGACAAGCTGCCGAGCGAAGTCAGCGATCTGTGCGTCAGTGTCACCGACGATGCCGTGAGGGGGCAGGCGGACCTCGAGCGATCGGTGACAACCATCCTGGACAAGGCTGACCGGTGGGATGCTACAGCCGCCGAGCGAGAGGCAGCAGACCTTCGGAGGCGTCTGACATCCGCTCGGAAGCGTGAGCAGACAGCGCTTTCCGAGTTGCGCTCGATTCGAGAACACGAGACCTACGTCTATGGTCCTGACGTCGGTAGCTACTCCGGAACATTGCAGGAGATCGCCGAACGCCTTGCGCGGGAGGCCAACGCCTTAGGTTGGCTTGGTCGTGCCACGTCCGATCGACTCGATGTCAGCGTGGCCGACGTGACCGAGTTCCTGGACTTGTCGCGTCGTGCGACCCCTGAGTTGCGGGCACTGGCCGGAGGAGTCCCACAGCTTACCGAGCTTGTACAGCCGACCGATTTTGAGGGACTTGCCGAGCGGCGAACCGAGTTGAACGCGCGTGAAGCGGATCTGATCGAGGCTCGGGGAACAGAGGAGTTCGTCGCGCTTGCGAACACAGAGACACCCGAACGGGACGAGATCCGCCGCGTGCTGAGTGACCTGGGCCGTCGTCGGGGCGAGCTTGGTCGCCGTACCGAGGAATGGGCTGCCGAGGCTCAGAGTGCGGTGCTCAGCGGCCGAGACCGCGTCTGGCGGCAGCGACAGGAAATGACCGCGGCCGGCATCATCAATGAAGAGTCGTGGCTTGCAGGTATCGATGGACATGCTGTCACGGGGCTTGATGCTCTTGACCTTGGTGAGGCCGCCGGGCACGCCGCCGCCCTATTCGATCACCTGAACCAGGGTGGCAAGCTCAAAGGGCTTCTCGGGCGATCCAAGATCGCCAAGGTTGCCTCGCCGTTCCTGGATCAGGTCCGTGTCGATGGCCGGGAGATTGACGATCTGAAACGTCTGCGACCCGCTCATTCTCAAGTCATGGTCGAGAAGGTACTGGTACCACTAGAAGCAATGTGGGGCTACGCGCAGCCGCAAACCCTACCGCTCGCGCAACGGATCGCAGTCCTTGTCGATGACAACAAGATCCTCGCCGATGTCCTGTCTTTTGCAGATGCGGTCCACGTCGTCGAGCGACGGCTGCAGGAATTCCCCACAATGCCCGCCGTGGATCTTGGCGGGAGCGACGGCATCGCTAGGCTAGTCAGGGCGCTGGATGCGCTGGATCTCGTCGCTCTTCATGAGGTAGTTCGAGCTTCGGTCGATCGGACGAAGCGACTGTTGGACGATCAGGCGGCAGGCTCGGTCGCGGCCGTCCAACAAGGTGCAAAAGCCCTCAGCAGGTGGGACCCAGCCGAGTACCGAACGGCATTCCACGCTCTGGAAGCAGCCAGGGAAGCAAATACGGTCCTCGAGCGACTGCGTCAGTCTCGACAGGACGTTGCGACTGCAGCACCGGATCTTGTTGCAGGCATTGAGCAGACAAGCTCAGATCCGGCCTGGGACGAGCGATTGCACCGGCTATCCGAGGCCTGGGCCTGGTCCGTGTGGGATGAGAGGTTGACCGCCAAGACCGATCCACTCGCTGAACAACGATGGCGGGAGTCGCTCGACGCCGCTGAGGTAGACATTCGGGCAGCATTGGAGCGACTCGCGACCAACAGGGGCTGGGCGCATGCACTCAGACGTCTTACCCCAAGAGAGTCCACCCACCTAAAGATGTACGCCCAGGCCGTGCGCAAGGCGGGTAAAGGCACCGGGAAATACGTGAGCAGGTATCGCGAAGATGCTCGCCAGAGTCTTCAGGAATGCCAGAGCGCAGTTCCTGCATGGATCATGCCGATGCACCAGGTCTTCGACACCGTTCCGGTCGATCGGCCGAATCTGTTCGATGTCGTTATCGTCGACGAGGCCAGTCAATCCGGACTCGAAGGACTGTTGCTGTCCTGGTTGGCTCCTCGGCTGGTTGTCGTTGGGGATGACAAGCAGGTAAGTCCATCGAACGTGGGGTTGGACCACGAAGCTGTCTTTACATTGCAGGACCGCTACCTAGCGCCGCTTGAACACAAGGCCCTGTTCGGCCCCCTCAACAGCTTCTTCGACCAGGCAGTCGGCATGGCGTCGCGCATCATGCTCCGCGAGCACTTCCGCTGTATGCCCGAGATCATCGGCTTCTCCAATGAGCTGTGCTACAACGGTGCGCTAGTGCCTCTGCGGCAGTATGGTGCCGACCGGCTGCCACCGTTGCGCACGACCTACGTCAAGGGCGCCGTCGTATCCGGCCGCCGGGACGTTGTCAACGAACCCGAAGCCGACGAGATCGTCGCTCAGATCGAGAAGTGTTGTGCCGATCCGGCGTACGACGGCAAGTCCATGGGCGTCATCACCTTGCTCGGGCACGCACAGGACAAACTGATCATGCAGCGGCTGGTAGACGCCCTGGGAGTCCGCCTCGTCGAGGAACGAAAGCTGCGCGCCGGCAACGCCGAGGCGTTCCAAGGTGATGAGCGAGACGTCATCTTCATCTCGATGGTTTCGAGTCTCCAGTCGACAATCGGCCCGGCCCGCATCGGCACACTCAGCAAAGAATCCGATCAACAGCGCCTCAACGTCGCGGCATCCCGTGCGAGGGACCAGGTATGGCTGTTCCATAGTGTTCAGCCAGGAGACTTGTCCGGCAAAGACTTGCGGCAGCGTTATCTGCGCTACCTGCTCAAGCCTGTGGGACAGCAGGATGCGCTCGATATCGGTGACGTTCTGCCTGATCGCCGTCATCCGGCCTTCGATAGCCTATTTGAGCAACGCGTCTTCCTCGCCGCACGCGAGCGCGGATTCCGCGTGCGCCCGCAGGTTAAGGTCGGCGGCTATCGAATCGACCTGGTTATCGAAGGCGGCACCCAGCGACTAGCCGTCGAATGCGACGGCGATGCATTCCATGACGGCGAGGCAGCGTTGGACGACGCGGCCCGGCAGCGAGACCTCGAACGGGTCGGCTGGACCTTCTGGCGCGTTCGAGGCAGCGTCTTCTTCCGGGATCCGCAACAAGCTCTCCAACCACTCTGGGCACAACTCGAGGACCTGGAGATTCAGCCAACTTGGGGTCAGCAGACGATTCAAGACGCTATAGCCACACATGTCGAGGTTCAGGCCGCCGCGGTACCCGTCAGCAGTGCAGCGGATGAACTACTTGATGAGCCCTTCTCACCAGGCAACTCGACCGATGTAACCACGATCGTTGCGCCGGCAGCCTCAACAGCCACCGTCATTGACAAGCCCCAGATCGATGATCATCCGGTGCAGCGGTTCCGCAGCGGGAAGATGCTGCTCTCTTCAGTCGCACGAAGAAGAGTTCAAGAGGAAGCCACGGCCATCCAACGATGGCTCCGTGATCCGCCGCCCATCAGAGCCGTTGACGGACGATCGCACGATGTCGAGCTTGTAAACCAGGAACGACATCGTGATGACCTAGAGACCCGATTGCACCACCTTGAGCGAGTGCTGTCGCAGTCAACCGTGGATCCGTCGCACGGCGGCGGCCTTTGGGTTACGCCCGGATGCATTATCGGGCTCCAGTACCCGGGCGACGACGACTGCGATCGGCTGTTCGTGACCATCGTGCCGCATGCCAATGATCTTCCTACCGACACGCTGCCGGTCAGCCCCCTTACTGATCTTGCGCGGGCCATCGAAGGCGCAGAGCCTGGGGACACGGTCGAGTTCGAGACGCCGCGGGGTCTCCAGCGGGCTGTTGTAGTCGAAGTTCAGGACTGAAAGAAGTCTTCCCGTTATCTATCAAACAATTCTGGCATGCAGACTTCTCGGGGTTGGTCGACATATGTCGTTAGCGACAGCATCATTAGGAGCGAGATGAAAGCCGATGCACTTAGCCCGCGGCAACTGTTCGACGGAAAAATGCACTACGAAATTCCCGCGTTCCAACGTCCATATGTGTGGAACGAAGAAGACCAGTGGGCGCCTCTGTGGGCCGACGTAGTCCGAGTCGCAGAGAGTCGGGTGGCAGGCGGCACCCAGGCAGCGATACCTCATCATTTTCTGGGCGCAGTCGTCTACGAGTCGAAGCCGCCAGTAGTCGGCGACGTCACCCGACACATGGTTATCGACGGCCAGCAACGCACGACTACCCTCCAATTGATGATTGACGCAGCTCAGGCAGCCATCGCTGAGCGTGGACACGACCTGCTGGCAGAGGACTTGGAGGAGTTGATCCTCAACAAGTCTTCGGCGTTCAAAGGTCGCCCCGAACGCTTCAAGCTTTGGCCATCTCGTCATGACCGCGCGGCGTTCGCGCAGGCCATGGACCCTCAGGCAGGCTGGACGGGCGAACACCGAATCTTGGCGGCCCACGAATTCTTCAGTGCCGAAGCCCGCACCTGGTTGACTGCCACGCCTGATGCCGACGGCAAGGAACCACCTGGCACAGAAGCCGAGCGAGCTGAGGCGTTGTCAGCGACGCTCCAGGACGGATTGTTCCTAGTCGCGATCAACCTGGCCGGCCACGACGATGCGCAGCTGATTTTCGAGACCCTGAACGATCGCGGTACGCCCCTGCTGAAGGCCGACCTGATCAAGAACTGGATATTCCAGCACGGCGAGAGGGTCGGGGTAGACATCGAGCGGTGGCCCGAGACCCATTGGGGCGACTTCGATGACGACTGGTGGCGGGCCGAGATCAACCAGGGCCGCCACTCGCGATCTCGCATCGACATCTTCCTGCAGTACTGGCTCACAATGCGCCTGTCCGATGAGGTCAAGACCGAGCACGTGTTTCGAGTCTTCACCGAGTACGCGGCTCCTCTTATGGCCGACGCTACCGAGACCGAGCGATTGCTTGGCGAGCTACGGAAGGACGCCGACACATACCGTGCATTCGTCGAACTCGACGAGCAGGCGGCTGAGGGAGCCTTCTACAGCCGTGTAATCGAGACAATGGAGCTGGCCGCGACCAGTCCGCTACTCATGTGGATGTTGTCAGAGAACCACCAAGTACCAGCCGACCAGCGTGCTGTCGGCCTCAACGCACTCGAGAGCTGGGTCATCCGCCGTACCCTCCTTCGGTTGACCATGAAAGACGTCAACCGCATGATGGTCGCAATTCTGAAGTTGCTAGACAGGAGCACGGTCGCAACCGCCGGCGACACGGTCCGGAGCTTCCTTGCCTCGCAGACCGCCGACGCCCGAGTCTGGCCAACCGATGACGCCATGAAGGCTGACTTGCCGACAGTTCGGCTGTATGGAAACGTTCGGCAGGCGCGGCTAAGAACCGTCCTCGGGGCGGTGGAGCAGATGCTTCGAACCGAACGGCACGAGGCAGTTGGCCTACCTCCGAAGTTGGAAATCGAACATGTGATGCCCCAGAAGTGGCACACGTACTGGGATCCCGAGCCCAAGCTCACGCCGGAGCAGGCGGCCGCTCGGGAGAAGCGGATCAACACTCTGGGAAACCTCACCTTGGTTACCAGAAGGCTGAACGGCTCGCTGTCGCACCGCCCCTGGACGGACAGGGAAGCTGATGGGCTCAAAGCCGGAGGCGACGCTAACTTTGGGAAGCGCAGTCTCCTCGACAAGTACAGCTTGCTCGTCTTGTCGAATGACCTCATCCGTAATCACGTCAGCGCTTGGACTGACGCAGCCATCGACGCTCGGTCCGTTGAACTGACGGAGTACATCTGCGACGTATGGCCTGGTCCCCCAGCTGGTGTTGCGCCGATCGATCTTACGGTCGAGGTTGTGGGCTCGCCCATCGGCGCGGCGCTGCAGGTGGTGTCGTGGGACGACACCGATCTCGCCGATTTCGCCGCATCCTCAACTGGCCTGACTCTCGACTTCCTTGACCACGTCGCCGTGGCCAAGCCTGGTGTGCTGTTCACCGGTGCTGATCTGGAAGATCAGGGCTATGTCGTCGACCAGATCTCTGGCATCAGTGGAGCGATAGCGCGCAAGACCTATCAGACCTATCGCAGATCGAACCCGCCGATTGAGTTCATCAAGGCCGATGGGCGATGGCACTATCGGATGCGAACCGAGCTCGCCGACCGGTGGCGGGCAATCCGGAATCTCGCCACGCCATCTGAGACCGTTGAGTCACTGCCGAACTCACAGCCAGCTGCTCCAATGTGGGTGGTACACACGGGGAAGTATGAGCCTCTGTGGCGCTGGCTCCGCGACTGCGAGAAAGGCGAAGTCCATCTGACGTTTTCGAAGGTCGAGCAGATCCTGGGGTTCTCCTTGCCCAACTCGAGCCGAGATCACCCACCCCACTGGTACAGCTACGAAGGCAGCGCCGTCGCCCGCGCAATCATCGACGCCGGCTGGAAAGCCACGCATGTCCAGCTATCCGCAGAGACGGTGACCTTGGTTCGCAGCAGCTAGCGGCTCCTGTTCGGCGACGACTCAGACCGCAGCACTCAAGCTTGCTGCAAGACAGGCAACTGAGGAGGTCTTCCGCCACCGAGCTGGCACGGTCCCGAAGCCTTCCAATGCCGAAAGTCGGGTCCCCCTGGGCGAGCGATTCGCCCGCCCAGAGGGGCCGGAATCATGGGCTATTCGAGAGCAGAGGCCTCGCAGACGCATTCATCTGGTCGGTCTTCGAGGAACTGGGCCGCGGCTTGCCGGACTGTCGACTCCTCGTCATGGCCCAGGCCATATGCCGCATCGATGGCAGCCTCGATGCATTCGGCGTTGTGTTGCGCCAGGTCGTACTCGAGTTCCAGCTCCAGCATCCATGCCGAGGCTGCTCCAAGGTCTGTCTCGAGGTCCTCGACCACGGCGACATCTCCGCTGGACGCGAGTGCTTCAATGGCTTCGATCACGGCTGGAGGGCCGATCATTTCGTAGCGTTCGGCATCAACAGATCCGCGAAGGCGAACAAGATCTTCGGCGATGTGTTGAAAGCAGCCTTGTCTAGTCTCACCGGTGGAGACAACGAGGAACGCGCGTTCTGGTGCTGGGGAGCAGGAGGTCGGTCGGCAATGCCCGATGCTGCAGCTTCCGCGTCGTACGGCACAGACGCACGTCACCAGCGCGTCCGCAGCGATAACTTCGCTGGACCGTTGCTCGCTGACCTCTCGGAGCCACTCGCTGACATGATTTGCTCTATCGAACTCTTCCCGCCCGATGTCACCACTCTGAGCCCATGCCTCTACATCGCGCGCGGCAGCGACAGCGAGGGTTAGGCAACGGTTGGTCGTTAAGGCGTCGAATTCAGCGTCGTGAGCTCGCGGCATGGACTCGAGCCAGTGCACTAGGTGTCGTGCCTGGGCGACGATGTGGTGGTGCGTGGGGTCGGTGTATCGGGCCATCTCTCGGGCTGCACGGGTGTAATTGAGGCCGGTCAGCCTCATGTATGCGCGAACCGCGCGTTGGCGTTTGTCAGCCATGACACATCCTCTGCGACAGAGCACGCCCATGTCGTCGCTCTGCCGGCGGTGTCAAAGGCTGGACTGGCTTAACGGCAGATCAACTGATTCCCATGGAAGCTGTGCTTCTTGTCTTCGTTGCCGCAGTGACATGGGCACCAGGCTCGGAGTCGGGCAGCTGGGCTACCTGCATCCAAGGCTAGCGCCTCGTGGCGCCTAGCGCGATATGGACAGCAGTCTCTCCACGTCTGTAGGTCAGCCAGACCGAGCCCAACGGCGGGACTGATCAGCTGCCGCGCTCGTCGATCGTTCGGCGTTCTGTTGCGATGGTTTCGGCGAAACGCGCGCGGAGTTCGGGCAGAGAAGCGTGGCCGGTGGGCGAGAGGCTCTGGAGTACGCGAGTCAGCGGCCAGTGCGTGACGGAGCCTTCGTACGCGTGGTAGACGCCGATGCCTTCGATCGATAGCTCATCGTCGGAGTCGGCGAGTGCGCAGGCTAAGACTTGGCGCAGCGTTCGAGGAAGTTGGGCTTCTGGGCGCAGCTCACATTTGACCTCGATCAGGGTATTGCCGAGTAGCAGATCTCCGACGGCGAAGCGGTTGGCGAAGCTAGGTCTGATCGTTGTGGGTTCGCCAAGTCCCGCGAACGTGGCGCGTGCTGCGGCGAGGTATTTGTACCAGAGCCTAAGGAGTGCCTCGATCGACTCTTGTGGCGGGCTGTGCCGATTGTGGGCCCAGAAGGCAGAGAGGTTCTCCGGAGTGTTGAGTTCCCTGTTCCCTAGCGCATGGGCGATGGATTCGACGTAGGCCACGCGCCAGCACAGCGTTGACGCTTCAACTTGACGATCGTGATCGTTGAGGAGGTAGTGATCATCGATCAGGGCACCTTTCTGCCAGGTCGGTAGCCCGTCGTCGTCTGCTGGCGGGCTGAAGCCCAATGCGCGGATCGCGTCTAGGCCATCCGGCAACGAGACAGCAGCAGTGAGTTCGCCGTACGGCAGGATCTGAGCCAGGTCGAATCCGAGGCGGATTTCGATCGCAGCTCCGATGAGATGCGGAGTTCGTGATGCCGGTATGGACCTCGTCCATGAATGCTGCTGCAGGTTCCTCGCCCAGGGGCGGGTAAGCAGTTCGTGATGCGGAAGATGTTCATCGAAGAACGCGTTGACCGAGCTCTTCGGATCGTCCAGCGCCACCGTGAGAGACATGTCAGGCGACGCTCCCAAGACAGGCTTGGATGGTTTCTGCGGGAGCAGGCGTCATGATTGCGAGTATCGCAGTTCGAGTTCGTTGCTTGCCGCACCGACAACGAGCCGATCTGGTGGACACTACTAGCCGTTTTACTGACCGCAATGAGTGCTCGATGTCGCGCAACGACGAGAGCCACTGACAAGTCCGGCGGCGCATCTTCGCAGGTCACGGGCATGTTCGGACAACTTTGGCAGGTGTTGAGATGTCTGGCGGGGCAAAGCGGTGGTTAGGGGTTCAAGTCCCCTCGTCGGCCCTGTGAAGTGGGCATATGCCCGTCGGGACATTCTCCCGAGGGCCGCAGCTCATCCTTTGAGCTCGCTCGACAACCTTCATCAAATGTTGGGATCGTCGACGGTTCGACGGGCAGCAGGTCCACCGCATCGTCGGATCCAGTGGAAGGCGGAGACTCCGGGTTCAGCGCCACTTCGAGTAGGGCACCGCCCGCTTTCCCGCCGGCCGGCTCGCCGAGCATGTCCTGCGGCAGGCACCAGTTCTTGTGCTCGACGAACTCGGCAACGGCGGCGAAGCCCATTCGCCGAGCTCACCGGCGACACCGGCCGCAGCAACTGCTGGCAGTCGTCACTGAACAGCTCACCGCGAACGGGTGGCAGTGGGCAACGACGACGTACGGCATCGGCTGGATCTGCTGCCGGCACATCACCACACAGTCCACGAACCCAGTGCATCCGCCATCGGGCCGCCCGCCACACCGACGAAAGTCGTCGTACATCCCTGACCAGGCCCTGAGACCGCAAACCCGTAGCGCCCATTGGCTCCCTCCCAGGACAATGGGCGAGGTGACGATGACCGCGGCTGAGGCACGCCAAGCCCTGCAGCGGCTGAACGACGCGCTGGAAGGGCCGTTGCGGACCAGCGCCCGGCGCGAAGGCCTCGCCTGGCTCGCGGCCCTGCACGGCGAGGACCTGGTCCGGCTGGACGAACTCGCTCGCTACCGCACGATCTACGACGGCCCTGCCATCAGCAGCCGCCCTGATCCGACAGAGTCGACCGGGCTGGGAGCGGTGCTGGCGAGCCTGTACTACGACGGGCGATTGCGGGAGCGTGCGCTGCCCTACCTGCCTGGTGAGCTCGCGCCTGTGCTGCTGGCGCTCCGGACCACCGATCATGTCCCGCAGATCCGCACACGCGCCCGGGAGTTGCTGTTCACGTTGCCACCCGCCTTGGCCGCAATGGAGGTGCTGCTGGTTATACGCCGGCGCCTGTACGGCAAAGGACTCCTCGACGAGTACGCGAAGCGGCTGACCGAAGAACAACTTTCGGGACTGCGCGCAGCTCGGTTTCGGGACCTGCGGCGGTGGGCCTATCAGCGTGATCTGGTGAACGGCACCCTCACTCGGGCCGAACTGGAGATCGGTGCTCTCGACAACGACCAGTGGATCCGTGCCAGATGCGCTGACGCACTGGCCCAACGAGCCGACGCCGGTGTCGCGCCCGGGCTCCTCACCAGCCGGTACGTCGAAACACGTATGGCTGGGCTGCTCCGGTTGCCTGACGAACTGCTGAGTGTTGAGCAGATCGGCGATGCTCTGTTCGACAGATCGGCGCGCGTCCGCGAGCTGGCCCAATGGCGCTGTCGGCGACGAAGCGGCGACCCCGCCAAGACCTATCGCGACGCTGCTCTCGTGGCCGATCGGATCGCGGTAGGCCGTCGTATCGGCTTGATTTCCGGGCTGTTCGAGGTCGGCGAGGCGGACGATCTGCCGCTGATCGTGCGGCACCTCACGGATCGAGGACCACGGGTGCGACTCGCGGCGGTGAAGGCGGTAACTGGCTGGCTCGACGGTGCGGAGCGGGCCAAGTTGCTGGGGCCGTTGCTGCTGGATGCCTCACCGAAGGTGGTCGGCGCCGCGGCGGCTGCCTTGGCGGCACTGCCACGGCAGGTGACGGCCGAGTTCGTCGAAGCTGCCTGGGCCTCCGGTCAACCGTGGTCGCGGGCCGGCGCGACGCGGGTCGAGGTTGCCGGCGGACCTTGGAACGCACTCGAGTCGATCCTGCGTCTGGTGGCCGATGTCGATCCCCATCTGAGCCGGCAGGGTCGGATCAGGCTGGCCAACTGGTTCCGGAGTACCCCCGATGGTGGGCAGCTACCGAACGAGGATCAGAAGGTGAGGCTGCGCCGCCGGATGGGCGAGGTCACACTAGACGATGCGACCGTCCGGCGGCTCGGCTTCTACGCCAGGCTGTGGCCTCTGACTTAGTGAGCGAGCCGCAGCCGCACGAGGCCATTGCTGCTCGGTGGGTTCCCCGCTAGCTGGCTGCAAGACCGATGGTGCACGACCGTGAACCAGATGGGCGGCTACACCGAAACCTTCGTCCCCAGAGCATCCTGGGTTGAGATGCTGGCACAGCCTGCATTGCTGGCCGCCGCCAGGAATGAGCTCGAGAGCCGGCAGCCGAAGTGCTGGGCCCGGCGCCGGAGCGCCGGGCCTAGCGGGTTGGTCAGGTACGGCGGACTGCCAGGCCGTCGATCTGGTAGACCTTGCCGGCTGTTCTGGTGGTCAGGAGCACCGATCCGGTCAGGAAGGTCGACGGGACCGGCAGCGGCACGACTGCCTGGTACACGAGTGACGGGTTGCTGAGATCGACGATGCCGACCGACTTCCCGTTGTAGTAGACGGTCAGGCTGCCGCAGGTCGAGCACTTCGTCGCCACCAGCCAGAGGCGCTTGGCCTGGACGCTGCTGCGCGAAACGGAGATCCCGGTCGTGGTGGTGACCGTCGCGGTGCCCAGGTAGTACGCCGAGTTGGTCGTCCGGGTCCATCCGGTCGAGGCGCCCATCGTGCGGTCGTCCGACGGCCGGGAGAAGCAGCGGTCGGCGGTCCAGCCGGATACGTTGCCGACGGCATCCCGGGCTCGGACCGAGACGCAGTACTCATACCCCGCCGCGAGGCCGATCGTCACCGAGGTGGCCGTCGTACCGGACTTGATCGCGGCGTACGCGCCGAAGTTTCCGGCCGTCGGTGCGATCCGCCAGCGGGAGTCGTACGAGTCGACCGGCGTGCCGCTGTCGTCGGAGGCGGTGTAGGTGACCGTGGCGGTCGCCGCCGTGGTCACGTCGAAGACCGGCGCGGTAATCCGCACGGTGGGCGCGGTGAGGTCGACCAGCACGTGCCGGAAGGCAACGCTGGCCTGCCCGTCGACGTCGACCGCCTTCACCCGGAACTTGTGGGAGCCGGCAGGCACTCCGCTCTTCTGGTAGGGCGAGGTGCACGGCACGGCCGGCGTGTCGTCGAGCTGGCACGTGGTGGTCACCGGTCCTGCCATGCCGTTGGTGTCGAACGGGATGCTCACAGCGGAGCCCATCGGGGTGGACGTCGAACCGAGGCTCACTCGGGCGCCCTGCCACACCGCCGACCCGATGCGATCCGTGCCTTGGGTGCGGTAGGTTGTCTGGCCCGATCCGAGGGTTCCGTCGGGCCCGACCGGAAACGTCACGAGGGCGCTGCCGCCGAAGGCGATCGACTGCGTCATCAGCACCTCGGAGCCGTCGGGTGACCACGTGATGCCTGCTGGCCGCTCGGTCGCGGTGCCGAGCTTCGGTGTGCCGCCGCCGACCGGAACGATCGCGGGGGCGTTGCCGTCGATGTACGCGATCCAGCGGTAGTCCGGCGACACCGACGGCATGGTGCTCTGCTCGGTACCCGCGAGGGTGCCGGTCACGACTCCGGCGGCCTTGGCCTGAACGATGGCCAACCGTCCGCTGGTCTGGTCCTTCACGATCACGTTCGAGTTGCTCATCCAGGTCGGCATCTGCAGGTTGCAGCCCACCCGGATCGGCGTCCCTCCTGTTGCGGCCACGAGCTCCACGCAGGAACCGGCGTTCGGCTGCAGTCGCTCGAAGGCGATCCTCGACCCGTCCGGCGACCACGCCAGGCGGATGATGCCCGAGGAGCCGTCGAGAATCTTCACCGGCGTCGCGTGCGGGATGTCGGCCCGCACGCGCCAGATGGCGAGTTGCCCCCTCGCAAAGGCGATCTCCCGTCCGTCGGGCGAGGCGGCGAGGACGTCGCCGATGATCTGGGTCGGGCCGTCCGGCGCGAGCGGGACGACCTGCTGGCCCCCGGGTACGGCGATCTGGCCCGCGTATGTGCGGGTGTTGCCGTTCTCGAGCCAGATCGTGTGGCCGACGGTGATCGCCCGACGGGCGGCCGGCAGCGTGATCGGCGTACTGGCTGGGCCCTCGCCCTCGGCGTTCGTCGCGGCGACCGAGTAGGTCGCGCCGGGAACGTGCTCCGACTCGTGCCACTGGTACCCGACCTCGTTCCAGGCGGGCTTCCAGGGCAGGACGGTGTCGGTGCCGCCGACGATCCGGTGGATGTTGTAGCCGGTCACGGAGTCGTCGTTGGCATCGGGCGACGCCGTCCAGCGCAAATCGACGCCGGTCAGGGTGCCGGCCAGCTTGACGTCCAGCGGCGCGGACGGCAACTTCGCCGCTCGACTCACCTTGGTGGGAGCGGGAAGCGCGGCGGCGGGCAGGATCGCGGTCAGGCCGACAGCGGCCAGCGCGATCGGCGCGAGCACTCGAAAGGTCGTGCGCACAGGGTTCCTCGAATCGGGACGGCGAGAGCCAGAAAGGTTCTCGTTCGCCCGTATATCGAGACGCTCGAACGTTTGTTACGGCGGTTGCAGCAACCTGCAAGCTCTGGTCGCGCCGTAGATCGTCAGTGTGGTCATGGTCGATGCTGCCGGCTCTTGTGACGGACTCGAGGCTTCTGCTTGGTGGCTAGATGTTGTAGCCGCCGGCAACTTCAATGGACTGGGCGTTGATCCAGCGGCTGTCGTCGGAGAGGAGGCCGGCGATGACGCTGCCGATCTCATCGGGCTCACCCACGCGTCCGAGTGCTGTCTGAGCAGCGAGTTGTGCCTCGAAATTACTGGTCAGGCCGCCGCCGAGTTCGGTACGGATCGCGCCGGGAGCGATCGAGTTGGCGCGGATTCGACGGTCGCCGAACTCCTTGGCCATGTAGCGGGTCAGCACTTCCAGGCCGCCCTTGAAACTGGCGTAGGGCGCGACCCCAGCGGTTGCCACCCGGGTCGTCGCGCTGGTCATGTTCACCACCTGGCCTCCGTCCGCGATGAGCGGCAGAAGTGTCTGGGTGAGGAAGAACGGTCCCTTGAGATGCACGTTGAAAAGTCCGTCGAACTCTTCCTCGGTGACGGTGTCGATCGGGTGGTAGAGGCCGTAACCGGCGTTGTTGACCAAGTAGTCGAAGCTTGTCCGGTTCCAGGTTTCCTGCAAGGCGGTTTGGACCGAGAGTCCGAAGGCCGGGAAGGATGAAGCGTCCGCGACGTCGAGTTGCAGCGCCACAGCCCGGCCGCCGGCTTCGGTGATTCTCGTGACGACGCCCGCTGCTGCTTCGGGATTGTTGTTGTAGGTGAGGATGACGCCCATGCCGCGAGCGGCACAGGCAACGGCGGTGGCGGCGCCGAGGCCGCGGCTCGCGCCGGTGATGATGACGATGCTCAAGTTCGTTGCCTTCCCGAGGAGGTGATGAGACTCAGTCAACGTCCATGAAGGAAGCGCGGGAAGGACGAGTCTTCCTGGGAGTACTGCACCCAGGAACGGCTGCTGCTCTTGAGCGCAAGCGAAACAAGAGGGCGCTGCGTACGTCGAAGGTCTGGAAACTCAGGTCCAGCAGTCCGAGGTCTGGGTGGTGGATGCCGGTTTGGGCATGATGGTGGGGTGGAGTTGATCGAGCGGATTGAACGGGCCGAGACAGAGTTGGTCTGGAGTTTCGGTGACATCCCCGGACCAGGCCCGGCTCTGCTGGGGTTGACGCGCCGCCGGTTCGGCTCGGTCGTGGCTCTGGCGGCACCACGGGACACGTTGTCGTTCTGGTCCCAGGCGTCTGGGTTCGGCCTGGACCGGCCAGTTACGTCGGCGGTGATCGGCGAGGTGCTGGACTATCTGAGGGCGGCCGGTTGTACGACGGCGAGCCTGAGCATCGCCCCGAGCGCGCTTCCGCCGGATTGGGACGCTATAGCGAAGTCCTACGGAATCACCGCCGGTCAGACCACGGTCCAGGTCGCGCGCGTGGCCGGGCCGATTGAACAGGCACCGTCCGACTTCCGCATCGAGCCGATCGGGCAGCAGTACGCCGATGTCTGGGCGCAGCTGCAAGTGGACGCGTACGAGATGCGCGACGACGCTTTCCGCGCCATGCTCGCGGCGTACACCGAATGGCCCGGCGCCACGGCGTACGCCGCCTGGGACGGCGACACGATGGTCGCCACCGGCTCCCTGCATGTCGTGGACGGCGTCGGCCGGCTGCGCAGCGGCGCGACCCACCCGGCGTACCGAGGGAGAGGCGCGCAGTCAGCGCTGCTCACCCGCCGGATCGCCGACGCTTTCGCGCAAGGCTGCGACCTGGTCACCACGGGCTCGTACAAGCCCGAACCAGGCAAGCACAACCCGTCGCTGGCCAACATGCTGCGGCTGGGTTTCGAGGCCCTGGCAGATCGCACACCGCAGATCTGGCGCCTGTCCTGACCGGCTATGTACTCGTGATGGAGCTGACTGGCAGCTGGACGCCGGTCATCCTCTGAGCTCGATTGAATCAGCTCCCGAGTGGGGAACCGGTACGGCGTGCGGTACGTCCAAGCACGATGTACAGGAGGAATCATGACTGAACAGAACGGGCCGGAACCGACAGGGAAGTCGGACAAGGAGAAGGCGAACGCCGCGCTGACGCTGGGCCTCACACTGGGCATCGCGATCGGTGCGGGCTTCGGTGTTGCTATCGGCAACCTGGGCGCCGGAATAGCGATCGGCATCGCCCTCGGCGTCGCGTACGGTGCCGGCAAATCGGCCAAGCTCACCAAGAAGAAGCCCGAGGAGCTGCAGTAGTTCGCCGAACGGGATGGGTCCAGGCCCGCGCCGTACGCCGGTTGCCGCCCCGACGCTCTGCCGTTGCGGCGGAGAGCGGAGGCGAAATAACGATGCCGTAACAGTGCGTAGTTACAGGTATACCTGGAGTCATCGCGGTTACCGAGAGCGCGGTTACCGTGGTTCGGAAGTGTGCCACGCGATGAGTTGGTCGCGAGGGCAGGCGAATGGAAACACGGGCAGAGGTAGTTGCTTCGAGGTCGAGCGCCAGGGAATCCCTGGATGCGGCGACGGCGGCATTGCTGGAACGGCGGGAGCGGTCGGGTTGTGATCGTGAACGGCGGCAGTTGCTGAGTGAAGCTGTTGAGTTGAACATCGCATTTGCTCAGGCGATTGCTCGGCGGTTCGGTGGGCGCGGTGTCGAGGTCGAGGATTTGGAGCAGGTCGCGCTGCTGGGGTTGGTGCGGGCCGTTCATCGGTATCGGCCGGCTGAGGAGACTCCCTTTACCGCTTATGCGGCGCCGACGATCAGCGGTGAGGTGAAGCGGTACTTTCGCGACTCCGCCTGGATGGTCCGGATTCCGCGGCGGTTGCAGGAGTTGCAGTCGGCGATTGCTGCGTGTCTACCGGCGTTGGAGCAGGCGCTGGGGCGTACCGCCACGGCTGATGACATCGCGGCGGCGGTCGACTCGGAGGCCGCAGATGTCGCTGAGGCCTTGGCTGCGGTGGGTTGTTTCGACGTTGTCTCGCTGGATCGACCGGGCGATATGGACGCGACTCCGGCGCTGGCGGAGGTTTTGACGGCGGAAGAGGATGCCGCGCTCCGGCAGCTTGAGGATCGGGATGCGGTCCTGGCGGTGCTCGACAAGTTGGCGCCGCGGCAGCGTCGGATCCTGCAATTGCGGTTCCTGCACGGCAGGACGCAGGCCGAGATCGGTGCCGACGTCGGGCTCAGCCAGATCCAGGTCTCCCGGATCCTGTCCAAGACGCTGCGGGAATTGCGCGAGGACGTGTCCGCATAGTGTTAGTACCCAATGCAGAAATGGTTTAGTCATGGCCGTCCATGGCAGTTCAGCAACAGTCGTTCTGCTGCATTCGGCGTTGCCCATCGGTGACTGGGATCAGTCCTCCCGGCCGGATCGGTTTCTTCTCGGATTCTTCTCCGTCAGGACAATTCCCGGGATTTTCGGCAACTTGTTGCCAGTGGCATCTTTTTGCTCTTGCGCGGGAACGGAGCGGCAGTTCTTACTGGCTGTGGCGCATTCGCTGCTGTCGGTGATCAGCACTGGAACTCTCGCCCCGAATCCCCGCCCACCCGGGCTGGTGTCAGAGACGTCCTGATCCTTGCTCGGCCGACAGCTCGCAGGGTCCGAAACCCGCGCCGGTGACAGATCGACCTTGGAGGTTGTCTTGATCTTCCACAGAACGCTGACCCGAGTTGGTGTGACCACCCTGGCACTGGCGATGGCGGCCGCCACCTCGGTCACCGCGGCCGCGCAGCCCGCGGCTCCGGCGGCAGCTCCGACCGCCGCGGCGGCGGCCCCAGACCTTCCAGTAGGTACGCCGAAGCAGTTGGTGAGCAGCGCCAACCGCAAGATGTGCCTGACCTTCGCGGTCACTCCGAACGGCATCCCGACCGCGGTGATGATCAAGTGCAACAAGGGATCCAAGGGCAAGATCCAGCAGTGGATCTACACGCCCGAGGGTCAGTTGCAGGTAGCCATGTCGAAGGACGTCGGTGGCGACCTTCCCCATGGTGCCTGCCTCGACACGGTGGCTGATCTGGCCACCGTCAAGGGCGCCGCACCGATGCTGGTGATGCCCTGCCGCGTCGGCGACGGCCAGAAGTGGAACTACGACCAGAAGACCGGTGCGCTGATCAACGCGGCCAACGGCAAGGCCCTCAGCTCGATGCTGGGACTGGCGAAGCAGGCCCGGCCCACGTCGACCGTTCCGTTCACCGGTACGTCCGACCAGAAGTGGAGGGGCGCCGCGATCCCGATGGAAACCTTGCTCGGGGCAATCATCCAGCTGCTCGACGCGCTGCTGGAGGCGCTCGGCCTGGAGATGCCCGACGAGTACGAGACCAGCGGCAAGCAGCTGGTCAATGCGGTCGGCCCCCAGCTGCCGATTCCGGACCAGCTGAAGCAGCTGCCGAAGGAAATGGTCCGGATGGCCGGTTAGGCACTGACCGGGAGCCAGGCGGTCGTGAACCAGCTGCCCCGCCTGGCTCCCACCAGCTTTCCCTCCCGCCCGGTACGCCGACCGTTCGCGGTCGATGCGCTGGTACGTCGGGTATCCAGCGACCGGGCCCGGCAGAGGGCCGGAGACCGCAATCCAGCGATCTCCGGCCCTCTGCTCTTCGCCCCGTTTTCGGCAGATTCACTTCTTGGAGGCAACATGACCAGGTCCGGCCGACTCGCTGCAACTGCCGGCGTCACCGTCACCGCGCTGCTTTCCCTGCTGGGAGGAGCAGCCGACGGCCGCGCCGCACCAGCGCCTCCCAAGTTCAAGTACTACCTGGCGATGGGCGATTCCTACACCGCGGCGCCGCTCGTCCCGCCGCTGGATCTCTCCACGCTGGCCTGTCTGCGATCAGGCGGCAACTATCCGGCGTTGCTGGCCACGAAGCTGAAGGTGCCGAAGGTGACCGACGTCAGCTGTGGCGGGGCCGACTCCACTCATCTGCAGACGGCGCAGGCCACCCCCGCGGGGTTCGTGCCCGCGCAGTTCGATGCGCTGGCCAAGACGGTCGATCTGGTCACCTTGGGGATCGGCGGCAACGACTTCGGCGTACTGGCGGCGCTCTTCGCGGTCTGCCCGAGCCTGCGGAGTTCCGACCCTGACGGGGCGCCGTGCAAGAAGCGGTTCACTGTCGGCGGCAAGGACCAGCTGAAGGAGAACGTCACCAAGACCAAGGCCCGACTGACGGCCGCGGTGAAGACGATCAGACCCAGAATCGCGCCCAAGGCAACGATCGTCCTGGTCGGCTACCCGACTATCGCGCCGGCCAAGACCGTCTGTGCCGATCTCCCCCTCGCCAAAGGCGACTACGCCTACCTGAACGCGACCGTGATCGAACTCAACAAGGCGATCCAGGCAGCGGCGAAGACCACCGGCGCGAAGTACGTCGATATCTTCAAGGCATCGACCGGGCACGATGTCTGCGCCAAGGAGAAAGCATGGATTCAGGGCAAGGACCCTGACCTGCTGAAGGCGGCCGCGTTCCATCCGCGAGCCGAGGAGCAGGCAGCGGTGGCGGATCTCATCGTGAAGTCGCTCAGCGGCCGTCAGTTGAGCATCAGCAGCGCTGAGCAAGAGGCCTGGTCGCCCGGCGCCGCGGAACGGCGACGTCAGTCCGTTGCCGTCCTGGACGTTCCGGCCAATCGCGACCGCCTCACCGAACGCCTGCGGCAGAACGGTTTGTTCCCCGCGGCACCGCGGACCTAGCAGCTGTCGCTGGCTGCGAGTCTCGTAGCAGTGCATGTTCCGAGAGTGATGGGGTACGGATTGATGCACAGGGCAACGGCGACGAGGGTCAGGAGATTGCGATGACCGGTAGACGGCGAGTTGTCGGGGCGACGTACGGTCGCCGTAAGGTCGCACGGGGACTCCCGGTCGCGGCGCACGAACCGCGTAGTTCCCGGCCGAGCGGGCGTCCGGGTGACCGGCAAGATGCCGGCAACCGCCATCCGCCGGGAATGGCGATGCGGCGGGGTAATCCGCTCGCGCCCAGGCGTCGGCATTCCGGGCTGCTGGCGCTTCGCGACCGGGTGCTCGGGCACCTCAAGCGGTTCTGCGGCAGCGTTCTTCGCCTCACCCCACGTGGTCGCCGCAAGGTCTGACCGATCCACGGGCACAGTCGCTTCCGTACGACTCTCCAGACCGGACGGGTGGCCTGCTGATCGGCAACGATGTTTGCATGCGCACCTACTTCCTGACGGCGCCCCGCTGGGTTCTGGGCGTCCTCACAGGCCTACCCTTTGGGCTCATCATGGCGATCTACTTCAAGATCGTCAGTCCCGCCAGCTGGACCGTGACGCTGATCAGTGGCGCCATGGCTGCGGTGTTCTTCGGCACCGGAATGGCTTACAGCCTCAACAAGTCCCGCAAGCTTATGCGGGATGCTGCCGCTGACCTGACGACCGACCAGCTTGCTGCTGCCCAGCGGGCAGCCGGGCGAGGGCCGATACCTGCCGACCCAGCGATTCGCGCCGCGGCTCGAGGAATCGCCACCCAGCAACTGGGCTACTCGCTTCGCTACCGCAAGCTCTGGATCGTCGCGGCTGCCTTCTTAGCGCTGTCCTTGGTGGTGTCGTTCATCGACGACGGTGCCGAGTGGCGCAACGCCGGCACCGTGGCTGGCTTGCTGGCGGCCGGGTTTCAGCTGTACTGGCCGCGGCGGCTTCGTGAGCGGATCCGCCGGTTGTCCTCCGACGAGGACGAGCAGGCCGAGGGCGCGACACGGTGAGTGCCCCGCCCTCCGCCTCACGAAATGGTCAGCAGGACCGGTGGTTCGAACCCTCGGTGCGGCTGACGTTGCCGGCCCACACCCAGCCGACGACGTTCGACGAGATGTCGCGGGCGTAGTACCAGAGGTTGCCGACGTCGTTGTACTTCGAGCACCAGATGGCGGCCTTGCCCGAGCGGTTGCCGGTGCTGGCGCAGCCCGTCGCCGGTCCACGACGGTAGGGGACGGCTCCGTTGGTGTAGAGGAAGCCGCCGTCCACGTTGGTCCCGTACTGGGTGCAGTCCTCGGCCTGTGACGTACCGGTCGCCGCAACCAGCGATGCGCCGGTGATGGCTACTGCTGCGGCAATACGTCCGATGGTCTTGTTCGACATACGCAGTCCTCCTGTATGGGAGTGTTGGCTCCTCTTAGCCAACGACGCGACGCTAGGTGGGGCCTGGAAGACCGGCAAACTCGTTGCAGGTTCCTGCAATCGGTTCGCATCGAGTTGCTCGGGCGCTTCCGGGTCCTGGCCGCGGGCCTCGAGGTGGTGTTCGACGGCTGGCCCGCTCGGCTGGCGGCGGAGTTCGCGCAGCTGCTTGCGCTCGCCGAGGAGCACTGCTTCTCGATCAAGTGGTCGATGCGCTCTGGCCGCAGCTCGATGGCAAAGCACGGGCCGTGAATCTGCGGAAGGCTGCCACTGCGCACGGCAGACGCTCGGTGAGCAGCAGGCGGTCGTACTCCGACGTGGCGAGATCGCCGCTTTCCTTGCCTGCAGTTCGAACCCGATATCGCGTGCTTCCAACGCGCCGCCAGATGGGGGCTTCGGACAGCGAGAAGATCTACGAGGCCGGCCAGGCGGTGTACTGGCCCCCGGGTCACGCCCCCGTGGCGCTGGAGGGCAGCGAGTACGTTGGCTCCCCCACGGACGAGTTCGACCAGGTCGTCGGCCACATCAGTCACAGGGCTGACAGCTCGTCAGCCGGCAACAACGCGGCCCGGTCAGCTCCTCGCTGGGGCTTGACCGTGGAAGTCTTCGGGCGGGAAGCGGGCTGAGGAGTTCTGGAGTTTGTCGAAGGCTGCTTTGGCCAGGTCGATGTCGAGGACGTCTGCCAGGCGGACGAGGTAGGTCAGGACGTCGGCCAGTTCCTCGGCGGCGCGGGTGCGGAGTGGGTCTTCGTGGGCGAGGTCGAGCGCCTTGTCCGCGGGGAGCCATTGGAAAAGCTCGGCTACCTCGCCCACCTCGCCGACGAGGGCGAGGACCAGGGACTTCGGATCGTGGAACTGAGCCCAGTTCCGTTCCTCGGTGAACACTCGCATGCGGTCTCTTAGCTCGATCAGATCGGACACGCCGCGAGCATGACATGGGTCTTGCTCACTACGCCTGCTGGGTAGAGTCGGGGGCGCGGCCCGACAGGCTTCCGCCGGACGTCAGCGTTCACAGGACATGCCTCCACCCGCACGACCTTGATTCGTGCTGCCTGTGGGGGCCTGTTCGTGACGCTGTTCCGCCAATCCGGCGCTGGATTCGTGATGCTGACACTTGAACAGCAGTTCGCGCTGAGGATCGCCGAACAGATGGTCTTTCACACCGGACGGAGAGCCGCGCCGACGGAGGTGCGGTCGTGGGAGCGCAGCCTGCCGATTCTCGCGCAGGACCTCGAGCAGGCCGGGCTCAGCAACGTCGAGGTACTCGTCGAACACCACCTTCCCCTGACCTCGAAGCGAGCCGATGTCGTACTCGCCGGTCGTCACCCGCGAACGGGCGGACCGTCGTACGTGGTCATCGAACTCAAGCAGTGGAGCCGCGCGACCGCCTGGGATGACGACCGGGAACTGGTTCTGATCGATGGCTTCCCGAACGCGCCGCGGCTGCACCCTGTCGCTCAGGTGCGTGGGTACTGCGAGTACTTGACCGATTTCGCGAAGTTCCTCGACGGCCAAACGGATGCCGTCGCGGGTGCGGCCTACCTGCACAATGCCATGGCCGAGGCCGACGTACGGGATCTCTACGACTACCCGCAGGACAGCAGAGGACAGCTCTTCACCGGTGCACGCCGGGGGGAGTTCATCGAGTTTCTGCGTGATCGGCTGGACCCTGACGTACCGGGTGGTCCGTACGCCGATCAGCTGATCAACTCCGCGATCGCGCCGTCCAAGCAGTTGCTCGCGGTCGCTGCGGACGAGGTCCAGCGAAGAGAGCAGTTCGTTCTGGTCGCCGAGCAGAAGCTGGCGCACGCGATGGTGCTGCACGAGGTCGATCGGGCGCGCCGGCGGGACAGCAAGTCGGTCGTCATCGTCACCGGCGGACCAGGAAGCGGCAAGAGCGTGATCGCTCTGTCCCTTCTCGGTGACCTGGCCCGACAGGGACGCAGCGTGCTCCACGCGACGGGTTCGCGGTCGTTCACCCAGACCCTCCGCAAGGTCGCAGGAAAACGGCAGCCTCGCGTCCAGAAGATGTTCAAGTACTTCAACCAGTTCATGGACGCAGAGCCCAACAATCTGGACGTTCTGATCCTGGACGAGGCGCATCGCATCCGCGAGACCTCCGTCGACCGCTACACCAAGGCCGCCTTCCGGACGGGGCGACGACAGGTCGACGAGCTGATCGCCGCTGCGCGCGTGCCGGTGTTCCTGCTCGACCAGCACCAGGTGGTGAAGCCTGGCGAGCTCGGGACCGTCGAGGAGATCCGTGGGTACGCGGCAGACCTCGGCCTTCCCGTGCACCTGATCGAGCTCGACGCACAGTTCCGCTGTGGCGGCAGCGAGGAATACATCCAATGGGTCCAGCGGCTGCTGGGTCTCGCCGAGGGCGAGCCGACGCCTTGGCTGGGCGATCCCGCGTTCGACGTACGGGTTGCCGACAGCCCGGAGGAGATGGAGGACTTTCTTCAGGGCAAGATCGAAGCCGGGTACGGCGCCCGGATGTCCGCGGGCTACTGCTGGCCGTGGAGCAAGCCTCGCCCGGACGAGACCCTCGTGGAGGACGTCCAGATCGGTGACTGGTCACGCCCTTGGAACGTCCAGGGTGACCGGATGGTGGGCAATGCTCCTCCGGCCGCGCTCTGGGCCACCGATCCGAACGGATTCGGGCAGGTTGGGTGCATCTACACGGCGCAAGGCTTCGAGTACGACTGGAGCGGCGTCATTCTCGGGCCGGATCTGATCTGGCGCGACGGACGTTTCACCACGAACTGGGACGCCAATCGCGATCCCGCCTTCCGCAGCCGGAAATCCATTGACGACGCGACGTTCGATCGGCTTGTTCGCAATACCTACAAGGTTTTGCTGACCCGTGGCATGCGCGGCACCGTTCTCTATTCGTCAGATCCCGAAACTCGGGAAGCCCTGCATACGCTCGTGGCAGTCCCGGGCCGGCAGACCGACGAGAACTGACGAGGGTTGGCTCCAGTCTGGAGGCGCTTTCGGTTGGCTGTACGACCGACGATGCTTCGCAGCGCCAGCGGCCGGGTGAGAGGCCGTGGTGGCTGTGGAAGGCTGTGGCGAAGGCGTATTCGTTGCGGTGCCGGCGTCTGCGGCTCGAAGGCGATGTTCACGCCGGTGGACGGTCACATCACCGCGCCTGTTGGAAGCAGCGCCGAGCCGTTGTGGACGTCGAGGACATCGCCGACCGCGTGCGATCACTTTCACGAAGCTACGCAAATCCTGACCGAGACGTGCGGCCAGCCGTCGAAGGGGCATGAACCCCAGATTCGACCCCCTCAGGTCTGAGGTTGGGGGGTGGTCCCTCACGCGCAGGGGGTGGCCGTGGCGGCAGGGTTTGAGGTGTTGAAGTTGCCGAGGTGGTTCGAGTGAGGGTGGGGTTCATGTCTTTTGTTCGGGTGGTTCGGGGTGGCGGGGTGGCTGGGGTTGCCGCGATGGTGCTGGCGGGGGTTCCGGTGGTCGCGCAGGCCGACAAGGCGCCGGTGCCGGTGTGCAGCAGCGTGCTGGAGCTGGATCAGGACACCATCAACGTCAAGTTGTGTCACACGAGTGACGTCGATCAGCACTGGTACTCGCTGCCCAAGGAGGGCGGGGCGTACTGCGGGCCGGCCACGTTGTTCAACGTGTTGCACCACTTCAATCGGCGGAAGGGCGCTCCGGTCCGGATCGGGGGCGGGGTGCCGATGACGGAGGTCGATCCGAGGGATCCGGCCGATACGACGGAGACGAAGGACTGGCTGACCACGTTGGGGACGTGGTCCAAGATCACCAGTACCGGCACTCAGCTCAGTGAGCTGCGCAAGGCCTTCAACACCGCCACTGTGGGGGCGCGGCTGGATGGCTGGACGACGGCGACCGGCGGGGTTCCCAGTACCGGCCCGAATGCGCTCGGCCAGTCCTTCGGGCATCAACTGGCGTCGAAGCTCACGGCTGGGCCGGCTCAGATCCTGTACGGCCGCTACAAGCAGGTGTACGGCGGAGTCGAACGCGACGGCGGCCACATGGTCACCGTCATCGCCGCGAACTACGACCTGGACACCCCGGACACCATCAAGCTGACCGTCTACGACCCGGCCCGCGCCGCCGACAAGGACGCTCCGACCTACCTGATCAGCCAGTCGCAGTACCAGGCGGAGCAGGTCACGCTGAAGAAGAAGGTCATCCACGAGTACCTGCGGCCGGCCGACGACCCGGACACGGTCAAGGACGAGAGCCTCACCCTGGGCACCTGGCGCTGGATCGAACGCTGGCACCTGACCGGGCCGAGCTACGAGGGCACCACCGAGGCGATGGTCGAGGGGTTCAACTGGTTCTCGATGTACCCGCCCCAGTAGGTGATCGGTTTCGATCGAGAACGCGGGTGCCGAGGAGCGCCGGGACGATGCTGGCCGGAACGGACGGCGCAAGACCGTCCCCACGCCCAAGTGGAGGACCGATGAACACGAAACGTCTGCTGAGCACCTCGGTGGCGCTGGTGATGGCAGGTGCGGGCACGGTGCTGGCGACCGGGCCCGCCCAGGCGGCACCCATCTACGACTGCCTGTACACGACCAACACCGGGATCAACCTGTTCCGGTCCCCCACCTCGACGACTGCCGACTACTTCGTCGGCGCCGGCAAGACGCTGGTCGACCTCGGCTGCAGCGGTCTGCGCACCGGTCGCAGCTACACCGACTGCCGCAACGACAACCGCTGGGTGCCGGTCGACTCGGTCGCGGGTGCGCCGAACAAGCACGGCTTCGCCGCCTTCGGCTGCGTCGACGGCCCGCGCCGCGTCCTGCGCTAGCCGACACAGGTGCCGTAGGCAAGGACGTCCAGCTTTGCAGCAACGCCCCTGACACTGGAACCCGAGCCCGTACGCCGATCCCGCCACGATCGGAGGATGCGCGTTTCGGCTCGGGTACCAGCTGGCAGAGGTCTCGCCGGCCAGGGCGAGCCATGGACGAAGGGCGAAGTGGCATGACTGCCGATGTCGTCGATCTGATCATGCAGGACCATCGCGAGGTCGAGCGTCTGTTCGACGAGCTGATGGACAACCCGGAGAAGCGCAAGGGCCTCGTGCCGGTGCTGACCACGCTGTTGTCCGCGCACAGCCGCGCGGAGGAGTCCGCGGTCTACCCGGCGGCGGCCGAGGAGGCCGACGAAGCCGACGAGGTCGCGCACAGCCAGGAAGAGCACGTCGAGGCCGACGAACTGCTCGCCAAGCTGGCGGCCACCGATCCGGACTCCAAGGACTTCGAGAAGGTGCTGCAGAACCTGATCGACGCGGTCAGCCACCACGTCGAGGAGGAGGAGTCCAAGGTCCTCCCCGGCATCCGCGCCAATCTGAGCGACGAGCGTCGCATCGAGCTCGGTGAGGCCTTCGCCGCCAGCCGCAAGGAGCACCTCGGTGACCAGCCGGAGGACATAACCCGTGGTGAGCTGCTCCAGCAGGCCCGCAACGCCGACGTCTCCGGCGTCTCCTCGCTCGGCAAGGAGGAGCTGCAGAAGAAGCTCCGGCAAGAGGCGAGCGAGGAGTAACGAACACCCCCGCTCGTACTCCGTCCCCGACACCCAGCTCGCTGCTGGGTGCCGGGGACGGATTCGTTGTTAGGCGCTCTTCGTGGTCACCTGCTGGGCCGCCTTGTCGAACAGCCGGTCCGGCACCAGGCGGCGGATCTTGGGGATCACCACAGCAGCCGCGCCGACCGGATAGCGGCTGCGCGGCCGCGGCGCCGTGACGGCATGTTCGATCGCGGCACTGACCTTCGCCGCGTTCGCACCGTTCTTCGACGCACTCCGCAACGACTCCCGGAAGCCGTCGATCCGGTCCGCGTAGCGTTCGTTCGCCGGCAGCCGGTCGAGGGTTTCGATCGCCTTGGCCCACAACGGGGTGGCGATCGGGCCGGGCTCGACGATCGAGACCGAGATCCCGTCCGGGGCCAGCTCCTGCCGCCAGGCGTCGCCGATCGCCTCGATCGCGTACTTCGACGCGTGGTACGCGCCGGCGAGTTGCACCGTCACCAACCCACCCATCGAACCGACGAAGACGATCCGGCCGCCCGGGGCCCGGCGCAGCAGCGGCAACACGGCTTGGGTCACCGACACCGGCCCGATCACGTTGACATCCAGCTGGTGTTTCAGACTCTCGACCGGCAGGAGTTCAAGCGGTCCAGCAACCCCCACTCCGGCCACATTGACCACAGCGGACAGCGCCTCCGGGCCGAGAACGGAAGCTACTGTCTCAGCCAGGCTCTCGACCGAGACCTGATCCGTCACGTCGACGGCGTGAACGCTCAGCGCGGGCGAGGCCTGCCGAGCCAGAACTTCACCGTCCGCCGGATCGTGGACCGCGGCGAAGACCTGGATCCCCGCGCGGTCCAGTTGCAGCGCGGTGGCGGCTCCGATGCCGCTGCCCGCGCCGGTGATCAGTACTGAGGTCATTGCCCGGCGCCGGGGCGTTCAATGTCGCCGCGCCAGCCGCCGGTCTCGGTGCCGCGCTTCTCGATGAACTCCTTGAACCGCTGCAGGTCACCCTTGACGCGGTGGCTGACCAGTCCGGCCTTGTCCGCGACCTGCTCGGCGACGCCCTCCGGCTCGAGGTCCATCTGCGCGGTCACCCGGGTGGTGGTGTCCCCCAGCCGGTGGAAGGTGATCACGCCCGCGTGCCGCGGTTCGGTGTCGGACTTCCAGGCCACCCGCTCGTCCGGGTGCTGTTCGGTGATGGTCGCGTCGAACTCGCGCTTGACGCCGGCGATGCTGGTCACCCAGTGCGTGTGCGTGTCGTCCAGTTGCCTGACCTCGTCGACGCCGTCCATGAACGCCGGAAACGACTCGAACTGGGTCCACTGGTTGTAGACGGCGCTGATCGGAGCCTCGACGTCGACCGACTCGGTGGTGTTACCCATCGCTGATTCCTCCTCTGCCCCTGCCTGCGAGGCGCGGTTGTGAACGACTTCTCCAGCCCCGGTACCCAGGCATCCCGAAAGAAACGCGAACCTATGCAGCCGACGGACGCCGTACCCGATGCCTGGTGACAGCGACGACATGCGCCGTCACCACGGCTGCGGTGATCACGACCGTCAGCCAGCCAGCGGTGTAATCCAGCCCGCCCCCGTGGCCGGCCACCGCGACAGCGATCGCCACCATCGTCGCCGTACCGACTTGTGCCGCCGTGTTCAGAAGTCCCGCGGCGCTGCCCTGCTGGTCGGCCGGCACCGCGGTACCGAGCCCGTACGCCGCGACGGCGCCCATGCCGTTGCCAAGACCCGCCAGCAGAAGTCCTGCGACCAGCGCCGCGCTCCCCGACCGCCACCCCACCAAGCCCGCCCCGGCCAGGATCAGCGCCAGGCCGAGCACCAGCAGCAACCGCGCTCCCGTCCTGGGCATCAACCGTCCGGCCAGCCCGGCCGCCAGCACGACGGACAGACTGAACGGCAGGATCATCAGGCCTGCCGACGCCGGGCTGAAGCCTTCGTCCTCCTGGAGGTAAATGGTGCCCAGGACAACAAACGCGCTGGTGGTGGCCGTGATCCCGAACGACCCCACCAGCCCGGCCACGAACTTCGGCCGCCACAGGCTCGCCGCCACCAACGGCGACGCCGTACGACGCTCGCGCCGTACCAGCAAGCTCGCGGCCAGCACCCCGCTGAGCACCAGCGCGAGCATCACCGGCCAGGGTTCGGTCGTGGTGTTGGCCGCCGCCACGATCGCTGCGACCGCGATCACCTGCAGCACCACCGAGCGGGGATCGAAACCGGCCGGAGTCCGCTCGGCGCGCGGATCCCGCTCCACCAGCCTCAGCAGTACTGCGATCAGCGCAGCGGTGACCACCAGGTTTCCCCAGAAGATCGCCCGCCAACTCACCGCGGACGTGGTCAGGCCGCCCACCAGCAATCCTGCCGCACCCGCCAGCCCGCCGGTGGCGTTCCAGGCGCCGAGGGCTCGGTCCTTGCTCGACTGCGAATCGGCGGCGCGGGTCAGCAGCACCAACGCGTTCGGCACCGAGACGGCAGCCGCCACTCCCTGGATGCCTCGCCCAACCACCAGCGCGGTCATCGTCGGTGCAACCGCCGCGATGACCGAACCCGCGGCGAAGAGCAGCAACCCCGCGATCAGCACCCGGCGATGACCCCAGCGATCGCCGAGCCGAGCGGCCAACAGCAGCAGGCTGCTGAAGCCGACCGCATAGACAGGCACCAGAAGTCCTGCTTGGGCAGCCGATCCGCCCAGATCGGCCAGCATGCGAGGCAAGGCGGACACGACGACCGTCACGCCCATCACATCGACGAACTGCACGGTGCACAGGGTGATCAGCCGGCGGCGGGAGTTCTCCATGGACCCGACGCTAGATTAATGGTTTTACAGACTCAAACCGTTAGCGTGTTGCACTAGACTGGCCGACGTGGAGAATGAGCTGACGTGGGCGTGGCTGGAGGGCTACCCGTCGCTGGACTTCGCCAACACGGTGATCCGGCGCGGCTGGACGGAGTACGAGCTGGTGAGCTCGGTCGACGATCTGGCCTCCTGGCTGGGCGCGGCAGCGCTTCCGGCACCGCGACCCGCAGAGGTCACGGCCGAGGATCTGGAGGCCTTCCTCCGGCTTCGCGACCCGGCTCTGCGCCTGCTCCGTGCGGCTGCGGGGCAGGGCAGCCGGCTGGAAGCCGACGTGCAGACGCTCAACGAGACGCTGCTGGGTTGCCCGGAGGTCATGGTGCTCGGCGATGAACCAGGGTCGGTGGTCAGCTGCGCCGTCGGCTCACCGGACGCCTTCACGCTGCTGCTGGCGAGACTGGCCGGCGCAGTACGCGATGTGCTGGCTGGGCCGCGATCCGATCTCGCCTTCTGCGATGCACCGGGCTGCGGCCAGCTCTTCTTCCAGCGTCGTACCAACCAGGCGTGGTGCGGCCCGGCCTGCGGCAATCGCGCCCGGGTCGCCCGTCACCACACGACGAGCGGCTGAGCTACTTCCTGGGCGCCGACTCGTCCGTGTACGGGGGCTTCCGCCGGGCTCGCCGGATCAGGTAGAAGACCAGTGAGCCGCCGACCACGGCGACGATGGTCAACGGGGCGAGCACGCCCAGGCCGACCTGCGAGAAGTCCGCGGCGTCACCGTCGTTGTCCCCCGGTGGGTTCACGCCGGGCCGCGGAGTCGATCCCAGCGACGGACTAGGGCTGTCAGCGGCCGGCGCCAGCATCACCTGGGTCACCTGGGCCGAGCTCTCCACATTCGGCGACTGCAGCGCGCCGGCCACGCCCAGGGCTCCAAGGACGGCAACAGCTGCCCAGACGAGCGCGAGCGTCCACTTGGTGACCCACATGGCAGTCCTTCCGATCGGGATCGATGCCTTGCTGTACCCCGACCGGCGTTCCATCACTCCTCCGCAGGCTGCTTCACGCCGTACGGCCGGGGTACCGGGGCCGGACCGAACCTGTTCCCTGATGAAGGAGTTGCGATGTTCCGGCACACCAAGCGACTGCAGTTCGAGGCGAAGCCGGAGAGGCCGGATGCCCTGTACGCGCGGAAACTGCAGGAGTTGATCGGCGGCGCGTACGGCGAGATGACCGTGACCATGCAGTACCTGTTCCAGGGCTGGAACTGCCGGGTCGAGGGGAAGTACAAGGATCTGATCATGGATACCGCGACCGAGGAGATCGGTCACGTGGAGATGCTGGCCACGATGGTGGCGCGGCTGCTGGAGGGGGCGCCGTCGACGGTGACCGCGGAAGCGGTGAAGGATCCGGTGATGGCGGCGGTGCTGGGCGGGATGGATCCGCAGCAGGCGATCGTGGCCGGTGGTGGTGCGCTGGCGGCCAACAGTCAGGGGGTGCCGTGGAACGGCAACTATATCGTTGCTAGCGGCAACTTGCTGGCGGACTTCCGGGCGAACGCGGCGGCCGAGGCGCAGGGCCGGTTGCAGACCGCGCGGTTGTACAACATGACCGACGATCCCGGGGTGAAGGCGATGCTGCAGTTCAACCTGGCCCGGGACACCGTGCATCAGAAGCAGTGGCTGAAGGCGATCGAGGAACTGGAGGCCGACGGACTGGAGACTCCGATCGTGCCGAACGCCCTCTTCGACGAGGAGAACCAGGACCACAACCGCACCATCTGGGGTCTCTCGGACGGTACGGACGGGCCGAAGGGTGGCTGGAGCAAGGGGGACGATCCCCTGGAGTACCTGCTGGATCCCGAGCCCCTGGGCGATCCGGGCACCGCGCCGGAGCCTGACCCGGCGCTGTTCGCAACCTTCCCGGTCGAGCAGAAGTCCACGGCCAGGAAGGCCGCCGGGAAGAAGAGCACCGCGAAGAAGGCCACTGCGAAGAAGGCGGCCACGAAGAAGACGGCCAGCAAGTCCGCAGCGACCAAGAAGACGGCCAGCAAGACGACGGCCAAGAAGGCCGCGAAGAAGCGCTGACGTGGCCGTCTCCAAGCTGCACGACTACCTCCTGGAGCACGAGAACGATCTCGTGGCCGAGCTGTCGGACTGGGTGCGCATCCCGTCGGTCGCGGGCGTGCCGGAGCAGCGGATCGAGGTCGTCCGCTCGGCCCGCTGGCTGGCCGGCACGCTCCGGGCTATCGGCTTTCCCGTGGTCGAGGTGTGGTCCGAGGACGAAGCACCCGCGGTCTACGCGGAATGGTGCGCGGAACCGTCGGCGCCGACGGTGCTGATCTACAGCCACCACGACGTGCGGGTCAGCAAGGACGAACAGTGGCAGGAGACGCGGCCGCACGAACCCGTCGTCCGCGACGGGTACCTCTACGGACGCGGGGTGTCGGACGCCAAGGGCCAGGTCCTCACGCATCTGTGGAGCCTCCGTGCCCACCTGGCCGCCACCGGCCGGACAGCACCGGCGGTGAACGTCAAGCTCCTGATCGAGGGCGAGGAGGAGACCGGATCCCCGCACTTTCGGCAGCTGCTGAAGGACCATCGGAACCGGCTGGCGGCCGACCTGGTCGTCTTCTCCGACACGATGCTGTGGCAGGCCGGCCATCCGGCCGTCTGCACGAGCATCCGCGGCACCATCAACGCACATCTGGAGGTGTACGGCCCGCAACGCGACGTCCACGGCGGCGCGGTCTCCGGACCGGCGCCCAATCCGGTGCTCGCGCTGGCCGCGCTGCTCGGCGGCCTGTACGACGACAAGGGCCGGGTCACCGTGCCGGGTTTCTACGACGCCGTGATCGAGCCGAGCGAGCGGCGTCGCCAGGAGCTTGCGGAGCTGCCGTTCACCGAAGAGGACTGGCTGGCCCGGTCCGAGACCGGTGGCATCACCCACGAAGCCGGCTACACCGTCCTCGAGCAGCTCTGGACCAGACCCGCTATCGAGGCGATCTCCGTCATCGCCGGCGATCCGGAAGGCGTGCCACGAGCCGTCGTACCAGCCGTCGCGACGGCGGAGCTGAGCATTCGGACCGTACCGGATCAAACCGTGCCGGCCGTCGCCGAGCAACTGCGGCGGTGGGTTGCCGATGCTCTGCCGCCGGAGTTCGGCCACGAGTTGAGCATCACCGAGGAGACCGGGCAGGACCCATACCAGACGCCGGAGGACCACCCTGCGGTCCAGGTTTTGGCGGAGGCGATGGAGGCTGGATTCGGTAAGCCTGCCGGGCGGATGGGCAACGCGGGTGGCGGGCCGGTTCGGTGGCTGGAGAAGGTGGCCGGCGCCCCGGTGGTGTTCTTCGGTACCGGACTGCCCGAGGATCGCTGGCACGACAGCGACGAGCGCGCCGCTATCGAGGTACTGCGGAAGGGCGCAGCGACCTTGGCGCATTTCTGGAACCGGCTCGCCGAAACCAAGTTCTGAACAGCACAGTGGCCAGCAGCAACTCGGCCACGTCGCCGCCGTAGTACATGAGTTGTGCTGCGGTCTGGAAGCCCGGCTCTTGCGCATAGAGGAGCTTGGCCAGGACGGAGTGCGCAGCCGCCGCAATGATCAGTACTGCGGCGCGCAGCGGCAGGCCGGGGCGGCGTGGTGCTGGGTCGGGTCCCGCGATCGACCACGCGAAGAGGTAGCCCGCCAGCAGGTAGTGCAGGTGAATCGCGAGATGCAGCACGGCGTTTCGCTCGGCGGCGGCGTACAAGGGAGTCAGCATGACGGCGTACAGGCCGCCGACGCTCAGCGCGGTGGCCGTGACGGGGTGTCCCAGGAAGTGGAGCGGGCGGCTGCGCAGGACTCTGCCGATCACGCGTCGCGTCGGCAGCGCGGAGGTTGCCAGGAGCAAGCGAATAGGGGCTGCAAGCATCAACGCCAGTGGCGCGAACATACCCAGCAGCAAGTGCTGAGCCATGTGCGCGACCGGGCCGGGACGGTCTGCGAACAGCGGTGAGGTTGCCACGATCACCAGTGCGCAACCGGCCACCCAGGCCGCCGTACGGCGATGATCCCAGCCCCGCAAGGCTTTCCGGGTCAACCACACATAGCCGCCCGCCAGAACCGGCATCGCGAGCAGGAACGGTAGCCAGTGCGAGGTGTTGCTCGAGTCGTGTCCGGCGTGCAGTGACAACATCAGCTGGTCGACCGCGTGGCTTTACCGGCGCGCAGTCCGAGCACGACGCCGATCAGGAGCAGCAGCGCCCCGGCGACGTTCCAGGCCAAGTCGTACGCCGCGAGGTTGTCCACGCCGTACCGGATCTGATGGACGCGGAGGAGCTTGTGATCGACCAGCCCGTCGAAAAGCTGGAACGCTCCCGCGCCACCGATCAGGCCCGACCAGCCCGCGAGTCTCACGAAGGCACCGCGTCGCCTGAGGTCGGCCCACCAGAAGAAGCCCGCCACCAGCGCCACCAGCTCAGCGGCATGCAGTAGGCCGTCGGACAGCAGCCCGACCGCCGGCGTCGAGCGGTCGTAGAAGTGGTGCCAGCCGAGCAGTTGGTGGAAGACCACCTCGTCGATCCCGGCCATCAGGGCGACGCCGAGCAGCGCGCACGCTCCGGCCGATGCCCTCACTTGCACGCCGAGACGCCGTCGAAGACGCCGGTGCGCAAGGACTTCGTACGGTCGAACGCGCCACCGCGATCCGTCCGCTTGCCGTCCTCGGAGAAGCTGCTGACGACGATCTGGGTCACTGCCTCGTCCAGGTCACCGGGTGACAGTTGCGAAGTCGGCAGGTCGGTCCCCGCCAAGTGGGCGATCCAGGCGCCGGTGAAACAGTCCCGCTGAAGTCCGGCCTGCTCACCTGTGGTCGGGAGACCGAGCTCGGACTGCGCGGCCTCCGCCCAGGCGTCGCTCAGCACACTCCCGGTGGCGAGGTCGCCGATCCGCTCGTGCACCGTCTGCAGATCCTGGTCCGAAGGCTTCTCCGCGGGTGGGGAGAAAGTCTGCCCTGGTTCGAGTCTCGGCACGGCCGCCGTCCAGAACTCGTTGAGGTCAGCGGTCAGCAACTGCACCGCTTCGGCGTACGGGAGGTTGCCGCCGGTCCGGGACTCGGCGACCGTCCGGAACGGCAGCTCGGTCGTGACCACGCCTTGCTCCGGGAACTGCGCGCATCTCCCGGCACCTTGCTCGTAGCCGGTCTGGAAGGCGTTGACCCGGTCGAACCCGAGGCCGTGGGCCTGCTGCCCGCCGGCCGCCGTACCCGGCTGGTCCCGCAGGGTCAGGATCGCGACCACCGCGCTGTCCAGAGCGCCGTCCACGAGAGAGACCGGATCGGAACCGGAGGTCTCGGCGTACCGGGTCCATGATCCGGCGAAGCAGTCGGCCTGCAGTTCCTGCACCACGGACGGCGCCTTGACGCCCGCACGGGCCTGCACCGCATGCCCGGTCTCGTGGGCCAGCACGACGGCCGGCGCGATACTGCCGAACTGGTCGGCAAGCCGCGGGAACAGGTCCGTCGCGTCCCAGGCGATGTAGTCGTCGTCGGGTCCGCCGCAGTAGAACGCGTTCCCGCGCAGGTCGTCGTACGACTGCTGCTGCCCGCCGCACGAGAACGGAGCGCTCTGCGGCGTCTTCGGCTGGAATCCCCCGGCGAGCTGCACGAACTCCTTGTCGTAGACCTTCGGCAGCTCCGCGGACCAGTACTCCACCAGGCTCTGCTGGGCGGCGTCGGTGACGCCCTCAGCCGAGCCGGACGAGCGACCGAGCGACACGTCGCCCACGCCCGGCCCGGTGCCCTCGCGGCGGTTGGAGACCAGCGCGACGACGACCACCAGCGCCAGCACCACGACGAGCAGACCAAGACGCACCGCGCCCCGATCCGATCGGCGACGCCCGACGATGTTCATCTAGGGCTCCTCGTGCATGGCAGCTTCCTCGGCACTCAGGCCTCCACCCGCCGCACCGGCGCCGGTGGCGATCGCCGTTCCCTCCTGGTCTGCATGAGCACCCTCGTCGGGGGCCACCAGCCGCCCAGGACTGTCCTCGTCGATCCCGGCGGTCCGGCCGGGATCGTCACTGTCCAGGATCTGGTCGGCGTTCAGGTCGGACAGGTCGTCACTGGCGGGCAGCACGTCCACGTCGCTGATCCCGGTGACGTCCTCGGCCGGCTCGAGCGGCTCCGCGGTGAGGTCGGGTTCCTCGCGGGCCAGGCGATCGTCGAGTGGTTCAGGAGTCGACGCCTCGCGCGGGGTGGTGCCGTAGTCCAGCGAGGCGATCGGGTGGTCGGCGGGCAGAGCGGCCGGGTCCGGACCGTCCGCGATTCGCGCCGAGTCCACGTCGTCGTACGCCGTCGAGTCGTCGTCGGCGGTGCCGGGCAGCCCCTCGGCCTCGGGATCGCTGACCGGCCGTCGCTCGCCCGCCATCACTGGCCCTCCTCGTCGTCGACCCGCATCGTCTCGCCGTTCGAGTCGACGATCTCTGTCTCCGACGGATCGGCCGAGACCCGGACCTGGTCGTCGACGGAGTTGACCGCCATGGCACTCGGGTCGACGTCGTCGATGGTCGGGCGGTAGTCGTCTTCGTCCGGCTGGCTCATCACAACTCCTTCATCGTCAGGGTGCGTCGCCGGTACCCGGGCACGGACCGGATAACCCAGGGTTGTAAGGAGTTCGGGCGGGTACCGCCGAAGCGAGTTCACTCGTCGGGAGGTCCGGGATGGCTGGAAAGACCGTAGGCATCGAGGTAGTGCCGATTCTGTCGCGCGGGCGGCATCGAGATCCGCGCCGCGGCGGCTGCTTCATGGAGTACGCCTCCTACCTGGCCGGCGTTCCCTGGTCGGACAGCCCCGACTGCACGCATCCCCTGCTCGCGCTGATCGGGCGCGAGGTCAACGACGAGATGTCCGACGCCGGCCGGACGATGCTGGTGCCGCTCGTCCCGGCCGTGATCGGAGTGAACCCGAGCCATCCGGAAGTGGTCCCCGCCCTCGTCGCGCGCTGCGCGCGGCCGGTCGTCCCGTTCGTGTCGGAGCAGTTCGGGGCGAAGCTCGTCGCCGCCGTACAGAAGGCGGAAGCCGTCCGCGAGGATCTGCGCAAGCCGGAGCCGACCCAACTGTCGGTCGGCTACGAGTGGGAGGCTCCGCTGGCAGTGGCCGGAGCCATCCGGGCGATCACCGACTTCCGGGTACCGACCGCGGACGCGCTCCTGCACCAGATCCTCACCGAGGCCATCGCAGAGGCGCGGCAGTGGATGCCGGCCGCGCCTCTGCCGATCGAAACCGTGGCAGTACTCAGGTAACCGGGCTCAGGTAGGACGGTTGGTGAGCCGGTCCCGCAGCCGATCGATGAAGCCGACCCCGGGTCCGGCCAGCAGGTGGAACAGCGCCGAGTTCGGCGCCCCGGGATGCGGCCTGGTCGGCGCGACCTTCTTGGCCGCGTCGACCTTCCCGGCCAGCGCGACCAGATCGTCCTGCGGCAGATGCGCCCGCAGCTTGGGGAACTGCACGTTCTCCTCGTCCTGGACGTGGTCGTCGAGCACCCGCCGCAGCTCCTCCACCAGCTCGAGGAACCGCGCCTCGTTCGCGTCGGCGCCTTCGAGCTGCTTCATCAGCTCTTCCAGTTCCTGGTGCTCCTGGATGTCGTGCTCGACCGCCTCGTCCCCTTGCGGCAGGTGCTTGCGCATCGCCGGATAGACGAACATCTCCTCGGCCACCGCGTGCCGGACCAGCTCGGCGATCAACAGGTCGGCGGCCTCGCGGCGCTGCCCAGCATCAACCTCGGTCATGATCCGGCCGATCAGCTCCTCGGCCTCGCGGTGGTCGGTGGTCAGTACGTCGACGACGTCGGGACCGGTCGCGTTCGTGGCGTTCATCAGCTTGCCTCCTCGCTCGGTGATACCTCGCGGTACCCGGCCGGAAAACAGCCCACCGGACGGTTTACCGCAGACCGGCCGGGTACCGGCAGGCGTCGCGCCCGAGCAAAGGAGAAGCCCATGCGGGCAATGGTCTATCGAGGTCCGTACCGGGTCCGGGTCGAGGAGAAGGAAGCGCCCCGGATCGAACATCCCAACGACGCGATCGTCCGGGTCACCCGGGCCGCGATCTGCGGCTCCGACCTGCACCTGTACCACGGGATGATGCCGGACACCCGGGTCGGGATGACGTTCGGGCACGAGTTCGTCGGGGTGGTGGACCAGGTCGGGCCGTCGGTCCGGACACTGCGCCCGGGTGACCGGGTGATGGTTCCGTTCAACATCTTCTGCGGCACCTGCTACTTCTGCGCCCGGGGCCTGTACGCCAACTGCCACAACGTGAATCCGAACGCGACCGCCGTCGGCGGGATCTACGGCTACTCCCACACCTGCGGCGGCTACGACGGCGGCCAGGCGGAGTACGTCCGGGTTCCGTTCGCCGACGTCGGCCCGAGTGTGATCCCCGAGTGGATGGACGACGACACCGCCGTACTGCTGACCGACGCGGTGGCGACCGGGTACTTCGGTGCGCAGCTCGGAGACATCACCGAAGGCGACGTCGTGGTGGTCTTCGGCGCCGGCCCGGTCGGTCTGACCGCGGCCGCGTCGGCCTGGCTGATGGGCGCCGGCCGGGTGATCGTGATCGACCACCTGGAGTACCGGCTGGCCAAGGCCCGCTCGTTCGCCCACGCCGAGACGTACAACTTCAGCGAGCACGCCGATGTCGTCGTCCTGCTGAAGAAGCTCACCGACCATCGCGGCGCCGACGTGGCGATCGACGCGGTCGGCGCGGAGGCGGACGGCAACCTGCTGCAGCACGTCACCTCGGCGAAGCTGAAACTGCAGGGCGGTTCACCGATCGCGCTGAACTGGGCGATCGACTCGGTCCGCAAGGGCGGCACCGTGTCCGTGATGGGTGCCTACGGGCCGATCTTCAGCGCGGTCAAGTTCGGCGACGCGATGAACAAGGGCCTGACCCTGCGGATGAACCAGTGCCCGGTGAAGCGCCAGTGGCCTCGGCTCTTCGAGCACATCCGCAACGGCTACCTCAAGCCCACCGAGCTGATCACGCACCGCGTCCCGCTCGAGCACATCGCCGAGGGCTACCACCTCTTCTCGGCCAAGCTCGACGGCTGTATCAAACCTCTCATCGTCCCGACCGCCGCCTGACCCACGGAGTCCGAGATGGCCTACACCCCCGATCGTCCCCCGCTGCCGGAATCCCCCGAAGAGCTCCGCGCCCGCATCCCCGGCTGGGGCGCGGACCTGGACCCGGCGGACCGGCCCGCCGTACCGAAGGAGGTCTACGACCCGCATCCGTACGGCGCGGTCTGGGACTTCCCCGAACGCCAGCCGGAGCACTGGCCGCGTGAGCGGTCGATCGAGCACGCGTTCCTCACGCCGGTCTTCGGTACGTCGTGCCCACCCCGCGGAGTCTCGGGCGCGATCCGCAAGTTCGCCTACCGGCGCTACAGCGAAGGGCGCGCCGCCCACTGGCTGCTGCTGGTCGGCGCCGACCGGGTCGACACGCTCGGCAGCACGCTCCGGTCGTTCGCGACCCGGCACCCCGACAACCCGATCACCGAGACCGGCATCCTGGCCGAGTTCAAGCACCACGGGATCCGCTCCCGGCGCGGCCAGAAGCGCGCCGACCTGGTCCACCAGCCGCTCGATCTGGTGATCGTGAGCTGGCCGTGGATCGCCGCCGGCGTACTGGGGTTCCGTACGGTCCGGCGGCTCTCCCGGCGGGTGAAACGCTGACTCAGGTCAGCGCGGCGAGTCGTCGTTCCGTTCGAGGTTCTCGACCCGGCCCTCGTCCTCGCCCGCGTCCAGCAGGTTGTCCCGGTCGGCTCCGCTGTCGGCGTACTCCATCTTCGCGACATCGGGATGGTGCAGGTCGAAGGCGGGGCTCTCCGACCGGATCCGCGGCAGCTTGACGAAGTTGTGCCGTGGCGGCGGGGAGCTGGTCGCCCACTCCAGCGAGCGGCCCCAGCCCCACGGGTCGTCCACCTCGACCAGCGGCGCATTGCGCGACTTCCACACGTTGTACAGGAACGGCAAGGTGGAGATACCCAGCAGGAACGCACCCACCGACGACACCTGGTGCAGAGTGGTGAACCCCTCGTCCGCCCCGTACGTCGCGTAGCGGCGCGGCATGCCCTCGACGCCCAGCCAGTGCTGCACCAGGAAGGTGGTGTGGAAGCCGACGAACAGCAGCCAGAAGTGCAGCTTGCCGAGCTTCTCGTCGAGCATCCGGCCGGTCATCTTCGGCCACCAGTAGTAGAAGCCCGCGAACATCGCGAACACCACCGTGCCGAACACCACGTAGTGGAAGTGCGCGACCACGAAGTACGTGTCGGACAGCTGGTAGTCCAGGGACGGCGACGCCAGGATGACGCCGGTCAGACCGCCGAACAGGAACGTGGTCAGGAAGCCGACCGCCCACAGCATCGGGGTGTCGAACGACACCGATCCGCCCCACATGGTGCCGATCCAGTTGAAGAACTTCACGCCCGTGGGCACCGCGATGATGAACGTGGTCAGCGAGAAGAACGGCAGGTTGATGGCACCGGTGACGAACATGTGGTGCGCCCAGACCACCACGGAGTAGAGCGCGATGGCGAGGGTGGCCGCGACCAGACCGACGTACCCGAAGACCGGCTTGCGGCTGAAGACCGGCAGGATCTCGGTGATGATGCCGAAGAACGGCAGCGCGATGATGTAGACCTCAGGATGCCCGAAGAACCAGAACAGGTGCTGCCACAGCAGTGGCCCGCCGTTCGCGGCGTCGAAGACGTGAGCCCCGAAGGCTCGATCCGCCTCCAGCATCAGCAACGCGCCGGCCAGGATCGGGAACGCGATCAGCACCAGCATCGAGGTGACCAGGATGTTCCAGGTGAAGATCGGCATCCGGAACATCGTCATCCCGGGCGCCCGCATGGTGATGATCGTGGTCACGAAGTTCACCGCGCCGAGGATCGTGCCGAGGCCGGCCAGCCACAGGCCCATGATCCACAGGTCGGCGCCGACGCCGGGTGATCGCTCCGAACTGGACAACGGCGTGTACGCCGTCCAGCCGAAGTCGGCCGCGCCCTGCGGGGTCAGGAACCCACCCGAGGCGATCAGGCCGCCGAACAGGAAGAGCCAGTAGCTGAACATGTTGAGCCGCGGGAAGGCCACGTCGGGGGCACCGATCTGGACCGGCATGATCACGTTCGCGAAGCCGACGAACAGCGGCGTCGCGAACAGCAGCAGCATGATCGTGCCGTGCATCGTGAAGAGCTGGTTGTAGACCTCCTCGTTCACGATCTGCAGCCCTGGCCCGGCCAGCTCGGCGCGGATCAGCAGCGCCATCAGACCACCGACCAGGAAGAACCCGAACGAGGTGACCAGGTAGAGGTGACCGATCACCTTGTGGTCGGTGGTGGTGAGGATGCGGACCGCCTGCGCGCCCAGCCGCCGTCGCGACGCTCTGGCGCCGGCGATCGGTTCCGGGCGCCGTTGGACTACCTCGACCATCTGGGGCCTCCTCCTCGGCACAAGACGCGGTTGAGGACGCCGGTACCCCGGTGGCGGCGCTGTACGCCTAGTTCAGCCGACCTGTTCGGCCGATTCCGCGCCGAGTACGTCGCGCGCTCGGGTTGCGCCTGCGGGGTGCGCTGCCGGACGGCTGACCGGCACGGCTGCGGCGACCGTGTTGGCGGTGATGATCGTGGCGACGGCCAGCCACTCGATCGGGCCCAGGGTCTGGTGCAGGACGGCCCAGCCGACCAGTACCGCGAGGAGCGGGTTGACGCTCATGAAGAGGCCGTAGAAGCCGGTCGGTACTCGGCGGAGGGCGATGAGGTCCACCAGGAACGGGACGGCGGAGGAGAGTACGCCGGCGACGACCGCGTAGGCGACGTACTGGAGGGTCGGCTTGTGGTGCAGGAGCATCAGCACGCCGATGGGGAGATAGACGATCGCTGAGACTGTCGAGGCGGCCGCGGCGCCCTGGGCGGAAGGCAGGCGGTTGCCCAGGGTGCGATTGAGCAGGATGTAGCAGGCCCAGCAGGCGGCCGCGACCAGACCGAGGGCGATGCCGAAGTAGTCGGTGGTGGGCTGCGGCCGCATCAGTACTACGACCGCGGCGCCGGCCGCCAAGGCGCAGTACAGGTCGAGGCGGCGGCGTGATGCAGCGAGGGCGACCGCCAGTGGGCCGAGGAATTCGAGGGTCACGGCGAGCCCCAGGCCGATGCGGTCGATCGCCGTGTAGAGGGTCAGGTTCATGATCGCGTAGACCGCGGCGAGAGCGAGGACGGGCTCCCACTCGCGGCGGGTGAAGGTGCGGAAGCGTGGGCGGGTGATGCCCACCAGGAGGATCGCGGCGACCCACTGCCGGACGGCGACGACGCCGGCTGGTCCCAGCGCCGGGAAGGCCAGCGCGCCGGTCGCGGCGCCGACCTGGTTGGAGAGCGCACTTCCCAGCATCATCAGCACACCCTTGGCTCTCATAGCTGCAGGGTGTGCCTGCCGCAGCAATACGCAAAATGCATCCTTCAGCTACCTATACGCTCAGCGTATGGATGTGGAGCTCCGGCAACTCAGGGTCCTGGTGGCGATCGTCGACGCCGGGAGTTTCACCGACGCGGCGCTCGACCTCGGCGTCTCCCAGGCGGCCGTCTCGCGGACGCTGGCAGCGCTGGAGCAGATCCTGAAGGTCCGGCTGCTGCATCGGACCAGCCGCACGATCGCGCTCACGCCAACCGGCGCTCAGCTCGTCTCCCGGGCTCGCCGGCTGCTGGCCGAGATGGACGACCTGGTGCGTGAGGCGACGTCAGGTCACGCCCGGCTCCGCCTCGGCCATGCCTGGTCGGCGCTCGGCCGTCACACCGCCACCTTCCAGCGCCGCTGGGCCGAACTGCACCCCAACGTCGACCTGCTGCTGGTCCGCACCAACACCGCGAGCGGCGGTCTGGCCGAGGGCGCGTGCGATCTCGCCATCGTCCGGACGCCGCCCGACGAGAAGCACTTCGCCGTCACCGAGGTCGGGCTCGAACGCCGGGTGATCGCGCTGGCCGCCGACGATCCGTGGGCCCGCCGGCGCTCGATCAGGCTCGACGAGGTCCGCGACCGCACGGTGATGTCCGACCGCCGCACCGGTACGACGACCGCCGACCTCTGGCCGTCCGGCGACCAGCCGCGGCTGGAGGACACCGGGGACGTGGACGACTGGCTGGCCCGGATCGCGGCCGGTGGCGTCGTCGGGATCACCCCGGAGAGCACCGCCACGCAGTACGGGCGGGCGGGGGTGGTCTTCCGTCCACTACGCGACGCGCCACCGGTCGCGGTACGGGTGATCTGGCCGCGCCACGACCCCCATCCGGCGACCCAGCACGCCGTCGCGCTGATCGCCGAGGCCTACCAGGGTTAGCCGACCTGCTCGACGGAGGCTGCGTGCCGGCGGGCGAGCTCGCGATAGATCGCCGCGTTGTGGTCGACGAACAGCTTCGCGTTGCCGTCGAGCGGAATGATCTTCTTGGCCGGGCTGCCCAGAGCCACCGACTCTTCCGGGACGACCGAGCCCGGCGTCACCGTCGCGCCGGCGGCGATCAGGGTGCGGGCACCGATCACGGCGCCGTCGAGCACGATCGCGCCGTTGCCGATCAGCGCCTGTTCGCCGACCGTGCAGTCGTGGACCAGGCACTGGTGCCCGACCGTCGCGTTCCGGCCCACCTCGCAGACCCCGGTGTTGACATGGATGACCGAGTTGTCCTGGATGTTGGCGCCCTCGCGGATGATCACCCGGCCGAGATCGGCGCGGATCACCACGCCGTACCAGATCGACGCGTCCTTCTCGACGACCACGTCACCCACCAGAGTGGCGGTCGGCGCGATCCAGGCTTCCGGGTGCACGGTCGGGCTGACGCCCTCGAACGAAAACAGCGGCATGGTCAGCAGACTAGGCGACGGATCTCACTTTGTTCACCAGTACTGCGCCCGCGAGGGTGATCGCCGCGGCCAGCGCGTAGAGCACCGGGTAGCCGCCGAACAGCTTGACCACCGGGGCGGCGATGGCCGGAGCGATCACCTGTGGCAGCGAGTTGGCGATGTTGATGACACCGAGGTCCTTCGCCCGGTCGCGGGCACTCGGCAAGACCTCGGTGAGCAGGGCGAAGTCGACGGACAGGTAGACCCCGAAGCCGATGCCGAGGATCACGGCGCCGATGACGGCCGCGGTCCAGGTCGGCCGGACCGCCAGCACGAGGGCGCCACCCGCCATCACCACCCCGGCCCAGGTGACGAACACCTTCCGCCGGCCGAGCCGGTCGGACCAACTACCCGACGAGACCGCCGTCAGGATCACGCACAGGCTGTAGATCGCAGTGAGAATCAGTACGCCGGTGCCGGGATCGCCGTACTCCACCGCGTCCTGCAGGTAGAAGAAGAGATAAAGCGTACCCAGCCCGTTGCCGAGGTTGAGCAGGAAGCGGGTCAGCCAGGCCCAGCCGAAGTCCGGGTACCGCCGGGGGCTCACCCAGAAGCTCTTCACGAACTCCTGCCAGACCAGCGGAGGCTTCTCCGGCAGGCGCTGGTCACCGCTCTTCAAGACGTACGGGACGACCGAAAGCAGGAGAAAGCCGGCGCACGCGATGTAGCCGAAGCCCACGCCTCCAACCAGCGTGGCCAGCCCTACGCCGACCAGGGCGCCCAGTGTCTGAGCCAGCGCGACCCAGCCACCGACAACCCCGCGCTGCAGCTTGGGCACCCGATCCGGCACCGCGGCCGTGATTGCCGCCAGCAACGCGTTGCAGAACAGTTGCACCAGGCACCAACCGACCACCATCACCGCGACGGCAGAGGCGCCGGACAGCACCAGCAAGCCGGCCGCCCCACCCAGCGCGCCGCCGAGCACCCAGGGCACTCGCCGGCCGAACCGGGACGCGGTCCGGTCGGACACGGCACCCGCCACCGGATTGGCGACGACCGAGACCGCTGCACCGATCCCGGTCACCAGCCCGAAGACGAACTCCTTGTTGTCCGCCGCGACCGCCTCCGACTGCTTGGCCAGCAACACCTGGATCGGCCCGAGGAAGGCAGCGAACACCCCGACGTTGGCCAGTACGACGGCAGCGGTCCATCGTCCCCTGACCAGAACCGTCGGCTCGGCGAGCGCGAGGCTCATGGGCGGTGACGGGCGATCAGGTCGCGGTACCAGTGGTACGACGCCTTGGGAGTGCGTTCGAGCGTCTCGTAGTCGACGTGGATCAGCCCGAAGCGCTGGCTGTAGCCGACCGACCATTCGAAGTTGTCGAGCAGGGACCACTGGAAGTAGCCGCGGACGTCGACCCCGTCGTCGATCGCGGACTTCAGCGAGTGCAGGTAGCTGTCCAGGTAGTCGATCCGGCGCTGGTCGGCGACCACACCGTCGACCGGTTCGTCGTTGATCGCGCAGCCGTTCTCGGTGATGTAGATCGGCGGCAACCGGTCGCCGTAGCGGTTCTTGAAGGTGCGAAGGATCTCCCCGAAGGCCTCCGGCACGATGGGCCAGCCGAAGTCGGTCTTGGCATACCCCTCCAGAGCGCGCGGCTCGAACGGAAGCCCGGCCGGGATCGGGATGCCATCCGTCGCGGCCGTGTCGGGGTTACCGGTCGGCGCTCCGACCCGCGCCGGCGCGTAGTGGTTGAGACCGAACCAGTCGATCGGGGTGGAGATGATCTCCAGGTCCTCCGCGACCGGGCCGGGCATCCCGTCCCCGATCCCTGCCGGGTACTCCCCCAGCAGGATCGGGTCGGAGAACATCCAGTTGATCAGGTTGTCGTACAGCCCCGCCGCCTCGACGTCCTCGGCGCTGTCACTGGCCGGCCAGGTCGGCGCGTGGTTCGACGCGATCCCGATGTTCGACGCGCCACCGGCCCGCAACGCCTGGACTGCGCGCCCGTGGGCCAGTAACTGGTGATGCGCCACCGGCAGCGCCTCGAAGCTGAGCTGTTTGCCCGGCGCGTGCCCGCCGACCGCGTAGCCGATCAGGGTGAGCACCATCGGCTCGTTGATCGTCATCCACAGCGGCACCCGGTCGGCGAACCGCTCGGCCAGGATCGTCGCGTAGTCGGCGAACCGGTCCGCGATGTCCCGGTTCAGCCAGCCGCCCTCGTCCTCCAGCTCCTGCGGGGTGTCCCAGTGGAACAGCGTCGGCGCGGGTTTGATGCCGGCGGCAAGCAGTTCGTCGATCAGCCGGTCGTAGAAGTCCAGGCCGGCGCCGTTGCCGAGCCCCTTGCCGCCCGGCTGCACCCGGGGCCAGGAGAAGGAGAAGCGGTAGACGTCGACCCCGAGCCGTTGCATCAGCGCGACGTCCTCGGCGTACCGGTGGAAGTGGTCGCACGCGACCGCCCCGGTGTCGCCGTTCAGGATCCGGCCCGGCTCGGCGCAGAAGGTGTCCCAGGTCGAGGGGCCGCGACCGGCTTCGGTCACCGCCCCCTCGATCTGGTACGCCGAGGTCGACACACCCCAGACGAAGTCGGGGCCGAAGGCAAGCTCAGCTGTCATTGGCATCCTCAGGTTTCGGGGCAGGCATGTCCTGCACCTTCGGCTGCTGCACCGGCCGGACGATGACGGCCGTCCCGTAGGCCGCCACCTCACTCATCGTCTGGGCGATCTCGTTGCAGTCGAACCGCATCGCCAGGATCGCGTTCGCGCCCATCTGCTGCGCCATCTGGCACATCCGCATCACCGCGACGTGCCGCGACTCGGCCAGCATCTGGGTGTACTCCGGCACCTCGCCGCCACCCAGCGACCGGAAGCTGGCGGTGAAGTTCGAGCCGAAGTCGCGGCTCCGCACGGTCAGCCCGAAGACCTCCCCGAACACCTTCTCCGCGGTGTACCCGGGCAGGTCGTTCATGGTCGAGACCAGCACCGGGTACGGCGAACCCTGCGGAGCCACCCGCGGCTGGTTGTACTGCTGCGGCGGCTGGTGATGATGCTGCTGCGGCGGTCCCTGCTGGTACCCGGGCGGCGGCCCTTGCTGGTACCCCGGCTGCTGCGGCGGGTAGGGCTGGTTCGGGTTGGGGGGAAAGTACTGGTTCATGGCGTAATCATTGCCTGTAGACCTGGAACTCATACAGCGAGTACCCGTACGACGTGGCGCGTTTCGTTCCCGTCATCCGGACGTACCGCGCCTGCACCGGCGCGAACCTCGCGACGTCCTTCCCGCCGTTGCCGGCCGCGGTGGTGAAGACCTGCTGCCAGTTCACGTTGTCCCGCGACACCTCCACCCGGTACGCCGAGCCGTAGGCCGCCTCCCACTGGAGCACCACCCGCCGTACCGTCTGCTCGCTGCCGAGGTCGACCTTGATCCACTGCGGATCCGACCAGCCACTCGCCCACCGCGTCTTCGGGTCACCGTCGACCGCCTTGGCGGGCGGCGAGTTGAAAACGCCGCCCTCGTAGCTGCTCGCGGTCGCCGTCTTCCCCACCGCCAGGTTGGAGACGTCGTCCCCGCGTCGCGCCGGGAACTCGATCACCTGCTGGTAAGTCGGCCGGTTGACCCAGGCCATCCGGTCCTGGGTGATGCCACCCATCGGCTGGTGCACGATCTGGTCGGCACAGAACTGGTCACCGGCAGCACAGTCGCCGGTCGCCGGGTACGTCGTCGTCGCCGGCACCTTGGTTGCTGCTAGCAAGGACTCGGAGAGCACCGATCGGCAGTTCACCAGTACTCCGGCACCGCAGTACGTCACCGGTTGCGCCGTCTGCACCGGATCCCCGAGCACCTTCCGCAGATCGCGCTGGACGAAACCCCACCAGCCGTTCTGGAACGCGGAGCCCTGTGCGCCCGGCCGCTCGTCGATCTTCTGCGCGCTGACCAGCGAGTTGTAGAGCTCCGGTCCGAGCCCCTGGAACTGCGCCGGCACCAGCAACGGCCACCAGGCGTCGAGGATCCGGATCGCCTCGGCGTGGTCGTAGGTCTTCGATGCCTCGTTCGGTGACTTCCGATGACTGCCGGCAGCCTGCCAGGCCTCCAGTTTCGTCACCGCCGCCGCGACGGCCGGGTCGGTGATCGGTGCGCTCTTCAGCACCCGCAGCAGATACGGCAGCACCTGATCGGCTCGCAGGTCGACCGTCGCCGCCGACTCCATCGCCTCGACCAGCTTGCCCCGGGTGAACTTCTGCCCGGCCCCGATCACCGACTCGATCCGGTCGTCCAGCGGTTGACTGCGGTAGACCGAGTTGTAGCCGAAGTTACCGTCGGCGGCAGAGAATCCCGGTGCCTGCTTGTTGTTCCAGCTGGTCAGGTAGTCCTGGTCGATCACCTGCGGGTGCTGCGCGGCAGGGGTGTAGGTCGCCCGGTTGCTGATCGGGTTCCAGCCCTGCCACTCGTACGTGCTCCAGGTCGGCAGGTTGGGATCGGCGCCGGCCGCGCGCACCGGGTTGTCACCGGAGTTGTAGTACGCGATCGAGTTCTTGTCCGTGTAGAACCAGTTGAACGTGTACCCGATGTTGCCCGCGGCCCGCTGGAAGTCGGCGGCCGAGTGGATCGCGTCCGGGTCGTTGAACAGCATGAACCCGAGCGCCGAGCCGGCCTCGTTGCCGTAGGTCGACCGGTTCTTGGTGAACAGCACCGGCTTCCCGGCCACCGTCCCGCGATGGGTGACGATCCCGTACTTCGTCCGCTGGGCGACCAGCGTGTACGAACCGGCCGGCTCCGACGAGCCGAGACTGGAGTACCACGCGTTGTGCCGCTCGAGCTTCTCGATCGGCGTGCACTGACCGCGGAACACGTAGGAGGTCGACGACTTGCTCGGCGTACCGCCGTCTGCCTCGCACAGCGGTACGGCGTACGTGTCGGTGATGTCCTGACCGGCCGAGGTCGCGCTCCAGGAGTAGTCGGCGCCCCGCCCGATCAGCGTGTAGAAGTTGAGTCCGGCGAAGGCGACGCCACGCGAGCTGACGCCCGGGCCCTGGAGCTCCTGGCGGAGCAGTAGTTGCGGCGCGAAGTACCCGGTCTGCGGACCGTAGACGGCGATCGGGTTGCCGCTCTCGGTGTGCTGACCGGAGACCAGCAGCGCGTTCGACATCCCCTTCGGGCCGAAGTTCTCACCGAAGACTCCGGCATCGAAGATTCCGCGCAGCGATTCCTTGCCCTGGGCCTTCTTCGGTGGCTTGATTCCGTCGCTGCTCCTGGGTTTCAGCGACCTGGAAGCGGCCGATCCGGTCTGGTCGACGACCTGCGGCTCCGGCGTCACCGAGCCACGATCAGGCATCGCCCGGCCCGCCGGGTTCGCGCCGACCACGCCGTAGGGGAACGACGTGCCGTTGTGCACGGTCGTGTTCGCCTCGGGGTCGTTCTGGGAACGGAAGGACTCCCACACCTTGGTGCCCTGGGCAACTCCGTACTTCGCCTGCGCCTCCAGCAGGGCCAGCGCGGAGGCCATCTCGCCGCCACCGCCGGTGCCGAAGATGCCGGCCACCACGGCCGCGGTGGCGACCACGTCGGTCACCTTCCACGGCTGGGGCTTCGGCAGTCCGAGCGCGACGTACTCGCCCGGATAGGCGATGCCGACCGTGTTGATGTAGTGGTTGACGCCGTCGACCCAGGCCTGGATGTCCTTCTGCATCTTCAGCCCGTTGGCGCCGTAGAGGTCGTCGGCGTCGTCGTACTGCTTCTGCAGATCGGCTTCGTTGTAGGGCGCGGTCCGCCAGAACTCCTGCTCGAACGCGCGGTTGCCGGCCGCGCCGCCAGCGAACGGGGTCAGCTGGCCGCGGCCGAGGTGCCGGAAGACGTCCATCACGAACAGCCGGTCCTGCGCACCGGCGTACCCGGCGCCGAACATCGTGCCCTCGCGGGTGGTGCCGGTGATGTGCGGGATGCCGCGGGACTTGTCCCGGACGATCGTGACGTCGGCACGCGGCTTGGAGGTGCTGGCGACGTCGGCCGGCGCGACCCCGAAGGACGCGTCGTCGAAGTACGGATCGAGGCCCTCGTCGGTGATGCCCTGGGAGTTCCAGACCAGTCGCTCGTAGGGTTTGACGGTGTCGCTGAAGTGCGCCGGCCTGGTCCCGAAACCCTTGAACAGCAGGAGATCCGCGAAGGTGGCGTTGCCGTTCTGGCCGGGTGGGACGATGTCCTCGCACTGCCCGACGCAGTAGTCGACCGGAGGAGCGGCGGCAGCGGCCACAGGTCTGGCCTGACTGGTGGTGGACAGGCCGGCGGCCATCACTGCGCTCACGGAGAGCGCGGCCAGCGTGGTACGGACAACACGAGTGAGCTGAGCGGGGCGGCGCGTCACTGGGTCCTCCCAAAGTCGTCGTCAAAAACTGACGATGACTCACTAGTAGCATCAGGTCAAGAGTCTTGGACGCTTGACCTGCTCGACGTACTGTGAGACCGATCGAGAGGAGTCCGATGGCTCGCGTACCGGCGCAGGAACGCCGTGCCGACCTGGTGCAGGCCGCGATCCAGGTCGCCACCCGGGAGGGACTGGCCGCGACCACCACCCGACGGATCGCCCAGGAGCTCGGCATCTCGGTCGGCATCGTGCACTACTGCTTCCGGTCCAAGGAGGAACTGCTGCACGAGGTGATCCGGGTGATCGCGGAGGCTCAGGTGGTGGCCGCGCGCTCGGCGATCACGCCCGGCGGCGATCTGCCCACCAGCGTGCGGAACGCGTTCCTCGGGTTCTGGCAGTTGGTCGAGGCAACCCCACAAGCTCAGCTGCTGACCTACGAGCTGACCAGCTGGGCGTTACGCAACGCGGAGACCGAGCCGCTGGCACGGGAGCAGCGCGCGAGTCAGCTGGCCGGCATCGAGGCGATCCTGGCCGAGATCTCGAAGGCGACCGAGGTCGAGTGGACAGTGCCGGCCGAGCAGCTCGCGCGAATGACGCTGGCGGTCACGGACGGGGTCACGCTCGGCTGGCTGGTCGACCGGGACACGGCGTCCGCAGTACAGACGATGGAGATTTTCGCCGAGCAGTTGCTCGCGTGGGCCGGCTAGGAGACCGTGGCCGGTTCGGCCGTGAAAGTGTTGCAGGCGGCAGGATCGGCGGCGTCGAAGCCGGCGCGTGACCAGCGGCTGTGACTGGTCTTGTTGCCGTGGGTGCGCTGGGGGTTCCACTCGTCGCCGCGGTTGCGGACGGTCCACCTCCACTTCAGCAGCCAGGAGCCACGGGCGGGGAAGTACTGCTTGTCGGCGCCCAGATAGACGCCGCTCAGACAGGATGCCTGCAGTTCGCGACGACGGTGCTCCAGCAGGGCCAGGTTGGAGTTGCTCAGGGTGCTTTCGCGCAGGTGCGAGGCCTGCAGGATGCCGGCCAGCGACTGGACGTGGTGCCCGTACTCGTGGGCGATCAGGAACGCCATCGTCGTGCGGGTCCACAGCGGATCGTAGGACGCGTGGTTCTTCAGATCGTAGTCAGCACTCATGTAGATGGTGCCGTCGCAGTACACGGCGGTGCTGGTCAGGTCGCAGGGCAGGTCGGCCTGGCGACCGGCGTACACGACGAGCTTGGGCGCCGAGAATGTGAAGCCCGCCTTGCGGATCACCGGAGCCCACGACTTGTTGAGGCATGCCAGGAACTGGGTGTAGTACAGCCTGACCTTGGCCGGCGAGGTCGCCCTGGCCGCCGGTTCCTTGCAGCGCGAAGCAGGCAGGCGGCCGGCCTTGTAGAGGTTGCTCTGCACGACCGTACGAGCCGCGGTCGCCATCGGGTCGGCGGTCGCGATCGGTCCCGACGGCGTCGCAGTCGCCGGTCCGCCGGCCGGCGCGCTCGGGGCGAGCGACGGCTGAGAACTGGTGGTGGGTGCCGAACCGGGGGTGGAGGACTCGAGCGCCCGTCCGGGACCAGCCAGTCGCGCGGCAACAACCCCGGATCCGGCAGCCAGCGTGAGCGCCGCACAGATCACCACAGCACGTCCCCACCGGATGCTCCCCACCGCCGGACCATACCCGAAACCATGGCGACTGGGTGCTGCAAGCCACTATGGTGATCCGCACCATGGGCACACATGAGCGGCATCGGTTGACCGAGGTCATCAACGCCAAGGGGACTTACACCCCGCTCGGGGTCTCCCGCAGCTCGCCCGGCGTGGCGGCAGCCGTTGGTAAAGCACTCTCCGAATTCTTCGTGATGGACCAGCTCGCCGACCGCGCCGGCGACGCTCTCGCCCAGGCCACCGGTGCACAGGCCGGCGCGATCACCCACTGCACGTCCGCGGCGATCACGGTGACCGTTGCCGCCGTCATGGCCGGTACCGATCCCGGACGGATCGCGGCCCTGCCGGACACCACCGACCTGCACAACCGCGTCGTACTGCCGGCCACGCAGGTGGTCGACTACGGGCAGTCGAACGTGCAGGCGATCCGGCTGGCAGGTGCGAGCGTGATCCTCGCCGGTGACGAGAACCACTGCAGTATCAGCGATCTGGACACCGCGCTCGCCGGACCTGACGTCGCCTGTCTGCTGCTGGTGTCCTCCAGACTGGTCAACGGCGAGCCGATGGATCTGACCGCCGCTGTGCGCGCCGCGCACCGCCGAGGCGTTCCCGCGATCATCGACGGCGCGGGACAGTTTGCGCGGACCGCCGACCTGCTCGCGACCGGAGCGGACGCCGTACTGGTCAGCGCACAGAAGTATCTGGCCGCGCCGACCGCCGGGCTGGTGTTCGGCACGCAGCGGCTGGTGCGTGCGGTTCGCGCGCAGGAGAAGGGCATCGGGCGCGGGTTCAAGCCGACGAAGGAAGCGATCGTCGGTGTCCTCGCGGCGCTGGAGGAATGGCATGCGATGGACCGTGCCAAGTGGGAGGCCGATCAGGCGGCGAAGGTGACCGATTTCGCCACCGCGGCCGGCAAACTGCCCGGGATCACCGCCGAGGTCGTTCCGGACTCCGCCGGTCTGCCGTTGTCGCGCGTCCTGCTGACCGTCTCCGGCGGAATCGATGCCACCACGCTGGCAGCCCGGCTGGAACAAGGCACTCCGGCGATCCATGTCATCACTTCGCCCAGTTCAGCGGGTGAACTGCTGCTCGAACTCGTTCCCCTGGACGACGACGAGGTCGAGATCATCCTGACCCGGCTCGCGATGGAGACCGGCTGACAGCACGAAGCCCCGGCGACCAGATGGTCACCGGGGCTTCGTAGGTCAGAACATCACCGCTGGTAGGTCTTGTTGCCACCTTCGTAGCGGTTGCCCTCGGTCCGGCGCGGGCCACTGCCCGAACGCTCCGGACGACGGCTGCCACCGCTGGCGCCGCGGCCCTGGTAGCCACCGCCACCACCGAAGCGCTTGCCGCCCTTGTTGAAGCCACCGCTGCCACGCACCGGCTTCGGCGCCGGCAGCTTGACCGGGAAGCCCGACGGCTTGGTGCCACCGGTCAGCTCGGTCACCAGGCCGTCGCCCGGACGGGCGCGGACCGGCTCGGCCTCGACACCGGCCGACTCGGCCATCCGGATCATGCCCCGGCGCTGGTGCGGCAGGAGCAGCGTCACGACGGCGCCCTTGCCACCGGCGCGCGCGGTACGGCCGGCGCGGTGCAGGTAGTCCTTGTGCTCGGCCGGCGGGTCGGCCTGGACGACCAGGCCGACGTCGTCGACGTGGATGCCGCGGGCCGCGACGTCCGTGGCGACCAGGACCGGAACCGAACCGTCCTTGAACTGGTCCAGGGTGCGGTTGCGCGCGCCCTGGGTCAGGCCACCGTGCAGCGCCGCGGCCATCACGCCACGGTCGCGCAGCTGCAGGGCGACGCGGTCGGCGCCCAGCTTCGTGCGGACGAAGACGATGGTGCGGCCGTCGCGGCTGGCGAGCTCGGCCGTCAGCGACTGCTTGTGCCCCGGCTCGATCACGAGCAGGTGGTGCTCCATCGTGGAGACGGTGGCCTGGCCGGACTCGGTCGAGTGCGTGACCGGGTCCTTCAGGTAGGTCTTCACGATCTTGTCGACGTCGTTGTCCAGCGTGGCCGAGAACAGCAGCCGCTGGCCTTCCTTCGGGGTCATGTCCAGCAGCGTGGTGACGGCCGGCATGAAGCCCATGTCGCACATGTGGTCGGCCTCGTCGAGGACGGCCACCTCGACCGCACCGAGGTCGGCAGCGCCCTGCTCACACAGGTCGATCAGCCGGCCGGGGGTGGCGATCAGCAGGTCGACGCCACGGCGCAGCGACTCGATCTGCTTGGGGTAGGGCAGGCCACCGGCGATCAGCTTGATCGAGACACCCATCACGTGGGCGAGCGGCTCGAGCGCGTCGTGCACCTGCATGGCGAGCTCACGGGTCGGCACCAGCACCATGCCGCGCGGACGGCGCGACTCGGTGTGGCCACCGGCCAGCCGCATCAGCGTCGGCAGACCGAAGCCGAGCGTCTTGCCCGAACCGGTCTGGCCGCGGCCGAGTACGTCCTTGCCGGCCAGCGCGTCCGGGATGGTCGCCTGCTGGATCGGGAACGGCATCGTGATGCCGTCCTTCGCCATCCGCTGCACCAGCCGCGGCGCGAGCCCGAGGGCGGCGAAGCCGTTGCCCTCGGCAACCTCGCCGAGGTCCTCGATCGGCTCGAACTTGCGCTCGGGGCGGTCGTAGGCACGGTCGCTGCGGTCGTAGCTGCGGGCCGGACGGTCGCGGTCGAAACCACGGCTGTCGCGGTCGCCGCCGCCGAAGCTGCGAGCCGGGCGGTCCTCACGGGCGGGGCGGTCGTCACGGGCCGGACGGTCGGTCCGGTCGTAGCTGCGCGCCGGGCGGTCGTCGCGGGCCGGGCGGTCGCGGTCGAAACCACGGCTGTCCCGGTCGTTGCTGCGGAAGGCCGGCTTGTCCGAGGAGCCCTGGTAGCTGCTCTTCGGGTACGACGACGCCGGCTGGGTGCTCCTCGGGTAGGAGGAGCGCTCCGGGCGGGCGCTGGTGCCGCGCTCGGCGCGGTAACCCTTCACCGGCGCGTCACGCCGCTCGCCGCGGCTGCCGCGGTCGGAGTACTGGGAGGGACCGCCGCGACGCTCGGGAGCGGGGGCGACCTTCTCGACCCGGGCCGAGCTGCGCTCGGTGCCGGGGGTGTTCGGTGCGTCCAGCTCAGCGGCCATCCGCTCGCCGTACGACTGGGACTGGAACTTCTTGTGCCGGGGCTTCTTGATCTCGTTGCCCTCGGCGGGTACGAACTGGTCCTGGTGGTGCTGGGACACGCAATCTCTCTCTCAACGTCACGGACTGATGCCGGATCGGAGCCGCACGCGAGCGCCGGCCAAAATCATTTGGCCGGACTGAACCGTGCTGGGCAGGAGACTGGCATCGACCTGCGGGTGCTATCGCGGATTGCACCCATGTCGCCGGTGGTCCATCAGCGGGATGCTGAAACCGACGGGTCGGAGCGCCTGGGAAATGCTCTGGTGACGCGACTCGCGCACCGACCCGAAAAGTATACCCCCTCCCAGCTCATGCTTCGACCACGGCCGGTGACCGGCGGCGGACGGCGTACAGGGCGGCGAGCACGGCGACCGCCGCGGCGGAGATCAGCCAGACGAAGATCGGGGCCATGTCCTTGGACAGACTGGGCGCGCGATCGGGTCCGATCACCCAGAGCGCCAACGGAACGGCGTACACGGCGGCGAGGGCGATCGACCACCAGCGCAGCGGCCGCAGGCTCGCGGTTCGCAGCGTGCCGATCAGGACGAGGGCGACGGGAACGACGGCCAGCATCGAGAACTGGCCGATCACCAGGACGGGGACGGACCAGGCGGAGATCAGGACGGACTTCGGCGTACGAGCGGACATGATGGCGACTCCTCGGTTAGCGACTGTAACTTTACAAGCGTAACCTTACGACATGAACAAACGGGTGTAAAGTCATTCGCCATGAGCACAGGAAGGGCGCGTGAGCGCAACAAGCGCGGCGAGGGCGCCCAACTGAGGGAAGAGATCGTCAGCGCGGCCACCCGGCTGCTGGACGCCGGCACGGAACAGAGCGTGACTCTGCGCGCGGTGGCCAGGGAGGCCGGCATCACGGCGCCTTCCATCTACTCGCACTTCGCCGACCGGGACGCGATCCTGCTCGCGGTGACGCAGAACGGGTTCGCCGAACTGGAACTGGTACTGCGGGAAGCCTCAGTCGGGGCATCGGCGGGAGCGGACCCGGTGGAGCGGCTGCGCGCGGTTTGTACGGCGTACCTGGAGTTCGCGCAGTGTCGGCCCGCTCGCTACCGAATCCTGTTCGGAGCGGCCTGGGACGCCAGTCAGACGGTGAAGCGCGCCCCGAAGCTGGCGCCGGACCTCGCAGTACTGGGAATGGATGCCTTCGGCATCCTCCAGCAGTCGGTGGCCGACTGTGTCGCGGCGGGACGCTCGGCCAGTACCGACCCGATGGCCGACGCGACCGCGCTGTGGGTCGGCCTGCACGGGCTGGCGCAGTTGCGGGTGGCGGCATCGCTGTTCCCCTGGCCGGCCGGCCTGCAGGACACTCTGGTCGAGCGGCTCACGCTGCTGCGCTGATGCTCAAGTCCGCTTCAGCTCTTGTGCGGGCGGCCTAGGGTGAAGGTATGGCGGAGGACACCATTCCCAGCAAGGACCACTGGCTGTCGATCGGGGAGATCGCCCATCGTTCCGGTGTCGCCGCGTCTGCTCTGCGGTTCTACGAGGACCAGGGGCTGATCAGCTCCCGGCGTACGGCGGGGAACCAGCGGCAGTACTTACGCAGTACCTTGCGCCGGATCGCCTTCGTGCAGGCCGCGCAGCGGGTCGGGCTCGCACTGTCCGAGATCAAGTCCGCCCTGGATTCACTGCCGAACGACCGCACCCCGACCCGCGCCGACTGGAGCCGGTTGTCGAGGTCCTGGCGCAGCCGCATCGACGAGCGCATCTCCGAGCTGGAGCGGCTGCGCGACGATCTGGACGAGTGCATCGGCTGCGGCTGCCTCAGCCTGCAGCGCTGCAACCTCTACAACAAGGCCGATCGGTTGTCGGAACATGGACCGGGCGCCCGCATCCTGAACGTAGGCATCCCCGGCGAGTTATGACCGGCATACCGCCGGGATCGGTGAACGAGGGTTTACCCCCGGCTTTTTCCCGATCTGGTGTGAAATTCGTGAACCCTTGGCAAGCTCCGATCTGTAGCGATCAGTAATCCGCCGGTCGCTTTCCGCCACAGATCACGGAGTGAGGCCCTCCCATGTCGCATCGCCGTATCCTGACGTCCCTGGCCGGACTGGCAGCCACTGCGCTCGTCGTCCCCGCCTTCGCCGCCGCCGCCCCCACGGCCGAGGCGCCCAGCACGACCGCCGCCCCGGCCACCGTGTCGGCGTACACCGGATCCCCGCAGGACGAGGCCGCCACCAAGGCGTTCTACGAAGCGGTGATGAAGTCCGCCCGGGCGAAGCAGGCCAAGGCCGGCAACAAGGCCGCCGCGGTCACCGTCACCTACGCGGTCGATGCCCCGACCTTCGCCGGCGAGATCGCTTCCAGTACGTCGATCTGGAACTCCTCGGTCAGCAACGTCACCCTGGTCGAAGGCAGCAACTACGACTTCTACTACACCGAGGGCAACGACCCGCGCGGCTCGTACGCGTCGACCGACGGCCATGGTTCGGGTTACATCTTCCTGGACTACGCCCAGGCGCAGCAGTACGACTCGACCCGGATCACAGCCCACGAGACCGGCCACGTCCTCGGCCTGCCGGACCACTACTCGGGCCCCTGCAGCGAACTGATGTCCGGCGGTGGCCCCGGCCCGTCCTGCACCAATCCCAACCCGGACGCGAACGAGCGCGCCCAGGTCAACAGCCTGTGGGCGAACGGACTCAGCAGCCTTGGCGAGAAGGCCGCGTTCCACACCTCCAAGTGAGGTAGCCCTCGGAGCCTCCGGCCCGGACCGCCCGGCAGGGGACGGCCCGGGCCGGAGATCTTTTGTACTGCGCCCTTGTACTGCTACCGAGCGCGGTACGGGCCGGTCGTGTTGCGGACCACCAGCTCCGGGCGGAACAAGAACTCCGTGTGGGGCGTCGCGTGCCCGCGGACTTCCTCCAGCAGCGCCTGGACCGCGGCCAGTCCCATCGCGTTGACCGGTTGGCGGACCGTCGTCATCGGCGGGTCCGTGAACTCCATCATCGGGGCGTCGTCGTAGCCGACCACCGAGATGTCGTCGGGGACCGAAAGGTCGCGTTGGCGGGCGGCGCGGATGACGCCGAGCGCCATCATGTCGGAGCCGCAGACGACCGCGCTGACTCCTACGTCCAGCAGGCGTTGCGCCGCGGCGTGCCCGCCCTCCACGCCGAACATGCTCAGCTCGACCAGCTCGTCCAGCTCCCCGTCGGACAGACCGAGCTGGGCCTTCATCGCGGTCCGGTAGCCGGCGAGTTTGCGCTGGACGACGATGAAGCGCTCCGGTCCGGAGGCGAAGCCGATCCGGCGGTGACCCAGCGAGACCAGGTGCGAGACGGCGAGCTCCATCGCGGCGTACTCGTCGGACGACACGAACGGCGCCTCGACGCCGGGGAGCCAGCCGTTGACGAAGACGACGGGGAGGTTGCGGTCGACCAGTGACTGGTACCGGCCGTGGTCGGTGCCGGTGTCGGCGTGCAGGCCGGAGACGAAGATGATGCCGGAGACGCCGCGTTCGAGCAGCATCTCGACGTACTCCTCCTCGGTGGCGCCCGACGGCGACTGCGTGCACAGCACCGGGGTGAAGCCGCGCTGGGACAGCGCCGACTCGATCACCTGGGCGAAGGCAGGGAAGATCGGGTTGATCAGCTCCGGCATCACCAGCCCGATCAGCCCGGCCGAGCGCCGGCGCAACCGGGTCGGCCGTTCGAAACCGAGTACGTCGAGGGCGGTCAGTACTGCCTGTCTGGTCTCCTCGGCGACTCCCGGCTTGCCGTTCAGCACCCGGGACACCGTAGCCTCGCTGACACCGGCCTTGACCGCGATGTCGGCCAGCCTCGCTCTACTGCTCACGGCGGCACCTTACCCACCGGCCGATGAACTTGCAGCAAGAAGCTGCAAGAACTTGCAGACGGAAACTGCGCAGAAGTGTCCAGCCAGTGAAGAGTACGGACAAGTCACACGCCGTACACCTTGTCAGGAGCTGCGGCTCGGGTCAGGATGGGCGCACCCCCGCCTGGGGGCCTTTACTCGGATCGTCCGGCACGTTCCTGCCGGTGAAGGAAGGTACACAGTCATGGCCACTGTCTCGTTCAAGGCGGCATCCCGGGTCTACCCCGGTTCTGAGAAGCCCGCCGTCGACAAGCTGAACCTCGAGATCGAGGACGGCGAGTTCATGGTGCTCGTCGGCCCGTCGGGGTGCGGCAAGTCCACCTCGCTGCGGATGCTCGCCGGCCTCGAAGAGGTCAACGAGGGTTCCATCTACATCGGCGACCGCGATGTCACCCACCGCCCGCCGAAAGAGCGCGACATCGCGATGGTGTTCCAGAACTACGCGCTCTACCCGCACATGTCGGTCGCGGACAACATGGGCTTCGCGCTGAAGATGCAGGGTGTCTCCAAGGAGGACCGCGCCAAGCGCGTCCTGGAGGCCGCCAAGCTGCTCGGCCTGGAGGAGTACCTGGACCGCAAGCCGAAGGCCCTGTCCGGTGGACAGCGTCAGCGCGTCGCGATGGGTCGCGCCATCGTGCGTAACCCGCAGGTCTTCCTGATGGACGAGCCGCTGTCGAACCTCGACGCCAAGCTCCGGGTCCAGACCCGTACCCAGATCGCCGAGCTGCAGCAGCGCCTCGGCGTCACCACCGTCTACGTGACCCACGACCAGGTCGAGGCCATGACGATGGGCGACCGGGTCGCGGTGCTGAAGGACGGTCTGCTGCAGCAGGTCGACACCCCGCTGAACCTGTACGACAACCCGAAGAACCTGTTCGTGGCCGGCTTCATCGGCTCCCCCGCGATGAACCTGCTGACCGGCGACCTGGTCGACGGCGGCGTCAAGCTGGGCGACTACACCATCCCGGTGACGCGCGACATCCTGGCCAAGGCCGGCAACGACAAGACCGTCTCGATCGGCGTCCGTCCGGAGGCCTTCAAGGTCTCCGACAACGGCCTGCCGGTGAAGGTCGCCGTGATCGAGGAGCTCGGCGCTGACGCGTTCCTCTACGGCACCGCCGAGCACGACGGCAACCACCAGCAGATCGTGGCCAAGATCGGCGCCCGGATGAACGTCGAGAAGGGCTCGCTGATCCACCTGGAGGCGCAGACCGACAAGCTGCACCTCTTCTCGACCTCCACCGAGGAGCGTCTCACCGCCTGATTCTCAGGCAGCTCGAACACCGGCGGCCCCGGGGTGGTTCATCCACCCCGGGGCCGTTTAGTTGCTAGTCCCGGTCGAGTCGCGCGTCGTCCGGGTGCCGCTGCAGCCGGTACGTCGACGTGACGGCCCCACCCAGTACGACGCCCGGCGGCGTCAGGTTGCTCTCCTTGACCAGGTAGTGCGGGCGTTGCTTGGTCTCGTAGTAGATCCGGCCGATGTACTCGCCGATCACGCCGAGCATCACCATCTGCAGGCCGCCGAGCCCGGTGATCGCCGCGATCAGCGTGACGTACCCGGGCATTTCGACGCCATTGGTCGCCGCCACCACGATCACCCAGATCGCGTAGAGCACCGCGACCGTGGTGAGCACCAGACCGACGTAGATCGCGGCCCGCAACGGCTTGTTGTTGAACGACAGCAATCCGTCCAGCCCGTACTCGAAGAGCTTGCGGAACGACCACCGGCTGCGGCCCTTCTCGCGCTGGACGTTCTCGTACTCGAAGACGATCGACTCGAACCCGATCCAGGCGAACAGGCCCTTGGAGAACCGGTTGTTCTCCTCCAGCTTCAGCAACCCGTCGACCGCCCGGCGCGAGATCAGCCGGAAGTCGCCGACCCCGTCGATCAGCTCGACGTCGGCCCAGCGGTTGATCAGCCAGTAGTAGGTGCGGGCGAGCAGCGTTCTGGTGGCCGGGTCCCCCGACCTGGTCCGCCGGGCGATCACCTGGTCGAAGCCGCGCTCGTGCAGCTCCAGCATCCGGCCGATCAGCTCGGGTGGGTGCTGCAGGTCGGCGTCCATCAGGATCACCGCGTCGCCGCTCGCGTGCCGCAGCCCGGCCAGCATCGCCGCTTCCTTGCCGAAGTTCCGGCTGAACGACAGGTAACGGACGGTCGGATCGGCGGCGGCGATCCCGAGCAGCGCGTCGAGCGTGCCGTCCTCGCTGCCGTCGTCGACGTAGATGATCTCGTACGGCTCGTCGGTGCCGGCGAGCTCGCGGCTGACGGCCTGGTGGAATCGGGCGATCACGTCAGCCTCGTTGAAACAAGGGACCACCAGTGTCAGGCGCATTGCGCTCCAGGGAAGTCGGACTAGACCGGCAGGAGTGTAGCCTGGCGGCGGTAGGCCGTCCGGTGCGTGGGGCGCGGGCTCGACATGAACTCCCGGAGGACGATCCTTGCAGTCGGACCACCCGCCACCCAAGGTGCCCGCGGCAGCGTCCTTGCTGGCCGGGGCCCTCGCGGCACTGGGCTTCGTGGTGGCGGGCATGTTCCGGGGGACGTACCCGTTCGGGGACCTGTCGCGCAGTACCAACGACCTGGGCGCGCAGTACGTACCGTTCTACGCCCATCTGTGGGACGTGCTGACCGGGAACGCGCAGGGCGACTTGCTGTTCAACTGGCAGAGCGGGTTCGGTGTCGGGTTCCTGGCCGACTTCGGGGTCGTGCTCGGCAGCCCGTTGTCGTTCCTGGTGGTGCTGTTCCCCCGCGACGACATCGACCTCGCGGTCTTCGTCATCACCACGCTGAAACTCGCGCTGGCGGCCGCTGCGATGGCGGCCCTGCTGCGCCGGCTGCGGCCGGGTCCGTGGTGGCTCGCGGCGGCCCTCGGTGCGTCGTACGGGCTGTGTGGGTGGGCGATCGACGACGGCGCCTACGTGCCGATGTGGCTCGACGGGCTGATCGCGGTGCCGATGTTCTGCCTGGTCGGCGAATGGGCGCTGAGAGGCAAACACCGGACCCTCGGCGTGCTGGTGATCGCCGTCTTCTGGATCTCCAACTTCTACACCGCCTACATGGCGGCGATCGCCGCCGCTCTCGTCTTCCTCGTCCGGGTACTGACCAGCGAGATCGCCTGGCGGGGCAGGCTGTACGGCGTGCTGCGCTACGCCCTCGTCTGGGTCCTCGGTCTCGCGCTGTCGACCCCGGTGCTGATCCCGGTCTTCCAGGCCAACAGCCTCGCCGCTCCTTCACCCTCCGGCACCTTCACTCCCGTGCCCCTGGAGAACTTCTTCTCCCGGCTCCTCCCCCTGTCCGAGGGTGTCGGCCGCGGCGCCGGCCTGTACGTCGGCACAGCGGCCCTGCTGCTCGCCGCGACACTTCCCTTCAACGGTTCGGTGAAAGCCGTCACGCGGATCGCCTGGACCCTGCTGGCCGTGCTCGTCGGCGCCTCGTTCCTGTGGCAGCCGACGCACGAGGTCTGGCACGGCTTCGACAGCCCGAACGGAAGCCAGTACCGGCAGGGTTTCGTCCTCTGCGCGATTCTCGTGATGGCTGCCTGGCTGTCGGTCGCCGACCGCGCACCGAGCTGGATCGCGTTGACCGGCGGCGCGGCGCTCGTGGCCACGCTGGCGATCTGCACCCAGCACAGCCCTCTGCTGACCAACGGCAGCATCATCGTCCTCAGTTGCTCGGCCGCCCTGATGCTGCTGGTCCTGCTGGCCCTGCGGTACGTCGGCCGCCCGCGCCTGGTCGCTCTGGTCGCCGCTGCGCTGGTCCTCGGCGCGGTCGGGGTGGAGCTCACCTGGACCGCGGTGGTGGTCGACGAGCAACGCAGCAAGGTCCTGCCCGCCTCGGCACGGCCCTGGGGCACCGAGCACAGTGAGGCGGCCGACAAGTTGCGCGAGACAACCGGCTGGCCGCAGTACCGGACGGATCCTGGGACGACCTTCACGCCCAACGACCCGATGCTGGTGGGCGGCCAGGGCACTGGTTACTACAGCAGTCTGTTGCCGGCCAGCCTCAACCGCACGCTGACCGAGCTCGGCTTCGGCTGGGCCGGCTACGGGCGTGCCTCGTTCAGGCTCGAGAACCCGGTCACCGACGCGATCTTCTCGATCGGCGCCACGCTCGAGGACGGCGCCGTCCAGCGCACCGAAGTACCACCGCTGGTCACCGTCCGGCCGAAGCCGGCTGACGGCGCGCCGCAGCCGGACAGCGCTTTCGCCTACCAGGAAAGGCTTCTGGGCGCGAAGGTGTACGAGGTCCCGGAGTACAAGGGCAGGCGGACCGACAGACCGGGGGTCGTCACGTTGACCGCCCGCTGCCCGGTCGGGTCGACGATCTACCTGACCCTGCCGCGGATCTCGGGCGAGGCCCGCGGTCCGGACGGCGAGTGGCAGCGGCTCGCGGCGCCACGGCGTCCGGGCATCAACACGAGCAGCGCGATGGTGGAGCTGGGGCCGACGCCCGCGAGCGGGGTCGCTGTCGCCGAGATCAGGATCATCACCTCTGCCGGACCGATCCCGCTGACCGGCGCGATGGGATGTCTGGACGAGGCCAAGCTGAAAGCCGCTGTCGCGGCGTTGCGCACGGCAGGGGCAACTGCGGTGAAGACCGGCGGGCACTCGATCGAGGCCACCTTGAAGCCTGGTAGCACAGGGCTCGCGGTCGTCGCCGTACCGCGGGTCGACGGCTGGCGCTGTTCGGTCGACGACGGCAAGGCACAGGAGCCCAATGAGTTCGGCGGTCTCTTGGCGGTGGAGCTACCTGGACCGAGTCAGAAGGTCAGCTGCAGCTTCCGGCCGCCAGGCTTGGAGCTGGGTCTGGCGGCCGGAGCCTCGGCGTTGCTGATCACCCTCGGTCTCTTCCTGCTGGGCAGGAGGAGAAGGAGCGCTAGTTGACGTCGCGGCGGCGGAACACCAGGGCGCCGAGCACGATGGCCAGGACCGTGGCGACGCTGAGATACCAGGCGCCGTGCTCGAAGGACAGGTGCTTCTCGACCATGTTGCAGGTGTAGTTGCCGCCGCCACCGTCGCACTCGTCGACGAAGTAGGTCGTGCCGTGCCCGACGAAGGCGTCGAAGTTGAGCCGGATCAGCCAGGGCTGCACCCCGGCCAGGAAGCCCCCGAAGACCGCCTCGATGATCACGATGTAGCCCATCACCAGGCCGATCGCTGCCGCGGTGTGCCGCAGCAGCAGCCCGACGACACCTCCGAGCGCTGCCCCGACGGCTGTCGTCGCGACGATCCGGCCCGACGTTTCGAACAGGTTGCCCCAGACCTTGCTGGTGGTGCCGGCCGTGGTTCCGAGCTGGTCCACGATCAGGAACGTGCCCAGTAACAGGATTCCGGTGATCACCACCGCCACCGGGACGAAGCCGATCGCCGCGGCCAGCAGCTTGCTGCCGTAGACCCGCATCCGGCGCGGCTCGAAGGTCAGCCAGTTGCCGATCGACCCACTGCTGAACTCGGCGCCGACGAAGCTGGCCGCGACCAGGAAGGCGACGAACAGCAACAGGTACGACGATCCCTGCAGCCCCTCCGGCATGACCTCGGCGAACACCGTCTTCGGCTTGCCGAACTGCTCCCGCGTCGGCGGACCCGGGCAGAACTCCTTCAGCGCGGGCTTCGGGTCGGGCGCCGCGGCGTACGAGGCCTCACAGTCCTTCTGGTACTGCGTCCCGTTGAGCTTCCAGTCCTTCTGCGCCTCCTCGAAGTAGACCTGGTTCTGGCGCTGTTCCTCGGCCGACAACGGCTTGGCCTGCTGCCAGCTGGCGAACAGCATGAAGGCCGTGACGACCAGCAGGGCAGCCACTCCGGCGAGGGTGATCCGGCGGGAGGTCAGCCGGCGGAGCTCGACTGCGGTGAGGCGGATCACTGGTGGCCTCCCAGACCCTCGTCGGCGGTGAGCTCGAGGAAGACGGACTCCAGGTCGGCGCGGACCAGGATCAGCTCGGACACGTACAACTCCTGCTGGGCAAGGCGTTTGGTGACTTCGGCGGAGCGTTCGGCGCCGTCGACGAAGAGGTAGCGGCCTTCGGTCCGTACGGACAGTCCGGCCGCGGCCAGGACGGCGGCGGCCCGTTCCTGCTGGGCCGGGTGATCGCCCAGGGACACCTTCACGGTGGCCTTGCCGGTTCCACCGATCACCTCCGCGACGGTGCCGGAGGCCAGCAACCGGCCGTGACCGATGATCGACACGGTGTCGGCGACCTGTTCGACCTCGGCCAGGATGTGACTGCTGACCAGCACGGTCCGGCCCTGCTCACCCAGCCCACGCATGGTCTCGCGGATCTCCCGGATCCCGGCCGGGTCGAGACCGTTGGTCGGCTCGTCGAAGATCAGCAGCTCAGGCTGCTTGAGCAGCGTGGCCGCGATCGCCAGCCGCTGCTTCATCCCCAGCGAGTAGGTCTTGAACTTGTCCTTGCCCCGCTCGTTCAGCGAGGTCTCCGCGAGCACCTCGCCGACCCTCTTCCGCGGTGCGCCGATCGCGTCGGCGAGCAGTTCGAGGTTCTTGCGGCCGCTGAAGGCCGGGAAGAACTTCGGCGACTCGACGATCGCGCCGATCCGGCCGACCACGTCGGGGAGCCGGTCCGGCACCACCTGGCCGAAGACGGTCATCGTGCCGGCGTCGGCGCGGACCAGCCCGAGCAGCATCCGGATCGAGGTCGTCTTGCCGGAGCCGTTCGGCCCGAGGAACCCGTGCACCCCACCGACCGGCACCTCCAGGTCCAGCCCCTGGACCGCCACCACCCGCTTGCCGCGCCGGGTCCGGTAGGTCTTCCGCAGCGCCTGCGTACGGATCGCCAGCTCAGGCATAGCGCCCCTCTCGTCTTGTCCCCTCGGCGAGGAGGACGCTCATCCTTGCAGGGCAGGCGGCCACCCGCAGTTGCATCCGATACCCGGAGGGGGTACCTTTTGAGGTGTCGACATACCCCTCCGGGGTAGTAGTGGAGAAGAGGAACCCGCCATGACCACCGAAGACAGCGCCGAGCACGTGCACGGTTACACCTCGGAGAAGACCAGCCACCTGAAGCGGCTGCGCCGGATCGAGGGGCAGGTGCGCGGACTGCAGCGGATGGTCGAGGAGGACAAGTACTGCATCGACATCCTCACCCAGGTCTCGGCGGCCACGAAGGCGCTGCAGTCCTTCTCCCTCGAACTGCTGGACGAGCACCTGTCGCACTGCGTGGTCGAGGCCGCGCAACGGGGCGGCGCGGAGGCCGAGGAGAAGGTCCGCGAGGCCTCCGACGCCATCGCTCGTCTGGTCCGCAGCTGAGCACCGGAAACCCGAGCTAGGAGCATTGCCATGACCACCACCACGTACTCCGTCAACGGCATGACCTGCGGTCACTGCACCGCGGCCGTCACCGAGGAGCTCGGCAAGCTGCCGGGCGTCCAGGAGGTCACCATCGACCTCAACAAGGGCGGCACGTCCACCGTGCACGTGACGAGCGAGTCGGCCCTGGACGAGGCCGTCGTCCGCGAAGCCGTCGACGAGGCGGGCTACGAGCTCGCAGGCGCATGAGCCGGGCTGTCGCGGTTCGGCTCGGCGCGTTCGCCGGTGCGGTGGCGCTGGCGTTCGCCGGCGCGTTCGCTCTCGGTTCCGTGGTCGACCCGGTCGCGGCAGCCGATCCGGCTCCGGCCGCCGGTGAGCACGGAGCCGTGCCGGAGACCGGAACTCACGGCGCGGGCCACAGCGAAACCGACGCCCAGCCGCCGGGCCTCGCGGTCTCCCAGTCGGGCTACACGTTGCTTCCGAAGAAGACCTTCTTCCAGCCCGGCAAGGCGCAGAAACTGGAGTTCACCGTTCAGGGGCCGGACGGGAGGACGCTGACGCAGTACACGCGGACGCATGAGAAGGATCTGCACCTGATCGTCGTCCGGCGGGACCTGTCGGGGTTCCACCACGTGCACCCGACCCGGGCCGCCGACGGGACGTGGAGCATCCCGTTCACGTTCACCGCCGGCGGCCAGTGGCGGATGTTCACCGACTTCCAGCCGGCCGCGCTCGGCAAGACGCTGACGCTGGGCGCCGATCTGAACGTCTCCGGTCTCTACATCCCGGTCCCGCTGAACGAGCCCGCGAGCGTCTACTCCGTCGACGGGTACGACGTGACCCTGGCCGGTACGCCGGTCGCCGGCCAGGAGTCCGAGCTGACCTTCAGCGTCAGCAAGGCGGGCAAGCCGGTCACCGACCTGCAGCCGTACCTCGGAGCGTCCGGGCACCTGGTGTCCCTGCGCGGCGGCGACCTTGCCTACCTGCACACCCATCCGCTGAAGGGCATCACCTTCGGCACCACCTTCCCCACCGCGGGGACGTACAGCCTGTTCCTGGACTTCAAGCACGCCGACAAGGTGCGCACCGCCGAGTTCACCGTGAACGTCGGTACCGACGGGACGGCGATCGTGCCGCCCGCCGAACTGCCCGGCGAGACACCAGGCCACGAAGAAACCCCGCACGGCCACTGAAAGGAGGCCCAGCAATGACCACACCCGACAACTCCGTCGAGCTCCTCATCGGTGGCATGACGTGCGCCTCCTGCGCCAACCGGGTCGAGAAGAAGCTCAACCGGATGGAAGGCGTCACCGCCACCGTCAACTACTCGACCGAGAAGGCGAAGGTGACCTTCGGCGAGGGGATCAGCACCGACGACCTGGTCGCCACGGTCGAGGCGACCGGCTACACCGCTTCGTTGCCCACTCCCCCTGTTGCCGACGGCCCCGAGCCGGTCGACGAACTACGCCCGCTGCGCGAGCGGTTGTTCGCCAGCATCGCGCTCTCCGTACCGGTGATCGCCCTGGGCATGATTCCGGCACTGCAGTTCGACTTCTGGCAGTGGGCGTCGCTGACACTGGCCGCACCGGTCGTCACCTGGGCCGCCTGGCCGTTCCACAAGGCCGCCTGGACCAACCTGCGGCACGGTGCCGCGACGATGGACACGTTGATCTCGGTCGGTGTGATCAGTTCGTTCGTCTGGTCGCTCTACGCGCTGTTCCTCGGTGCGGCCGGTGAGCCCGGGATGAAGATGCCGTTCACGCTGATCCCGTCGCGCGGCAGCGGAGCCGAGGAGATCTATCTCGAGGTCGCGGCCGGAGTGACGACGTTCATCCTGGCCGGCCGGTACTTCGAGGCGCGCGCCAAGCGCTCGTCGGGTGCCGCGCTGAGGGCACTGCTCGAACTGGGCGCCAAGGACGTCGCCGTACTCCGTGACGGGGCCGAGGTCCGGATCCCGGCGGAGCAACTTGCCGTGGGCAACGAGTTCGTGGTGCGCCCGGGCGAGAAGATCGCGACCGACGGGGTGGTCGTCACCGGCTCCAGCGCGGTCGACGCGTCGATGCTGACCGGCGAGTCGGTGCCGGTCGAGGTCGGCGCGGGTGACGCAGTGGTGGGCGCGACGGTGAACGCCGGTGGGCGGCTCGTCGTCCGGGCCACTCGGGTCGGGTCGGACACCCAGCTGGCGCAGATGGCACGGCTGGTGGAGGACGCTCAGAACGGGAAGGCCGCCGTCCAGCGGCTGGCCGACCGGATCTCCGGGGTGTTCGTACCGATCGTGATCGGGCTTTCCCTGGCCACGTTGGGATTCTGGCTCGGAAACGGGTCGCCGACGGAGGTCGCGTTCATGGCCGCTGTCGCGGTACTGATCATCGCTTGCCCTTGTGCGCTGGGACTGGCGACGCCGACCGCCTTGATGGTCGGGACCGGACGTGGCGCTCAGTTGGGGATCCTGATCAAGGGTCCTGAGGTGCTGGAGTCCACCCATCGGATCGACACCGTCGTCCTGGACAAGACAGGGACCGTGACGACCGGGCGGATGGCGCTGGTCGACGTACTGCCGGCCGAAGGCGAGGAGCGAGCCGAGGTACTACGCCTGGCAGGCGCGCTGGAGCACTCGAGTGAGCACCCGATAGCGCAGGCGATTGCCCGCGGGGCTGCCGACGAGGTGGGCGCGCTGCCTGCGGTCGAAGGCTTCGCGAACGTGGAAGGCCTCGGCGTACAGGGCATCGTCGATGGACATGCCGTGCTGGTCGGCCGGACGAAGCTCCTGGCGGAGTGGAGTCAGGAGTTGCCGGCGTCACTGGCCGAGGCGAAGGAGCAAGCGGAGGCCGAGGGCAGTACTGCGGTCGCGGTCGGCTGGGACGGCAAGGCGCGGGCTGTGCTCGTGGTCGCCGACACCGTCAAACCGAGCTCGGCGGAGGCGATCCGTCAACTGAAGGCACTCGGGTTGCGGCCGGTCCTGCTCACGGGCGACAACGAAGCGGTCGCCCGGAAGGTGGCTGCCGAGGTCGGGATCGACGAGGTGATCGCCGAGGTACTGCCGGCCGGCAAGGTGGACGCGGTGAAGAAACTGCAGTCCGAGGGACGCTCGGTCGCGATGGTCGGGGACGGCGTGAACGACGCCGCCGCGCTCGCGCAGGCCGACCTGGGACTGTCGATGGGAACCGGCACCGACGTCGCCATCGAGGCGAGCGACCTGACGCTGGTCCGAGGCGATCTCCGGTCGGCCGCCGACGCGATCCGGCTGTCCAGGACCACCCTCCGCACCATCAAGGGCAACCTGTTCTGGGCCTTCGCCTACAACGTCGCCGGCCTGCCGCTGGCCGCCGCCGGACTGCTGAACCCCATGCTGGCAGGAGCCGCGATGGCCTTCAGTTCGGTCTTCGTGGTCACCAACAGCCTGAGACTCAGACGCTTCCAGCCGCTCACCAAAAACTGAGAGCAGTAGCGATGTAGTCCCTCGTGACTCGACGCCGACCACCCATATCCTCAAACCGTCGATGCCGAACTACCAGGGCCATCATCTCAACGAGCACCTCTGTCTCAGAGCAGCGCAACTCTGCGGGCTACCTGCGGCCGTCACGGAACTGCTCGCCTGCGACAGGTACGAAGTACTCATCTCGCACAGGTACGACCGGATCAAAGGCCCTGACGGTCGATGGCGTCGGCTACACCAGGAGGACTTCTGCCAGGCGCTCTCGATCTCACCGAGTAAGAAGTACCAGTCCGACGGCGGACCAGGGCCCGACCAGCTCGGCGATCTGCTGTCCAGCCGCAGCCTCGCTGCACACCGTCGCGACAACCTGCGAACCCTGTTCGACTATCTGGTTTTCAACGTCGCGATCGCTGCGACCGACGCGCATGCGAAGAACTTCTCGCTCTTGCTGAGTTCCCGAAGTGTCCGACTCGCTCCTTTGTACGACGTGGGAGATGGCCGGCGTTTCCGAGCAGGATTGGATCGCCGTGGGGAGACGGCTTGGGTCTGACGAGCGACGAATCCGTACTGCGGGTTCGATCGATCCGTTCCAAGGTCCCCACGGCCTTCCACCAAGCAGCGACCGAATCCGCTGTTCCGGCCCCGCTGAAGAGCCGGGCTGGTTGGATCGCTGAGCTGGTCGCAGCGCAGATAGCAGGACGCCGCGACCGCTGGGGACAACTCGACGTCCCTTCGCCTGACCACTGATCAGTCGCAGAAAGACCGACCCGCTGGAGCCCTGGTCTGCGGCCCAGGGCTCCAGCGGGGTCGGGGAGGGGTGGTCAGCGGAGCCAGGCTGTCGTGTCGGTGGGGAGTTTGCCTTCTTCCAGGGGGGCACTGGTGAGGAGGACCTCTGTGTGGGGTGGGAGGTTCATCGCGCCTGCTGTCAGGTTGGTGATGCAGGTGAGGGATTCCCGGGTGAAGGCCAGGACGCCTTCGGCCGAGTCCATCCAGGTGAGGGTGCCGTCGCCGAGGTGGGTGCGGCGGAGCTTGAGGCCGTCGCGGTAGAGGGCGAGCATGGAGTTCTGGTCGGCCTGCTGGGACTCGACGGTGAGGTTCTTCCAGTCGGCGGGTTGCGGGAGCCACGGCGTACCGGCGCCGAAGCCGAAGGGAGGCTCTTTGCCGGACCACGGGATGGGGACACGGCAGCCGTCGCGGCCCCGGTCGGTGCCGCCGGAGCGGACCCACAGCGGGTCCTGCAGGAGGTGGTCGGGGAGGTCTTCCACCTCCGGCAGGCCCAGTTCCTCACCCTGGTAGACGTAGAGCCCGCCGGGGAGAGCCATTGCGAGCAGGGCCGCGGCGCGGGCCCGGCGTTCGCCCAGGACGGGATCGGTCTGCATCCCGTGCTTGCGGTCCTGGTGCGAGAACGACGTGTCCGGCCGCCCGTACTTCGTCACCGGGCGGGTGACGTCGTGGTTCGAGAGCACCCAGGTGGGTGGTGCTCCGATCGGGACGTGCGTGGTCAGCGTCAGGTCGATCGAGGCCCGCAGTTCGGCCGCGTCCCACGAGCGGGACAGGAAGTCGAAGTTGAACGCGGTCTGCATCTCGTCGGGGCGCAGGTACAGCGCGAACCGCTCCTGGTCCGGCATCCACATCTCGCCGACCAGGAAGCGCCCCTCGTACTCGTCGGTGATCCGCCGCCAGCCGCGGTACACCTCGTGCACGTCGTCGTGGTCGGTGTACGACTCCTCGACACAGTCCAGGTCCTTGAACAGCACCGCGGCGCTGTCGATCCGGATCCCGTCCACGCCACGGTCCAGCCAGAACCGCAGGATGGCGTGGAACTCCTCCACCACCTCGGGGTTGCGCCAGTTAAAGTCGGGCTGCTCGGGGGCGAACAGGTGCAGGTACCACTGGCCGTCGGCGACCTGGGTCCAGGCCGGCCCGTTGAAGATCGACTGCCAGTCGTTCGGCGGCAGGCCGCCTTCGCGGCCGTCGCAGAACAGGAACCGCTCCCGCTCGGCCGACCCCGGCCCGGCCGCCAGTGCCTGGACGAACCAGTCCTGCTGGTCCGAGCCGTGGTTGGGCACGATGTCGATGATGGTGCGGATGCCCAGCGCGTGCGCCTCTTCGATATAGGCCTCCGCCTCCGCCAGATCGCCGAAGCTCGGGTCGATCGCGCGGTAGTCGGCCACGTCGTAGCCACCGTCGGCCATCGGCGACGGGTACCACGGGTTCAGCCAGATCGCGTCCACGCCGAGCTCGGCCAGGTACGGCAGCCTGGCCCGCAGCCCGGCGAGGTCGCCGATCCCGTCACCGTTGCCGTCGGCAAAGCTGCGCAGGTAGACCTGGTAGATCGCCGCGCCGCGCCACCATGTGTCAGTCCCGGTGTCCGCCATTGCTTCTCCTTAGGGGGTTGGGGAATCAGCCTTTGAGGCTGCCGGCGGTGAGACCCGCCATGATGCTGCGCTGGAACACGAAGAAGACCAGGATGGTCGGCAGGGAGGCGATCACCAGCGAGGCGATCAGCACGTTCTGCGGCATCTGCGCGGACAACGACGCGATCCCGACGCTGATCGACATCTTGTCGGTCTCCGGCAGCACCAGCAGCGGCCAGACGAAGTCCTTCCAGACCGTCACCACCGACAGGATCGAGACCACCCCGAGGATCGGCCGCGACACCGGCAGCACGATCGACCAGAGGATCCGCATCGGCGAGGCGCCGTCGATCTCGGCCGCCTCCAGCAGCTCGCGCGGGATCGAGTCGAAGAACCGCTTGAGCAGGAAGATGAAGAACCCGTTCGCTGCCGCCGGCAACCAGATCGCCCACGGGGTGTTCAGCAGGTTGAACCCGAACAGCGGCACGTCCTTGGCCACCAGGTACGTCGGCAGCAGCAGCACCATCGGCGGTATCATCAAGGTGGCCAGCATCAGCGCCAGGATCACCTTGCCGAAGTACGGCCGCAGTTTGGACAGCGCGTACGCCGCGGTGACGTCGACCGCCAGGGTGAGCAGCCAGGCGCCACCGGCGTACACGATGGTGTTCTTCAGGAAGACGCCGAGCTGCAGCTGGTTCCAGGCGTCGGCGTAGACCCCGAAGTCGAAGGTCTTCGGGAAGAAGCTCGGCGGGATCTGGGCGATCTCCTCCGGCGACTTCAGCGCGCCGGTCACCATCCAGTACAGCGGGAAGACGAAGGCCAGCGTGAAGCCGGTCACCACCACGACCAGCACGGTCCAGTAGGTCAGCTTGCCGTGCCAGGACTGCAGTGCCAGCGGCGACACCAGGCTCCTGGTCTCGTAGCCGCGGCCCTTGTCCTTCTTCCTCTTCCGGGTACGCCGGGTCGCCGGCGCCGGAGTGGTTGCCTCCAGCACCTGTCGTGGTTGCAGAGTCGTTGTCATCGGCCACCTTCGTTGTCTCGCGAGACGCGCAGGTAGATCGCGGAGAAGACCATCAGGACGACCATCAACATCAGCCCGAGCGCGCCACCGCCGCCGAAGTCGCCGAAGTTGAAGGCGTACTGGTACATCAGGTAGGCCACCGTCACGGTCGCGTTCTCGGGGCCGCCACCGGTCAGCAGGTAGGGCTCGATGAAGACCTGCATGGTCGCCACCACCTGCAGCAGCAGCATCACCAGCAGGATCAGCTTGGTCTGCGGGATGGTCACGTGCCAGACGCGCTTGAACAGGCCGGCGCCGTCCAGTTCGGCCGACTCGTAGAGCTCACCGGGGATGCTCTGCAACGCGGCCAGGTAGATCAGGGTGCCGGTGCCGAGGTTCATCCAGGTGGAGACCAGGACGAGCGAGACGAGCGCGGTACTGGAGGAGTCCAGCCAGGCCAGCGGTGGCAGGCCGAACACGGCGAGGACCTGGTTGAACAGGCCGGCGCCCGGATCGTAGAACCACTTGAACAGCAGGACGCCGACGGCCGGCGGCAGCATCACCGGGAGGTACACGACGAAGCGCAGGTAGCCGCGCGCGTGCCGCAGTTCGTTCAGCACCACCGCGAGGACGAACGGGACCGCGTAGCCGATCACCAGCGACAGACCGGTGAAGGCCGCGGTGTTCAGCCAGGCCGACCGGAACGCCGGGTCCTCGATCACGGTCCGGAAGTTGTCGAAGCCGACCCACTTGGCCGGGTCGACGAAGTTGTTCTCCTGGAAGCTGAGGAAGACCTCGCGCACCATCGGGTACCAGGAGAAGAAGGCGAAACAGATCAGTGCCCCGCAGAGGAACCCGTACGCCGTGAGGTTCCTGCCGACCGCGCGGCGCGCCGCTCCCTGGGGAAGGGAACGGCGCACCGGCGGTTTCGCGGTCAGAACCGCCATCAGGTGTTCTTGGCGAGGATCTTGTTGGCCTTGCCCTCGGCGTCCGAGAGCAGCTTGTCGATGTCAGCGTCCTTCCGGGTCAGCACGGCGGACATCGCCACGTCGAGTACGGCGTACAGCTCCTGCGCCTTCGGCGGCTCGAGCTTGTTGGTGATACTGGCCTGCGCGTCGACGTACGGGGTGAAGTGGTCGACCGGCACCGTCGCGAACTGCTTGCGCAGAGCAACGATCTCCTTGCCGGGGGCCGAGTTGCCGTACAGGTCCGGGATCGGCAGGCCGACCGGGCGGCCCTGGCTCTTGGCGCGCTCGTAGTCGAACTGCCCCTTGCCAGGCGTCAGCTCGTGGAACTCCAGCCAGGCCAGGCCGGCCTTGATCTTCTCCGGCGTCGCCTTCGGGTTGAACATGTAGCCGTCGCCACCGCTGAGCGAGGACTTGCCGTCGGACTCCGGTACGGCGGTCACGCCGTAGTCCTCGAACTTGCCCTGGAAGTCGTTGTTGACCGACTGGACCACGTCCGGCGCACCGATCATCATGCCGAGCTTGCCCGAGCCCATCATCCGCATCAGGTCTTCCCACTGCAGCAGTTGCTTGGTGCCCATGCTGTTGTCGTCCCAGCGCATCTTCTTCAGGTTCTCCAGCACGGCCTTGCCCTCGGCGCTGTTGAACGCCGCGGACTTGCCGTCGTCGGCCACCATCGAGCCGCCCCGGGCGTACAGCGAGGCGGCGAAGTGCCAACCGCCGGTGTTGCCCGCGCTGTACTCACCAAAGCCTGTGTAGCCCGCGCCGAGACCGGCGATCTTCTTGGCCGCCTCCTGGACCTCGGTCCAGGTCTTGGGCGGCGAGTCCGGGTTGAGCCCGGCCTGGGTGAACAGCTTGCGGTTGTAGACCAGGCCCATGTTGTAGTTGTTCCGCGGCAGGCCGTAGGTCTTGTCCTCGGACTTGAAGACGCCCTGGACGTCGGGACGGATGTCCTTGAGTGCCTTCACCTCACCGAGGTACGGGGTGATGTCGGCGGCCTGCTTGGCCTTGATGATCTTCTGGACGTCGGTGTAGTAGACGTAGAAGACGTCCTCCTGGGTGCCACCGGCCAGCTTCGCCTGGAAGGTGTCGGGGTTGATACAGGGGAACGCGTCCTTGCTCTGGATCGTGATGTTCGGGTGCAGCTTCTGGAACTCCGCGATGTCCTCGTCCCAGCCGGCCCGTTCCTTCGGGTTGCTCTTCGGCGGCTGACATCCCACGGTGATCGTGACCGGGGCGTTCGCGTCGCCCGAGCTCTGCGCGGCCGGCTTGTCGTCGTCCCCGGATCCACAGGACGCGGCCGCCAGGCCGAGCCCTGCCACGAGCAACAGGCTGAGCGCCTTGCGGTGGCTCGTTGTCCTCATCGATGTGCCCTTCTGCTGGCGAGGGCGCTTTCCGTCCCGCCCCTCGGATGTGGTCCGTACCGTAGGCAACCCGACCGGATGTGCGCAATACTTCGATCTCAAGTTGCAAAAACGTGACTACGTCACGGAACAACACAAAACGGGGGCCTCGGACAGGAATCCTGTCCAAGACCCCCGGAGGGTGTCTGTCGTTGTCAGACCAGCGCCCGCGACCTCAGCCGGGCGGTCGAGGCGCGGACCACCAGTTCGGGCTCGAACAGCAGTTCGTCGGCCGGTACGGCGGCGCGCTCGATCAGCGCGACCAGCATGTCGACCGCGGCCCGGCCCATCGCGTCGATCGGCTGGCGGACGGTGGTGAGGGGCGGATCGGTGCAGTTCATCATCGCGGAGTCGTCGTACCCGATCACCGAGACGTCGCCGGGCACCGACAGGCCGGCCCGGCGGACCGCGCGGATCGCGCCGAGCGCCAGGATGTCGCTCGCGCAGACGATGCCGGTGACGCCCTGCTTCACCAGCCGGGTGGTGGCCGCGTGCCCGCCCTCGAGCGAGAACATGGTGTGCTCGACCAGCGCGGGGTCGGCCTCGGGCGAGGAGAGGAACGTGTCCAGCTTGCGCCGCGAAGGGATGTGGTCGCGCGGGCCGAGCACCATGCCGATCTTCTGGTGCCCGAGCGCCCGCAGGTGGCCGATCGCCATCTCCGCGGCGACGACGTCGTCCGACGAGACCTGCGGGAAGCCGAGGTGGTCGACCGCCGCGTTGACCAGCACGGTCGGCAGCTTGCGCTCCTGGATCAGCTCGTAGTGCGCGTGCGGCGCATCGGCCTGGGCGTAGAAGCCACCGGCGAACACGACGCCCGACACCTGCTGCTGCAGCAACAGGTCGACGTAGTCGGCCTCGGAGACGCCACCGACCGTCCTGGTGCAGAGCAGCGAAGTGAAGCCCTGCTGCGCGAGTGCGCCACCGACGACCTCGGCGAAGGCCGGGAAGATCGGGTTCTGCAACTCCGGCAGCACCAGGCCGACCAGCCGGGCCCGGTCGCCTCGGAGCTGGGTCGGACGCTCGTAGCCGAGCACGTCCAGCGCGGTCAGCACCGCCTCCCGGGTGGCCTCCGAGACCCCCGGTTTCCCGTTCAGCACCCGGCTCACGGTCGCTTCACTCACGCCGACCTTCTTGGCCACCTCTGCAAGACGTCGAGTCATAGCGCAAACACTACGCCATATTTCGCAAATTCTTGCAGCCACTTGCGTCGCAGTACCGTCGGCCAGGAACTGCGACACTGGTGGACGTGCCTCGTTTCGTAGCCACCCGCCCGGACACCGGTCTGCTGTCACTCCCGTGGGACATCCCGCTGGAGGACTGGCCCGAGGACCAGCTCGTCGCGCTGCCGCGCGGTATCTCCCGCCACGTCGTCCGGTTCGTCCGGGTGAACGGCACCGTCTACGCGATCAAAGAGGTGATGGAACACCTCGCGATGCACGAGTACCGGCTGCTGCGCGATCTGGAGCGCCTCGACTCGCCCTCGGTCGAGCCGGTCGGCGTGATCACCGACCGGGTGGACCGCGACGGCGAACCGCTGGACTCGATCCTGGTCACCAAGCACCTGCAGTTCTCGCTGCCGTACCGCGCGCTGTTCTCCAGCACGCTGCGCCCGGACACCGTCAACCGGCTGATCGACGCGCTGGTCGCGCTGATCGTCCGGATGCACCTGCTCGGCTTCTTCTGGGGCGACTGCTCGCTGTCGAACACGTTGTTCCGGCGGGACGCCGGCGCCTTCGCGGCGTACCTGGTGGACGCCGAGACCGGCGAGCTGCACCAGGAGATCTCCGACGGGCAGCGCGCGCACGACCTCTACACCGCCGAGATCAACCTGTTCGGCGAGCTGTCCGACCTGGAGGAGGGCGGCCTGCTCGACGCCGACATCGATCCGCTGGAGACGATCCACTCGATCACCGCGCGGTACGAGGCGCTCTGGAAGGAACTGACCGCGCCGGAGGAGTTCCACGCCGACGAGATGCACCGGCTGGACTCGCGGATCCGGCGGCTGAACGAGCTCGGCTTCGACGTCGCCGAGATCGACATCATCACCGACTGGGACGGCAGCCAGGTCCGGATCCAGCCGAAGGTCGTGGACGCCGGCCACCACAGCCGCCGGTTGCTGCGGCTGACCGGCCTCGACGTCGAGGAGAACCAGGCCCGCCGGCTGCTCAACGACCTGGACTCCTACTCCGCCGCGACCGACCAGCAGAACGAGGACGAGGAGATCGTCGCGCACAAGTGGCTGACCGAGGTGTTCGAGCCGGTGGTCCGGTCGGTCCCGCGCAACCTGAATCGCAAACTGGAGCCGGCCGAGGTGTTCCACGAAGTACTGGAACACCGCTGGTTCCTGTCCGAGCAGGCCGGCCACGAGGTGGACACGACGAAGGCCGCCCGCTCGTACGTCGACGACGTCCTGGCCGCCAAGCCGGACGAGAAGCTCACCCTGCCGCCCGCGCCGCCGCCCGGTACGTCGCTCGATCCCGACCTCGACTGACCGACCGGAGGCGCCGGATGGACGTGAGTCGGTGGGCGAACTCGCGTGGCCTGACGGCTCTTCTGGTGACCGGCGCCTTCGCGGCCGGCGCCTACGGCGTCCACTCGGTACTCGAACAGACCGAGCCCGAGCCACGCCGACCTGTGACGCAATGGCGTTGGGAGTCCTACCGCACGGTTCAGCTCCGGGTCCCGGGCGACTGGGGATCGACCTGTGTCGTCAAACGGGAGCCTGCCTACGTCGGACGGCTGGGCGCCGTACCCGACATCGGCTGCGGTTCCCGGTTGTCGGATCCCGAGGTCCGCTCGCCCTACCTCTGGTTCGCGAGCCGGGAGCCGGTCGGCGTACAAGGCAGTGGGGACGGGTGGACCGCCGAAACCCGGCTTCTACTCGGCGTGAAGGTCACTGTCTTCACCGACGACGACGTACTCCGCGACTCGATCTTCGGGTCGGCTCAGCCGATCGTCAGCACCGATGCCTACGGCTGCCAGCCGAACGTGCCCACCAAGAAGCCGCCGCTCGGTCACGCCCTTGCAGCCGTTGGCGCCGTCCAGTCGGTCACCATCTGCGACTACCGCGGCCGGCAACTGTTCGCCAGTTCGAGACTCGAAGGCGCTCGGGCACAGGCCGCGGTGGACGCTGTCCTCGCCGCACCGGCCGGCCGTGGCCCTGACTCGAAGGAGAAGTGCACCAAGGTCAGCCCGATCGGCTTGCAGCTCAAGGTCGACGGCACCGCGCAAGCAGCCGAGGTCGCGATCCACTACAGCGGCTGTGCGGGCAACGGCGCCTCGGACGGAACCATCGAGCGCCGGCTGACCAGGCCGTACCTGCAGTTGCTGCTGTCCGGTCCCCACCGGCTGTCCGGCTGGAGCGGCGACAGCGGCATCGGACTGCTGCCCCGCTGATCAGCGCGGCGGCATCCGGAGGGCGCCGTCGAGGCGGATGACCTCGCCGTTGAGGAGCTGGTTGGTGACGATGTGGTCGACCAGGGCGGCGTACTCCGCGGGGCGGCCGAGGCGGGCCGGGTGCGGGACCTGCTGTTCCAGGACCTTGCGGGCGTCTTCGGGGAGGCCGGCGAGCATGGGGGTCTCCATCGTGCCGGGGGCGATGGTGACGACGCGGATGCCCTTGTCGGCCAGGTCGCGGGCGGCGGTCAGGGTGAGGGCGACGATGGCGCCCTTGCTCGACGCGTACGCCGCTTGGCCGATCTGGCCGTCGTAGGCGGCGATCGACGCGGTCATCACGACCACGCCGCGGTCGCCGTCCTGGTCCGGCTCCAGCGCGATCATCCGCTCAGCGGCCAGCCGGAGCACGTTGAAGGTGCCGATCAGGTTGACCTCGACCACCTGCCGGAAGGTTGCCAATGGCAACGGTCCTTTGCGGCCGACGACCCGGCCGGGGGTGGCGATCCCGGCGCAGGTGACGACCAGACGCAGCGGGCCCAGAGCGGCGGCCGTGTCGAGGGCGGCGGCGACGGCGGTCTCGTCGGTGACGTCGGTGGGCACGAAGACGACGCGCTCCCCCAGTTCGTCGGCGATCGCTTTGCCCGCCGACGACGGCAGGTCGCAGATCACCACACCGGCACCGGACGCGGCAAAGCGGCGTACGGTCGCCTCACCGAGACCGGAGCCACCACCGGTGACCAGAACGACATCGGATGGGCCTAGCTTCATCGAACACTCCTGAGTAGATCGCGGCTGATGACCAGTCGCTGGATCTGGTTGGTTCCTTCGAAGATCTGGGTCACCTTCGCCTCGCGCATGTAGCGCTCGGCGGGGAACTCGCGGGTGTAACCGTAGCCACCGAGCACCTGGACGGCGTCGGTGGTCACCTTCATCGCGGCGTCGGTGCAGACCAGCTTGGCGATCGCCGCCTGCTGGGTGAACGGCCGGCCCAGATCCCGCCGCCGGGCCGCCTGCAGGTACGTCGCCCGGGCGGACTCGGTCGCCGCGGCCATGTCGGCCAGCAGGAACTGCATGCCCTGGAAGTCGGAGATCGGCTGCCCGAACTGCTCCCGGCCCAGCGAGTACGACGCGGCCAGGTCGAGCGCGGCCTGCGCCAGCCCGACCGCGCAAGCCGCGATCCCGAGCCGGCCGGAGTCGAGCGCCGACAGCGCGATCCGCATCCCGTCGCCCTCGTTGCCGATCAGGTTGGCGACCGGGACCCGCACCTGGTCGAAGTTGACCAGCGTGGTGGTCGACCCGGTCAGGCCCATCTTGCGCTCGGGCGCACCGAAGCTGAGCCCCTCGCAGGAGGCCGGCACGTGGAAGGCCGAGATACCGCGCTTGGGGTCGGCCGACGTCCGCGCGAAGGTGGTGTAGAAGTCGGCCTGCGAGCCGTGCGTGATCCACGACTTGGTCCCCGACAGTACGTAGTGGTCGCCGTCGCGGACTGCCTTCGTTGTCATCGCACTGATGTCCGAACCGGCCTGTGGCTCCGACAACGCGTAGGCACCGAGCAACTCGCCGCCGACCAGGTCGGGCAGCAGCAGTTCGCGCTGGTCCGCCGAGCCGAAGTTCGCGATCGCGTAGCTGGTCATGGTGTGCACCGACAGGCCGACACCGACCGACATCCAGGCCGCGGAGATCTCCTCCAGCATCTGCAGGTAGACCTCGTACGGCTGCTCGGCGCCGCCGTACTGCTCCGGATAGGGCAGGCCCAGCAGCCCGGCCTTCCCGAGCGTGCGGAACGTCTCCCGCGGGAAGCTCTCGGCCTCCTCCGCCTTCGCGGCGTACGGCGCGAGCTCGTGCTCGCACAGGTCCCGGACCAGACCCAGCAGATCGCCGGCCTCCTCGGTCGGGAGCAAGCGGTCGACCGCCATCGGGCACCCCTCTCAGCAAGCTACCGAAATGATACTCGCATTGATACTGAAGACCATACTTGAGTATCGTTCTATGCTGTCTCGATATGACAACAGTCGTCCCCGGGCGCCGTACCCGCAGGCAGTCCGAGCTGCTCGACCGGCTCCTGTCCCTGTTTCTCACGCAAGGCTTCAGCCGGTTCACTCTGGACGACCTCGCCGCGGAGCTGCGCTGCAGCAAGACGACCTTGTACGCCCTGGCGCCGAGCAAGGAGCAGCTCGCCGTCGAGGTGGTCAAGCACTACTTCAAGAACGCCACCGCCGAGGTCGAGTCGGCGGTCGCCAAGCAGACCCGGCCGGACCGCCGGATCGCGGCGTACCTGAACGCCGTCGCCGACGCGCTGCGCCCGGCCGGCCGGACCTTCCTGGACGACGTCGCCACCTTCGCGCCGGCCCGGTCGGTCTACGAGCGCAACACCCGGATCGCGGCCGACCGGGTCCGCTCGCTGATCGAGGACGGGATCGCCAGCCGGGCCTTCCGGCAGGTCGACATCGGCTTCGCGGCCGAAATGGTCGCGCACACCATGCAGGCGATCCAGCGCGGAGACATCACCCGGCGGACCGGGCTGAGCGACGCCGAGGCGTACCGCGAGCTCGCCTCCTTCGTGCTGCACTCGCTGCGCCAGGACTGAGCCGAAAAAAGCCGGGTCCGGAAGCTGCCGTCGCCCACCTCCGGACCGCTCGCGATGGAAAGCTGTCCACCATGACGACTGTCTCCCTCCGGCGCGCCGCGGCGACGTTGATCGCCGGCGCCTTCGCCTTCGCGGCGCTGCCCGCCGCCTCGGCTGTCCCGGCGGTCCCGCGGAAGCCGGAGCCACCGCGCTCCGCGGCGGCGATCACCGCGGAACTGAACGAGCACGTCGAGCTCCCCGGTACGGCGTGGATGACCCGTCCGGACGGCAGGATCCTCGTCTCCTACGACTCCACCGTGACCGGAGCCAGGTTGCAGGCGCTGACCAGGCAGACGCAGCGCTTCGGCAGCCAGGTAGTGCTGGAGAGGATGCCCGGCAAGCTCGGCAAGAAGCTCGGGGGCGGCGGCGTGATCTGGGGCGGCGAGTACAAGTGCTCGCTCGGCTTCAACGTCCAGCGCAAGGGCCGTTTCTACTTCCTGACCGCGGGCCACTGCGGCAACTTCGCGCCGCACTGGTACCACGACGAGCGGAAGACGAACCGGATCGGCACCGTCCACCACTCCAGCTACGCATGGAACGACTACGCCCTGGTCGTCTACCGCTCCGGCCTCAAGCCGGGCGGCAGCGTGAGCCTGCCGAACCGCCGGTCCCAGGACATCACCAAGGCGATGAACCCCGGCATCAACCAGCTGGTCTACCGCATGGGTGCCACCAGCGGCCTGCACAGCGGCCGGGTCACCGGTCTCAACGCGACCGTGAACTACCCCGACGGCCGGGTGGCCGGACTGATCCGCACCAGCGTCTGCGCCGACGAAGGAGACTCCGGCGGCCCGCTGTTCTACCGGAACTTCGCCTTCGGCCTGACCTCCGGCGGTACCGGCGACTGCCGGTCCGGCGGCGTGACCTATTTCCAGCCCGTCGTCGAGGCGCTGAACGTCTACGGCGTCACCGTCTACTGATCCGGGCCCCAGAGCTTGGCCCCGGCGAGTAGCGTTTCCGGAATGCAGCTGAAGTTGGGGCCCCTGCTCCGGTACGTCGACGAAACCCGCGCAACCGTCTGGGTGGAGACCACCGAAGCCGGCGAGGTCGAAGTGCTCGGGCACCGCACCAGAACCTGGTCGGTGCACGGGCACCACTACGCACTGGTGCTGATCGAAGGACTCGAGCCGGCCACCGCGACGCCGTACGAGGTGCATCTCGACGGCGAGAAGGTCTGGCCGCCGGCCGACAGTCCGTACGGGCCGAGCGTGATCCGGACGCCCCGGGCGGACGGGACCTTCCGGCTGACCTTCGGGTCCTGCCGGCGATCGGCGCCGTTCGACGAGCAGGGCTTCAAGGACTTCGGGCCGGACGCCCTGGTGGCGCTGGCCGAGCGGATGACGTCCGGCGCGGGCGACACCGAGTGGCCGGACGCGGTGTTGCTGCTCGGTGACCAGGTCTACGCGGACGACCCGTCGGACGTCGTACTGGAGAAGCTGCGGGCCGCTCACGGGCGCCGGCCGGATTCCGAGGTGGCCGATGAGATCGGCAACTTCGAGGAGTACACCTGGCTGTACGACGACGCCTGGCTGAACCCAGCCGTCCGGTGGCTGTTCTCCACCGTGCCGCTGTGCATGTTGCTCGACGACCACGATCTGCGCGACGACTGGAACACCTCGCTGACCTGGCGTCGCTGGGTGACCCGGCAGTCCTGGTGGCACGACCGGGTGGTCGGCGCGTACGCGTCGTACTGGGTGTACCAGCACCTCGGCAACCTGTCGCCGGAGCAGCTCGACAAGGATCCGACGTACGCCGCGATGCGCGGACTGGACGACGAGGACGAACGCAGCTCCTACCTGGACGCCTTCGCCTGGGAGGCCGACGAGGACCCGGCGTCGACCCGGTGGAGCTTCTACCGCGACTTCGGCGCGCGGTCTCGCGGGGTCCGCCTGGTGGCCGTCGACTCCCGGTGCTCGCGGCAGCTGGAACCCGATGAGCGGGCGATGGTCGACGCGCACGAGTGGGAGTGGGTCCGGCGGCACACGGTCGAGGCGTCGCAGCCGATCAACCACCTGCTGCTCGCCTCCACCCTGCCGTTCCTGCTCGCGCCGGGCCTGCACCACCTGGAGGGCTGGGACGAGGCGATCTCGTCGGGCGCCTGGGGACCGCGCGGGTCGCGGCTGGGCGAGAAGATCCGGCAGGGCATGGATCTGGAGCACTGGGCGTCGTTCCGCAGGTCCTTCGACGACGTGACCGAGCTGCTCGGCGAGCTGGTCCGGGCCGACGATCCGCCGAACTCGATCCTGATGCTGTCCGGCGACGTGCACTGCAGCTACCTGACGGAAGCGTCACTGAACGGCGTCGACCATCCGCGGACCGCGATCCGCCAGTTGACGATGTCGCCGTTCCGCAACCCGGTGGGCTGGCACATCAAGCTGGCGAACAGGCTGCTCGACAGCTGGGGCATGACGAAGGTGCTGCACCGGCTGGCCCGGTCGGCCGGAGTGCGTGACGTGGCGGCGAACTGGCGGACGGCGTACGGGCCGTGGTTCGAGAACGGCGTGATGACGGTGGTCGTGCGGGGTGACGACGCGGACGTGGCGGTCGATCACGCGCGCCTCGTGGACGGCCGGCAGAAGCTGAAGAGCACTCTGCGTCACCGGCTGACCGCCTGAGGGTGAGCAGGGGGTGTCGCGGAGGGAAACCCTTACTCTCTGAGTTCGCACGGGCACTTTATGACAGTTTCCGGTAGAACAGATCACGGTTGAGTCAAGGACGCACCCGCCCCGAGCGCGTCCTCATCCTGAGGAGGCTGACCGTGAAGTTCCCTTCCGCCCGCCGTACCGCAGCAATTCTGGCTACCGCCGGACTGGCCGCAACCACCGCACTGCTGTCCAGCCAGGCGACCGCCGCACCTGTGCAGCCGTCGACCCTGTCGGCCAGCGCCATCACCGCCACCCTGAGCCGGGACGCGTCGATCCCGGGCACCGCGTGGAGCACCCAGCCCGACGGCCGGATCATCGTGTCGTACGACGACACCGTGACCGGATCCAAGATGTCCGCGCTGACCGGCGTCACCAAGCAGTTCGGCAGCCGCATCACCCTGGAGAAGATTCCGGGCAAGCTCAGCAAGTACATCAGCGGTGGTGACGCCATCTACGGCGGCAACTCCCGCTGCTCCCTCGGCTTCAACGTCCGCAGCGGCAGCACGTACTACTTCCTGACCGCCGGTCACTGCGGCAACATCGCCTCGTCGTGGTACGCGAACTCGTCCAAGACCACCCTGCTCGGCACGGTCACCGGTTCGAGCTTCCCGGGCAACGACTACGCGATCGTCCGCTACGCCGCCTCCTACACCAACCACCCTGGCAACGTGAACCTCTACAACGGTTCGTACCAGGACATCACCAGCGCCGGGAACGCTTCGGTCGGCCAGGCCGTCCGGCGCAGCGGTAGCACGACCGGGCTGCGCAGCGGCTCCGTCACCGCTACCAACGCGACGGTCAACTACGCCGAGGGCAGCGTGTCCGGTCTGATCCGCACCAACGTCTGCGCCCAGGGCGGCGACTCGGGCGGCGCGCTGTTCGCCGGCACCGTCGCGCTCGGCCTCACCTCCGGTGGCAGCGGCAACTGCTCCACCGGTGGCACCACGTTCTTCCAGCCGGTCACCGAGGTGCTCAGCCGGTACGGCGTGAGCGTCTACTGATCGACGAGAAGTTCCAGCAACGCCCCCTGCCGCAGCGCGGCAGGGGGCGTTCGTCATAACTGCGGAGTTATCGACGTTCATAACTCGGGCCCGGCCAGAAGAAGGATGACCCTCACATCACGGAGCCGTCCGAGTACTCACAGAGACGCCGGGTAGGTCTCTCCTCGGTTAGGTCTAGGACGCGTCCGCCCCCGAATGCGTCCTCATCGTGAGGAGACGAACCATGCGTATTTCCCGTACCGCAGCATTTCTGGCCACCGCCGGACTCGCCGCCACCACCACTCTGCTGGCCACCCAGGCCAACGCCGCGCCGCCCGGCCCGGCGGCCGTCACCGCCACCTTGGCGAAGGAAGCATCGATCCCCGGCACCGCCTGGGTGACCGACCCGAAGACCGGCGTCGTCACCGTCTCGTACGACGACACCGTCACCGGCTCGAAGCTGACCGCGCTGACCGGCGTCACCAAGGGACTCGGCAGCAAGGTCAAGGTCGAGAAGATCCCCGGCAAGCTCTCCAAGAAGCTCAGCGGCGGCGACGCCATCTACGGCGGCAACTCGCGCTGCTCCCTCGGCTTCAACGTCACCGACGGCAGCTCGTACTACTTCCTGACCGCCGGCCACTGCGGCAACATCGCCGCCACCTGGTACGCCGACTCCGGCCACTCCCAGTCTGTCGGCGACGTCCAGGGCTCGAGCTTCCCGGGCAACGACTACGCCCTGGTGAAGTACCCGGCCGGTACGCCGGAACCGGCCGGCAACGTGGACCTCTACAACGGCTCGTTCCAGGAGATCACCTCAGCCGGTGACGCCTCGGTCGGCCAGGCGGTCCAGCGCAGCGGCTCCACCACCCAGGTCCACGACGGCACCGTCACCGGCGTCAACGCGACGGTCAACTACGCCGAAGGCACCGTCACCGGCCTGATCCAGACCAACGTCTGCGCCGAGGGCGGCGACTCCGGTGGCGCCCTCTACGCCGGCACCACCGCCCTGGGCCTGACCTCCGGCGGCTCCGGCAACTGCAGCTCCGGCGGCACCACCTACTTCCAGCCGGTCACCGAGGCCCTCTCCACCTACAACGTCAGCGTCTACTGATCCGCTGACGCAACCGCCCTCATCAAGCGGGTTTGAACACCAAACGGCGACCTTGAACAGGTAATAACTTGTTCAAGGTCGCCATTTGGTGTTCGCGGTCGGCGGGAGTGGTTATCCCCAGGCAGGAAAGTCCGGATCGGTTGAGGGCTGGCCGACCGGCATGTTGTTGGTGTGAACAAGAAATTGCAGCGGGTGGTGCGGGAGCGGGGTGGGTGGTTCAGTCGGGGTGATGCGTTGGACGCGGCGTACACCGCCAGCGAGGTCCGGCTTCGACTCAAGCGCGGGCAGTGGAAACGTTTGTGCAGGGACGTGTACTGCGAAGTTGGCGACTGGCCGGAGGACGAGTCGCCTTGGGCCCGTACCGCGCGACTGCACACCCTGATGGCGCGGGCGGTCGTCAGGCGGCTGGATGCCGGAGTCGTGATCAGCCACCAAACGGCGACGTTGCTCTACGGGCTTCCGACCTGGGGACTCGATCACAGCAGGGTGCAGGTGACAAGAACCTCAGGGCGAGCGCGATCCGACCGTTCGGTCCAGGTACATCGGACGGTCCTCGCGACGGACGAGACGGCTGAGGTGCTCGGCTTGCGTGTCACCTCGCCCGCCCGGGCAGTCGTCGAAACCACCTGTACTTCGTCGTACGAGGTCGGGGTGGTGTTGGCGGACGCCGCGCTGCGGGAGGGTCTGGTGACCGCCGTTGAGCTGACCCAGATGGCGGACTACCTCAAACATTGGCCAGGCTCGCCCGCCGCCCAGGCAGCAACCGCCTTCGCCGATGGCGCGAGCGAGTCGGTCGGTGAGTCGCGACTGCGGATCCTGATGGCCAACGAAGGTCTACCGGCGCCTGAGTCGCAAGTGGAGATTCTCGATGCGGCCGGGCAACTGGTCGGCCGAGTCGACTTCCTTCTGCTCGGCCACCTGATCGTCGAGTTCGACGGAGCCCTGAAGTACGACAGCTCAAAGGCTCTGATGGCCGAGAAGTGGCGTGAGGACCGCCTCCGCGAGCTCGGCTATGCCTTCGCCCGAGTCACCTGGCCCGACCTGAACCACCCCCACCAAACTGCCACCCGCCTCCGCCGCCTACTCGGCGCACCAGCGTTGGCACCTTGAACACCAAACGGCGACCTTGAACAATTTATTACCTGTTCAAGGTCGCCGTTTGGTGTTCAAGGTCGTTCTTCGTCGATCAGGCGCGGCGGCGGGAGATCTCGTAGAGGGCGACGCCGGTGGCGATGCCCGCGTTGAGGGACTCGGTGGCCGAGGTCATCGGGATGGAGACGATCAGGTCGCAGTTCTCGCGGACCAGCCGGGCCAGGCCCTTGCCCTCGGAGCCGACGACCAGCACGATCGGCTCGGTGGCGGCCTCCAGTTCGGGCAGCTCCACCTCGCCGCCCATGTCGAGGCCGACGATCATCAGGCCGGCGTCCTTGTAGGACTTCAGGGCGCGGTTGAGGTTGGTCGCGCGGGCGACCGGGATCCGGGCCGCGGCACCGGCGGAGGTCTTCCAGGCCGAGGCGGTCATCGAGGCCGTGCGGCGCTCGGGAACCAGTACGCCGTGGGCACCGAAAGCGGCGGCCGAGCGGGTGATGGCGCCGAGGTTGCGCGGGTCGGTGACGCCGTCGAGCGCGACGATCAGCGGCACCTGGCCGGCGTCGTACGCGCGGGACAGCAGGTCGTCGGGGTGCGCGTACTCGTACGGCGGGATCTGCACCGCGAGGCCTTGGTGCGCGCCGTGGCTGGTCAGCCGGTCCATCTCGGTCCGCGGCACCTCGAGCAGCGAGATGCCGTGCTCGGTGGCGATCAGCAGCGCCTCACGCAGCCGGGCGTCCCGTTCGGTGCCTTCGGCAACGTACAGCGCGTTGATCGGCACGCCCGCGCGGAGCGCCTCGACCACCGGGTTGCGGCCGTAGACCCACTCGACGGTCGCGTCGGCGTCCTTGCGGTCCGGGCGCCGGCCGCCGGGAGCGCGTTTCTCGGCGCGCTCCTTGGCCTTGGCCCGCTTGTGCGCGGGGTGCTTGGTGCGGTCCACCGCCTTCGGCGTCGGGCCCCGGCCCTCCAGACCCTGACGGACCCGGCCACCGGACCCGGCGGTCGGGTTGCCCTTGGGCTTCTTGCGGATGGCGCCCTTGCGCTGACTACTGCCTGGCACTTCAGTTTCCTTCGGTCGGTTCGGGCCGGCCCACCGTCCAGCGGGCACCCTGTGGGGTGTCCTCGACGGCGACGCCGAGCGCCTTGAGCCGGTCGCGGATGTCGTCCGACGCGGCATAGTCCTTGCGTTCGCGGGCGGCCTGCCGCTGGTTCAGCAGCGCCTTCACCAGGCCGTCGACGACCTCGGTGAGCGGTTCGGTACCCCCCGCACGCGAGGCCCACGGCTCGGCCAGCGGGTCCAGCCCGAGGACGCCGAGCATCGCGCGCACGGCGGCCAGGTTCTCTCGCAGCGCCGGGGAGTCACCGTCGCCGACCAGCTTGTTGCCGTCCCGCACGGTGTTGTGCAGTACGGCGATCGCGGCCGGCGTGCCGAGGTCGTCGTCCATCGCGGTGACGAAGGCTGCCGGCAGTTCGGTGGCCGGCTGCACTCCACCGGTCACCTCGGTCGCGCGTCCGACGTACCCCTCGATCCGCTGGAAGCTGGTCGCGGACTCCTCCAGCGCGGTCAGCGAGAACTCGACCACCGAACGGTAGTGCGAGCTGACCAGGTAGTACCGCAGCTCGATCGGCCGGACGTGCTCGACCACGGAGCGCACGACGGCACCGTTGCCCAGCGACTTCGACATCTTCTCGCCGGCCGCGGTGACCAGGGCGCTGTGCATCCAGAACCGGGCGAACTTCTGCCCGACCGCCCGGGACTGGGCCAGCTCGTTCTCGTGGTGCGGGAAGCGCAGGTCCAGACCGCCGCCGTGGATGTCGAACTCGGTCCCGAGGTACTTGCCCGCCATCGCGGAGCACTCCAGATGCCAGCCCGGCCGGCCGCGACCCCAGGGCGTCGGCCAGGAGGCCGTCCGCGGGGTGTCCTCGGTGTAGCCCTTCCAGAGCGCGAAGTCGCGGGGGTCCCGCTTGCCGCGGGGATCCGCGTCCTCGGCCGCTTCCATGTCGGCGATCCGCTGGTGCGAGAGCTCGCCGTATGACGGCCAGGACTTCACGTCGAAGTAGACGTCGCCGGAACCGTCGGGGGCGACGTAGGCGTAGCCCTTCTCGATCAGCTCGTCGATCATCTCGACCATCTCCGGGATGTGCCCGGTCGCGCGCGGTTCGTAGGTCGGCGGCCTGCAGCCGAGCACGTCGTAGGCCCAGTGCAGTTCGCGCTCGAACTCGTAGGCGTGCGCCCACCAGGGCACCTGCCGCTCGGCCGACTTGGCCAGGATCTTGTCGTCGATGTCGGTGACGTTCGCGATCACGGTGACCTCGTACCCCGAGCGCTCGAGCCAGCGCCGGAGGACGTCGAACACGATCTCCTTGTAGATGTGCCCGACGTGCGGGGCACCCTGCACCGTCAGCCCACAGTGGTAGATCCCGACCTTGCCCGGATGGACCGGTTCGAAATCCCTCACTGCTGCCGTCGCGGTGTCGTACAAGCGAAGTGTCACCGATCAAGGGTAACGGTGATTCCGGACCGCTCTTGACGAATAATCGGCTTGCGGCGGTCTCATAGTCTCGATCAGTGACCTATTCTCTGCCGATTGAGACCGACCGCCTGATCCTCCGCCGCTATCTCGAGACCGACTACGACGATCTGCTGAAGCTGCAGTCGAGCCCGGAAGTCACCCGGTTCCTGCTGTACGACCCGAAGACGCCCGAGCAGGTCAAGGAGTCGCTGGCCGGCCGGATGGCCGACGTACCGATGGACACCGACGGCCAGGCGCTCACCCTCGCGGTGATCCTGCGCGAGACCGGGCAGCACCTCGGCGAGGTGACGTTGTTCGTCCACAACGCCGACCATCGCACCGGCGAGCTGGGCTTCGTCTTCCATCCCGCCTCCCACGGTCGCGGGTACGCCGCCGAGGCGTCCGCCGAACTGCTCCGGCTCGGCTTCGAAGAGCTCGGCTGGCACCGGATCATCGGCCGGCTCGACCACCGCAACACCGGCTCGGCGAAGCTGCTCGGGCGGCTCGGGATGCGGCAGGAGGCGCACTTCGTCCGCAACGAGTTCCTGAAGGGTGAATGGACCGACGAACTGGTCTTCGCCGTGCTCGCCGAGGAGTGGAGCGGCACCCGTAAGTAATTCACAAAAGTTTGACACGTCACGGCACGCGTTCACCGCGACAGCGGGCGCCCGCGGGTCTACCGTCGAAATCATGACCGCCGCCCGTCCTCTTGCCGCGTTGCTCACCGGCGTCCTCGTGCTCAGCCTGGCGTCCGTGCCGAGCCAGGCCGTGCCGCCGCAGCAGCGGGAGATCACGTACCGCACGTGGACGTCGTCCGCCGACTTCCTCTCCGGCACCCGCTCCGGGACCACTGTCGCCGGTGGCGCCCTGCGCTTCGGTTCCGCCACCGGCACCACGGCGTACGTCGATCCGTTCGGTGACGGCTCCGCCAAGACCTACGAGCAGGCCAGCTGGATCTCGCCGGAGGTGAGACCCGGCTACGGCCTGACCGAGCTGGTCGCCTCCTGGAACGCGACCACTCCGGCCGGCACCTGGATCGAGGTCGCCATGTCCGGGCGGTCGGACGAGGGCACCACCACCAAGTGGTACGTGCTCGGCCGCTGGAGTCACGGTGACGACACCGCCGCCGGTGACATCCACCGCACGTCGGTGGCCGGCCAGGGTGACACCACCGGGACCGTCTCGGTGGACACCTTCGTCGCCCGCTCGGGCCGCTCACTGGACAGCTGGCGCCTCAAGGTGACGCTGTACCGCCTCGCGGGCACCAAGAAGGTCCCAGTAGTGCGGTCTGTCGGCGCGATGGCGTCGCGGCTGCCCGCGGACGAGACAGTGCCGGTCAGCCCGCGTGGCGGCGCCTGGGGGCGCGTGCTCGACGTACCGACGTACTCGCAGGAGACCCATATCGGCCACTACCCGCAGTGGGACGGTGGCGGTGAGGCCTGGTGCTCGGCGACGTCCACCGCGATGGTGCTCGACTACTACCGCCGTGGGCCGTCCCCTGCCGAGACAGCGTGGGTCGACCCGGCCGATGCCGATCCACAGGTCGATCACGCCGCCCGATCGGTGTTCGACTACAAGTACGACGGCGCCGGCAACTGGCCCTTCAACACCGCGTACGCCGGAACGCGGGGCCTCGACGCCTTCGTCACCCGGCTGCGGTCGCTGACCGAGGCCGAGCAGTTCATCAAGGCAGGTATCCCGCTGGTCGCCTCCCTCTCCTTCGAGAAGGACGAGCTCCCCGGCGCCGGCTACGGCACCAACGGCCACCTGATGGTCATCGTCGGCTTCACCACCACCGGCGACGTGGTGGTGAACGACCCGGCCTCGCACCTGATCAAGAGCAACGACGAGGTCCGAGCTGTTTACAACCGGCAGGCCTTCGAGAACGCTTGGATCCCGCACTCGGGTGGCCTGGTCTACGTCATCCATCCGGCCGGCAAGCGCCTGCCGCCGAAGACCCACCAGGCCAACTGGTAGCCCACGAACAGGAATCGCCCGTATGCCGGGGGCGGCGTGCGGGCGATTCCGAAGTACTGCTGCTGATCAGCGGGTGAAGAGCGCACCCGTCAGGTTGGTGGTGAGGTTGCGCAGCGAGTCCGGCAGGTACTGGAGGTGCCAGCCACGGGGGCCGCGGTACCAGTGGAAGCCCTCGTCCTCGTCGGCGTCGTTGTCGGTCGCCACCAGGGCGTCGATCCAGCGCTCGGAGCCGCCGAGAACTACGGCGTACGGCAGCGCGCGGGAGCAGAGCTCGGCGTGCTGGTCGGCGGGGAGTTCGCTGACGTCCATCTCCAGCAGCTCACCGCGGATGGCGGCGACCTGGCCGAGAACCCGGCCGGCGGCCGGCGCCTTGGCGGGCATGTGCCGGCCGATCGCGAGCAGGCCGACGCCGACAGCGGTGATGGCGATGCCGAGCAGACCCCAGGTGGAGATCAGGGCGAGCACCACGGTCAGGACCACGCCGAGCGCGGTGACCGCGATGCCGATGGTGGCCCACAGCGAGCGGGTGCGGTCCGGGCGCTCGGAGAACCAGCCCCGCTTGACGACACCGTCGTACAGGGCGTCCTGGACCAGGCCGAGGTTCGCGCGGACCTGGCGGCCGAGCTCGGAGACGAGCACCGCGTCGTTGTCGCCGAAGATCGCGCGGACCAGGACGTTCTCGTAGCGCTGCAGCTCCTCCGACGGCGCGTTGGCCACCCGGCGGAGCTCCCAGTCGGGACGGGCGAACTCGGTCTCGTGCTCCAGCTCGGTGATCGTCAGGTGACCGCGGACGGCCAGGTCGATGATCGTGGCGGTCACGTCGACCGGGTCGATCCGCTCGTCGATCAATGTGCCCACCTCACCGGGCCGCAGGTCGGCCGGCGGGGTGAAGTCGATCCGGGTGTCCTGCCCGAGGCTGAACAGCGAAGCCGGTACGACGCGGCGCGGGTCGACCTGGTCGCGGCCCCGCAACCGGTAGAGGACCAGCAGTGCGAGGGCGCCGAGCAGCAGCACCGCGAGGGCGGTGATCAGCTGGGCGGCGTCGGTGGAGAAGGCGCGCTTGAAGGTCTTGCGGTACTCGACGATCGAGTTGGCCGCGATCTGGCCCTTGGGGAAACCGATCGTGGTCCGGACCGTGTTGCCCGGCGGCAGACCCTGCTGCTTGAAGGTGGGGCCGGCCGTCTCGCCGAGCTGGGACAGCGTGCACGGGGTGTTGCTGTCGATCGCGCCGGCGAAGCAGGAGACGTGGCTGACCTCGGGAGCGCTGTAGACGATGTTGACGTCCTGCACGGTCAGGCCCAGCCCGGTCAGCGGCGAGAACCGCACCTCGGTGCCGTTCAGCGTGTCCGCGACCGCGCCCTTGACGGTGTAGGTGAAGTCGAGCTGGGTGTCACCGGACAGGTCGGCGACGGCGATCGAGCTGATGTCACCGTTGCTGGTGAGCTCCTTCTCCTTGTCCGTCCCGCCGGACTTCACCTGCAGGTCCTCGATCTTCTGCACGTGGTCCACGTCGTCGGGCAGGTGGTCGCGAGTGACCACGAACCGGGTGAAGGTCCCGGTCACGTTGCTCAGCTTCCAGGTCTCGGCGACCTTCAGCGAGCCGTCCCGTTCGACCCGGATCGTAGCGTCGAAATTGGTGACCACCGGGTCGGCGGTCGCGGTGGCACCGGCCGGAACGCCGGTCAGGGCCAGGAAACCGAGGGCACACAGAGGTACCCCGAGCAGACGTCTACGCATCGCCCAATCACACCGTATCGAGAGGGTCAGAGCTCTGCGGCCGGGCGGCCGGAGCAGGTCGTTGCAGACCGCACCATACCGCGACCCGCTGACCTGAGCCCGGTCTCGGATAGCGTCTGGCTCCGTGTCCAACCAGTGGCCCCCCGGCCAGAACCCTCAGCAGCCCCCGCAAGGCCCGCCCGGGCCGTGGCAAGGTCCTCCGCCGGGGCAGCAGTGGCAGGCACCCCCTCCCCAAGGACAGTGGGGGCCGCAACCGCAGTGGCAGCAGCCACCGCCGCCGCAGTACGGGGGCGGGTTGCCGCATGGCATGGGCTGGGGTGCGCCTCAGCCGGGCGGCCCAGGCTGGACGCCGCCGAGGAAGAAGGGCGGGGCCGGCAAGGCGATCCTGCTCGTGCTGGGAGTCGTCGTACTCGGAGTGGTGGGCGGCACGGCCGCAGTGATCGCACTGAAGCCGAACGACCCCTACACCAGTACGCCGTCCCCGACGGCGACCTACAGCCCGACGTACTCGCCGTCGGAGGAGCCTTCGCCGCAGCCGCCGAGCACTCAGCCGACGTCGCCGGTGGCACCGACCACGTCGAGACCTACGGCGACCCGGCCGACCGCTCCCCGGACCACCTCCCGGCCGACCACGAAGCCCCGGTCCGAGCCGAGCAATCTCGACATCGTCGCCCGCAACCGGCTCTACCAGGCGGGCAAGATGGGTTCGGTCAACTGCCGCGAGTCCAGTGCCCGCCCGGCCACAGCCGCCGGTGCCCGGGCCAACTACGCCAATCTGGTCAACTGCCTCAACCGCTCCTGGCCGGCGCTGGTCCAGCGGTCAGGTTCCACCTTCCGGGCCCCGAGGGTGATGTCGTTCTCCGGCACCGTGACCACCCCCTGCGGCAGCATGTACGACTCCGGGCCGCCCTTCTACTGCCCGAGCAACCAGACGATCTACATGAACCTGACCGAGGACGTCGGCAACTACAAGCGGGTCAACGCGAGCTACGCCCGGGTCTGGGCCCGGATGTGGATGCTGCACCAGTTCGCGCACGAGTACGGCCATCACGTGCAGAACCTGACCGGCATCATGCGGGCCAGCTTCGACCTGCGCTACGACGCCCCCAACCAAGCCGGCGAGCTGCTCGCCAGCCGCCGGCTCGAACTGCAGGCTTCCTGCCTCGGCGACGTCTTCATCGCCGCCAACAAGCGCAGCTACCCGCTGACCGGCGAGTCCCTGCGGCAGTGGAACTGGCTGATCGGCAACACCGTCGACCCGAAGCGTGACCACGGCAGCAAGGCGAACCACAAGTACTGGGCGCTGCGCGGCTTCAACGCTGTCGGTCCGGGCGCCTGCAACACCTTCACCGCCTCCCAGCCCCGGGTGTCTTAGACAAATATTTGATCAGCGACAGAGACGGATAGCGGTCCTGATGGTTAGCCTGTTGCCCCGGCTCACGCCCTGTGTGTCCCGGGGGGATGAGGAACGACCGTGTCAGACCAGCAATGGAGCGAGCCACCAGGGCCGCAGCCTCCCCCGGCTGCGCTACCCGACGGCTCCATACCGTTGTACGGCAACTACCCGCTGCCAGGTGCGCCCGGCGGTGGACCGGCCCAGCCGCCGGTGGGCTGGGGGCCCGACCTCGGTGGCGGCCGGCATTTTCGGCACGGGGGGCCACAGCCGCGAAGACGTCCGACCGGGCTGCTCTTCAGCCTGCTGCTGCTCGGCGGAGTGGCGGCCCTCGTGGTGACAGTCGCTCTCGCACTCCGCGAGAGCGACTCGTCTGCTACCGGCCCTGCGCCCGGCGCCGGCCTGGCGACGACACCCGGCACGCCCGACGACAGCAAGTCCGGTACTCCGCAGTCGCAGGCCGCGACGAGGACCGTGACCGCCGATGCCATCTACGCGACCGGTGTCCAGCGCCCTGTCGGCTGCCAGGAGAGTCCGGTCCCGCTGAGCAAGCAGGCGAACGTCCAGGCGTACTACTCCAACGTGGTCGCATGCCTGAACAAGGCGTGGGCGCCGCAGGTGGAGGCGGCGAAGGACCCCTTCACGCCGCCCCGGCTGAACTTCTGGAGCGGCGTGGTGCAGTCCCCCTGCGCCACCGGCTCGTCGGTGTCGTTCTACTGCGGTCCCAACCGGACCGTCTATCTGAAGTTCACCGACGACATCAAGCTGTGGACCAGGTCTCCGGACGCCGCCAACCGGGCGTTCGCGCGGATGTGGGCGACGTACACGGCCGGGCACGAGTACGCCCACCACCTGCAGCAGCTGACCGGCATCATGGCGGCTGCCCAGCAACTCCAGTACGACGCGCCGGACCAGGACGCGCGGCTGGAACTGAGCCGGCGGGTCGAACTCCAGGCATCCTGTCTGAGTGCGGTCTTCACCGGCGCGAACAGAACCAGTTACGGCATCAACGGTCTGGACCTGACGATCTACCAGAACTACGTCCAGGCACAGACCGGGGACGAAAACAACCGCGGCGGGCCGCGGGACCACGGTGGCCGGGCCAATCATCTTTACTGGACCGGACGCGGTTTCACCACGCTCGACAGTGTCAGCTGCAACACGTTCACGGCTACGGCCGGCAAGGTTTCGTGAGGAGTATCGATGTCGGACAACTGGACTCCACCCCCTGGGCGGAACCCGAACGAGCCGGAGCCGGAGGGTGACGAGCCCACCGGACGGCCGGACGAGGGGTCTGCCCGCCGGGATGGCCAGTCGCCCCTGTGGTGGACCGAATCCGCCGAGAAGCAGAAGGAGTACCTGCAGCCCGCTCCTCCCGGTGAACAGACACCGCTGGTAGGCCCACCCGGGCAGCGGAACCTCACCTGGAACCTGCCGCCCTACTCCCAGCCGGGCGCCACTCCGCCACGCCCGCCTGCCGGCAACCCCGGCGCTACGCCGCCACCTCGGCGTGCCGGCAACCCCGGCCCAGGCGGACAGCCGGGAGCCGATGCTGGTCAGCCCGGTCCCGGCTCGGCTGGTCCTCGGCGGGCACGGCACGCGGGTGCGCCCGGGCCCACCCCACCGCCGCAGCAGCCGCAGCCGCAGCCGGCCGAGGGTGGGTTCCAGGGGCTGGGGCAGCCGGTGCAGCAGCCTCCGACCTGGCAGTACCCGCCGATCCCGATCCCGCAGCCGCCGGGGCCGGGGCGTAGGCGGAAGCCTCGCCAGGTGTCCAAGGGTCTGCTGATCGGGCTCGTGGTGCTGGCTGTGTTCATCGTCGGCTCGGGCATCACCCTGGCCCTGCGGAACGGCGGTGACGACAACGTCCCTGCCGCCTCGGACACCCCGGTGCCGTCGCCGACGCCTTCGGAGACCCCGTCGGTCACGCCGAGCCCGACCCCGACGGCCCCCGCGCCGCCCACGGTCGACGAGATCGTCACCACCAGCAAGCTGTACAAGGTCGGTGTCCTCAGCCCCACGCCGTGCGTGGAGCCGAAGGCCATCCCGAGCACGTACGCCGGCGCGAAGGCGTACTACGGCCTGATCGTCCCGTGCATGAACCGCACCTGGTACCTGGCGATGAAGAAGGCCGGCCTGCCGTACCGCGCGCCGAAGCTGGTCGTGTACGCCGGTGCGCTGAAGACCGGCTGCGGCCAGCAGCGCGGCAACCGTGCGTACTACTGCCACCTCACCGAGACGATCTACATGCCGTACGCGCTCGGGATCGCCTACTACAAGCGCAACCCCGTCTCCGGCCGGGTGTGGATGATGAACTCCCTCGCGCACGAGTACGGGCATCACGTGCAGAAGCTGTCCGGCATCTACGCCGCATCCCTGTCCCGGCAACTCAACGCCGCGACTCCGGTCGCCCAGTTGACCGAGAGCCGGACGCGTGAACTGCAGGCGGCCTGCTTCGGCTCGGCGTACCTGGGTGCGGCCGGTCCGTACATCCCGCTGCGCGGCCCGCTGCTGGCGACCTGGAAGGTCCTGGTCGCCAACACCGGCGACGAGTTCTCCCGGCCGCTGGTCCGCGACCGGGGCAACCGGGTGAACCACAACTACTGGTCGGTGCGCGGCTTCAACACCAAGAGCCCGGACGTGTGCAACTCGTTCGTCGCGAAGCCTGTTCTGACCAACTGAGCCGGGGTCAGAACAGGCGGCGCGACGACGACAGGTGGCCGCCGAAGACGGTGACGAAGTTCGAGAGCGACTCCCCGATGTCGGACAGGTGCCAGTTCTCCGGACCGGAGTACCAGCCGATGCCCGCGTCGGGGTCGTCATCGTCGTCGGTGGCCGCGATCTCCAGCGCCCACTTGTCCGCCAGCCCCAGTACGGCGGCGTACGGCAGGCAGCGCGACGCGAACTCCAGCCGGTGGCTCTGTGGCAGGTCGGCGGAGGTTTCGTCGGCCAGGTAGCGCTGCAGCCCGGCCACACGTCCCAGTACCGCCGCACCGCGAGCAGTGCGCGCCGGAGCGACCTGCCCAGCCAGGGCGAGCACCAGCCCGGACAGCATCACGGCGAAGCCCACCAGGCCGAACTTGGTCACGATCGCGAGTACGACGGTCAGCACTACTCCGGCTCCGAGCAGCACCAGGCCGGCCGTGGTCCACCGGTTGCGAACGGCGTCCGGACGGTTCGCGAACCAGCCCTGCGTGACGACGTCGGAGTACAGCTGCTCGCGCACCAGCGTGAGTCGCGAGCGGAGTCCGTGCCCGAGGGAGGACACCCTGACGGTCTCCCCGTCGGCGAACACCGCGTCCAGCAAGGCCTTCTCGTACGGCAGCAGCTCGGGGCCGCCGGCGTTGCGCCGCTGCAGCTCCCAGTCGAGCCGGCCGAAGTGGGACTCCCGCGGCAGCTCGACGATCGTCAGATAGTTGCGTACGGCAAGGTCCAGCAGCGTCGCGGTGAGGTCGACGACGTCGGCCGTCTCGTCCACCACGGTGCCGACCTGGCCCGGCCGGATCCCGTCCGGAGCCGCGAACCGCGGTCCGTCGGCACCGTCCAGCACCGGCCGCTCGGGCGCCCCGACCCCGACCTTGACCGCGTCCCGGCCGCGGAAGAACCACAACGCCGCGGCGCCCAGGACGCCGAGACCGAGCAGCAGCACGCTCAGCCCGGCCGTGGACCGGTCGACGGTGAACGCGTTGCCGAGACTCCAGCGGGTCCGGAACTCGGCGTTCGGCTGGACCGTCGCCTGACCACTCAGCCCGGTCAGGAAGGTCAGCCGCCCGCCTGCCGGTACGCCGTTCTGCTCGATCTCCAGCGCCGCCGACTCGGCCAGCTGCGACGTCGTACAGGGCATGCTCGAGCCGACCCGGCCGGCGAAGCAGGTCACCCAGGTCGCGAACGGGACGGTCACCGAGACCGAGGCCTTCGGGATGCCGACGCCGTACCCCTGGACGATCGGCCAGCTCACCTCGCGGCCCTCGACCGAGTCCGCGACGACGTTGTCGACCTCGTAGCTGTAGACGATCTTGGCCTGGCCGGAGACCTTCAGGCTGAGCTTGCGGCCGTTCTCGATCTTCTCGTCGGTGAAGTTCTCGGCCGGCTGCCCGTTGACCGTGGCCGACACGTTGCGGATGTCGTAGGTGCGGTCCTCGTCGGCGTCCGAGCGGACCCGCGTGGCCAGCGTGCGCGCGAAGGTGTCGCCACCGGCGGTCAGGTCGACCGTTTCCTGCACCTTGAGCACGCCCGCACCGTTCAGCGACGCCTGCGCGGCGTACCCGGTGATCTGGTCGTCCGCGGCCTGGGCCGGCAAGGCGCCCAGAGCAACGAGGGGGACTGTCAGAGACACGAGCAGGGCGGCCGACGACAGGCGGCTCTTCGGTGACATGGGTCGAGAGTAGTCTCGTGCCGGTTCGTCCTGCGAACTCCGACATCGAGCTGAAGGGGCAACGACACGTGAGCACCCCGTACGGGTACGACGGCCGTCTCCAGGACCGGGTGGCGCCGCCTCCCGGCGTACTGCCGCCGCCGCAGCAGACCCAGTGGCAGGCCGGTCCGCCGCCGCAGTACGCGCAGCGGCAGTACGGACAGCCGCAGTACGGACAGTCGCAGTACTACGGGCAGCCCTACTACGGCGGGCCTCAGCAGTTCAACGGCTTCCAGCCGCCGCCCAAGCGGGGTGGAGCGATCCGGCTCGTCCTGCTCGGTTTCACCGTGGTGGCGCTCCTGGGGATCGGGCTGGCTGTGGTCGGTGTGGTGCTGACCGGCGGCCTCTCGTCCAGCGACACGGCGACGCCGCAGGTCGACGGCCCGTCCGTGGTGCCGACGGCGACCACCAAGCCGCCGAAGGGTTCGGCCGAGGACTACCTGCTGAACGCCCCGATCTACCAGTCCGGTGGGCTGGGTGAGCAGAACTGCCCGGCCGAGAAGCTCGGTGACGGCAGCCTGGCGGCGCAGAAGGTCTACTACGAGAAGCTCTTCAAGTGCCTGAACGACGCCTGGCGGCCGGTCTTCACCAAGATCGGCAAGAACGACCCGGACCCGAGCCTGGTCGTCTTCGACAAGCCGGTCCAGACCTCCTGCGGCCGGTTCGAGCCGCTGTCGGGCCGGGTCCTGGCCTTCTACTGCTACGGCAACAAGGTGATGTACACCGACGTACAGCAGATGAACAAGGCGTTCGGTCCGAAGCAGGACCTGGCGTACCTGCTGACGATCGCGCACGAGTACGGCCACCACATCCAAGGTGTCACCGACCTGTTCTACGCCCGCGCCGTCTACCTGCAGGACCACCCGGACGAGAAGCTGGACAGCTCCCGCCGCAACGAACTCCAGGCCTCCTGCTTCGCCGGTGTCTTCAGCCGCTCGGTGGCCCGGTCCTATCCGTTCACCTCGCGGCTGAACGAGTTCGAGCAGCAGGCCGGCAACAGCTTCGGGGACTCCTCCAACACACCCGAGGCCGAACGGACCCATGGACTGGCCTCCAGTCAAGGATTCTGGATCACCAACGGTCTCAACGTCGGCGAGAGCAAGGCCTGCAACACCTTCGCCGCCCAGGCCGACCAGGTCCGGTAGTCCGGCCCCGATCGCCGGGGGAAGTGTTGGCGTGAAGTTCAGGTCGGCGTCGCTCGGGCGGCGTATCATCCGGCCGTGACTTTGCGACGGGGGGACAGCGCTCCGCCCGAGCGGACGCTGGTGGACGTGGTGCAGGCGTCGGCGGCGAGTTTCCCGGACGAGCCGGCGCTGGACGACGGCAGTGTGAGTCTGAGCTATCGCGAACTGGTTGCCGCGGTCACCAAGTTCGCGCGGCGGCTGACGGAACTCGGTGTCGGTCCAGGTGACCGCGTCGGCGTACGGATCTCGTCCGGGCACAACGACCTGTACGTCGCGATCCTCGGCACGCTGCAGGCGGGCGCGGCCTACGTACCGGTCGACGCCGACGACCCCGAAGAGCGGGCCGAGCTGGTCTTCGGCGAGGCAGCGGTGGCCGCGATCGTCACCGACGATCTCGAGATCACCTCCACCCGCCCTGCGCCGGCAGCGGACGCCGATGCCGACTCGGCCGACGGCTACTACGACTTCCCCTACTCCGCCCGCATGGACGCCCCCGGTACGCCGGCGGAACCGACCCGGACCAGCCACGGCGACGGCCCGACCCCGGACGACGACGCCTGGATCATCTTCACCTCCGGTTCGACCGGCGTCCCCAAGGGCGTCGCTGTCACCCACCGCTCGGCAGCGGCTTTCGTCGACGCCGAAGCGCGGATGTTCCTGCAAGCAGAGCCGATCGGCCCCGAGGACCGCGTGCTGGCCGGTCTGTCGGTGGCGTTCGACGCGTCCTGCGAGGAGATGTGGCTCGCCTGGCGGTACGGCGCCTGCCTCGTCCCCGCGCCGCGGTCCCTGGTGCGCAGCGGCATGGACCTCGGTCCCTGGCTGGTCGCGCAGGGCATCACGATCGTCTCGACCGTACCGACCCTCGCCGCGCTCTGGCCGTCGGACGCCCTCGACAACGTGCGGCTGCTGATCTTCGGCGGTGAGGCCTGTCCCCCGGAGCTGGCCGAGCGGCTCGCGGTCGACGGCCGCGAGGTCTGGAACACCTACGGACCGACGGAGGCCACGGTCGTTGCCTGTGGCGCCCAACTCACCGGTGAGGGCCCGGTCCGGATCGGCCTGCCGTTGGACGGCTGGGACCTCGCCGTGGTCGACAAGGCCGGCACCGAAGTACCGGAAGGCGAGATCGGTGAGCTGATCATCGGCGGCGTCGGCCTGGCCCGGTACCTCGATCCGGCGAAGGACGCGGAGAAGTTCGCGCCGATGCCGTCACTCGGCTGGGAGCGCGCCTATCGCAGTGGCGACCTGGTCAGGAACGAACCCGAAGGCCTGCTGTTCATGGGACGCGCCGACGAGCAGATCAAGCTCGGTGGTCGCCGGATCGAGCTGGGCGAGGTGGATGCGGCGCTGCAGGCTCTGCCCGGCGTCACCGGCGCGGCAGCCGCAGTACGGACCAGTGGTGCCGGCAACCAGCTACTGGTCGGGTACGTCGTACCGGATGACGCTGAGGCCTTTGACCGGCAAGCAGCAACAGAGCGTCTTCGCGAAGCACTCCCGGCCGCGCTGGTCCCACTGCTCGCCATCACGGACACCTTGCCGACCAGGACCTCCGGCAAGGTCGACCGCAACGCGCTGCCGTGGCCACTACCGGGCATGGACACGGACGGACCGGCTGCCGAGCTCGACGGGACAGCAGGCTGGCTGGCGGAGCGCTGGACGAAGGTGCTGGGTGCCAAGGTCACCGGTGCCGACAACGACTTCTTCCTGCACGGCGGTGGAAGCCTCGCGGCCGCACAGCTCGTCTCCACCCTCAGGGAGCGGTACGCCGAGGTCACGGTCGGCGACATCTACGAGTACCCGCGCCTGGGCGCACTGGCCGATCGGCTCGACGACTTCAAGACCTCCACCGTGCCGGTGGAGATCCGGGAGGTTCGGCCGACCCCGCCCGGCACCCAGCTCCTGCAGACCGCGTTGACCCTCCTACTGCAGACAGTGGTCGGTGTTCGCTGGCTGGTCTGGCTCTTCACCCTGAACAACCTGCTGGCGCTGACCGACGGCCCGCACCCCTGGATGCGCACAGTCTCGTGGTGGTGGATCCTGGCCGGCTGGCTGATCCTCATCACGCCCGCCGGCCGCATGGGCATCGCTGTCGTCGGCGCTCGCTTGCTGCTGCGTGGGCTGAAGCCTGGCGTCTACCCACGAGGTGGCAACGTCCATGTCCGTCTGTGGGCAGCAGAGAACCTCGCTGACGCCGCAGGTGCCGCCAACCTCGCCGGTGCGCCCTGGATCGCCTACTACGCAAGGGCTCTGGGGGCGAAGATCGGCAAGGGTGTCGACCTCCACACGCTTCCCCCGGTCACCGGCCTCCTCAGCATGGGCCGTGGCGCGTCGATCGAACCAGAGGTCGACCTGTCGGGCTACTGGATCGACGGCGACCGCCTGCACGTAGGCACGGTGACTGTCGGTGCCGAGGCGGTCGTGGGCTCCCGCAGTACTCTGCTGCCGGGCGCAGAGGTCGGCCGCAATGCAGAGATCGCCGCAGGCTCTGCCGTGTCCGGCAAGGTCCCGCCGGGCGAGCGCTGGTCCGGGTCACCGGCAACACGGGTCGGCCGCGCCCGGCGCCCATGGCCGGAGGAGCGGCCTGCTCGCGCTCCCTGGTGGGTCCTCGCGTACGGCGCCGCCTCCGCCTTCATGTCGCTCCTGCCGCTGGCCGCGGCGACCACCGCCATCCTCGTACTGCGCAACGCCGTCTCCGGCACCACGTCGCTCGGAGACGCCGCCCTGCAAGCGTTGTACGCGATCCCCCTGATGACTCTGGTCGGCTTCCTCACGCTCGCCCTGCTGACCCTGATCATCGTCCGGCTGCTGGGAATCGGCATCAAGGCCGGCCACTACCCCGTACGCAGCCGCATCGGCTGGCAGGTGTGGGCGACCGAGCGGCTGCTCGACTCGGCCCGCACGCTGCTCTTCCCGCTCTACGCGAGCCTGCTGACGCCGTGGTGGCTGCGGGCGCTCGGGGCGAAGATCGGCCGGGACGTCGAGGCGTCCACCGTGCTGTTGCTCCCGAAGATGACGACCGTCGGCGATGGCGCCTTCCTGGCCGACGACACCATGATCGCGTCGTACGAGCTGGGCGGTGGCTGGCTGCACGTCGCCGGCGCCAAGGTCGGCAAGCGCGCTTTCCTCGGCAACTCGGGGATGACGGCACCCGGCCGCTCGGTGCCCAAGAACGGCCTCGTCGCGGTCCTGTCGGCGGCACCGAAGAAGTCCAAGGCCGGTACGTCGTGGCTGGGCAGCCCGCCGGTCAAGCTGCGCCGCCAGGCCGTCGGTGGCGACCAGAGCCGTACGTTCGACCCGCCGCTGCGGCTCAAGTTCGCCCGGGCCGCGGTGGAGCTGTGCCGGTTCGTGCCGATGATGTGCACGGTACTGATCGCGCTCGGCGTGCTGTTCACCCTGCAGGCGCTCGACCTGTGGCTCGGGCCGTGGGCGACGTTCCTGCTGTCGGGCGCGGTGATCCTGGCCGCTGGTGCGGTGGCCGGCACGATGGCGACCATCTCGAAATGGGTGATCGTCGGCCGCACCCGCGCGGTCGAGTACCCGCTGTGGAGCAGCTTCGTCTGGCGCAACGAAGTGGTCGACACCTTCGTCGAGATGGTCGCGGCCCCCTGGTTCGCCAACGCGGCCGCCGGTACGCCGGTCCTCGCGCTCTGGCTGCGCACGCTCGGCGCCAAGATCGGCAAGGGGGTCTGGTGCGAGACCTACTGGCTGCCGGAAGCGGATCTGATCACGCTCGGCGACGGTGCGTCGGTGAATCGCGGCTGCGTGCTCCAGACCCACCTGTTCCATGACAGGGTGATGTCCATGAGCACCGTCACCTTCGGGCCTGGATCCACCCTCGGGCCGCACGGCATCATCCTGCCGGCCGCCTCGATCGGCGCGGGCGCCACCGTCGGCCCGGTCTCGCTGGTGATGCGTGGTGAGAGTGTTCCCGCCGGGTCCCGCTGGGCCGGCAACCCGATCGCGCCCTGGCAGGGTTGATGGTTGCCCGCGACAAGGGCTTGCCGGGCGACGACACCGCCGGTGATCCCTATGTACCGACGCACGGCAACGGCGGCTACCGGGTCGAGTCGTACGAGCTGGATCTGGACTACCGCGTCAGCAGCAACCGGCTGAGCGGCAAGGCCACCATCACCGCGGAGGCGACCCAGGCGCTGTCCCGGGTCAGCCTCGACCTGGTCGGCCTGCGCGTGGCCAAGGTGCTCGTCAACGGCCGCCGGGCCGGCCGCTACGCGCACCGCAACGGCAAACTGCACGTCTGGCCGTCCCCGGCCATCGCCGACGGCGCGGAGTTCGTGGTGGACGTCCAGTACTCCGGCAACCCGGCTCCGATGGACAGCCCGTGGGGCGAGCTCGGCTGGGAGGAGCTGACCGAGGGTGTGATCGTCGCGAGCCAGCCGAGCGGCGCCGCGACCTGGTTCCCGTGCAACGACCATCCCAGCGACAAGGCGCACTACCGGATCACGATCACCACCGATTCGCCGTACCACGTGGTGGCGAACGGGCGGCCCGTCTCCCGGCGTACCAAGGCCAGCAGGACCAGCTGGGTGTTCGACCAGGCGGCACCGATGGCGACGTACCTGGCGACCGTGCAGATCGGCCGGTACGACGTACTGGAACTGGAGACGTCGCCTGTCACCACCCGGGCCGTGCTGCCCGCCGCACAGCTGCGCGACTTCAAGTCGGACTTCGGGCGGCAGCAGGACATGATGCGGCTGTTCATCAAGCTCTTCGGGCCCTACCCGTTCGGCGGCTACACGGTGGTGGTCACCGACGATCCGCTGGAGATTCCGCTGGAGGCGCAGGGCATCTCGGTCTTCGGCAGCAACCATGTCGACGGCAAGCGCGGCGCCGAGCGGCTGGTGGCGCACGAGCTGGCGCACCAGTGGTTCGGCAACAGCCTGACGCCCTCCCGCTGGCAGGACATCTGGCTCAACGAGGGTTTCGCCTGCTACGCGGAGTGGTTGTGGTCGGAGGAGTCCGGTGGGCTGACGGCTTCGCAGCAGGTCTCCAAGGCCTACAGCCGGCTGCGCGGGCTCGACCAGGATCTGTTGCTCTCGGACCCGGGGCCTGAGCTGATGTTCGACGACCGGCTCTACAAGCGTGGCGCGATCACCTTGCACGTCCTGCGTCTGCAGTTGGGCGACGAGCCGTTCTTCGAACTGCTGCGCACCTGGACCAGGGCGCATCGGCACGGCTCGGTGACCACGGAGGACTTCATCGGGCTAGCCGTCCAGTTCACGTCGGACGAAAACGCAGTACGGGCTCTCTTCGCTGTCTGGCTGGACAGTGTCGACCTGCCTGCGCTCCCCCGGCGCCGCCGCTAAGGCTGCAGCGGGACTAGTAGACCAGGGCGGTGGCGATGGCCGCGATGCCTTCTCCCCGGCCGGTGAGGCCGAGTCCGTCCGTGGTGGTGGCCGAGACCGAGACCTCGGCGTCGCAGGCGGCGCTGAGGGCCTTCTCGGCCTCCTCGCGTCGGGCGGCGAACCGTGGCCGGTTGCAGATCACCTGGACGGAGATGTTGCCGATCTCGAAGCCGGCGGCGCGAACGCGCCGGGCCGCCTCGCCGAGCAGGGTCGCGCCCGAGGCGCCCGCCCACTGCGGTTCCGACGTACCGAAGTTGGAGCCGAGATCGCCGAGCCTTGCCGCCGACAACAATGCGTCGCAGGCCGCATGGGCCGCCACGTCGCCGTCGGAGTGACCGGACGGGCCGGCCGTCTCCTCGGGCCAGTGCAGGCCGGCCAGCCACATCTGGCGGCCTTCCTCGACGGGATGGACGTCGACGCCCGTCCCCACCCTCGGCACCCTCACGAACTCCGCCTCTCAGCCAGGATGGCCTCGGCCAGGATCAGATCCCGCGGCCGGGTCACCTTGAACGCGTCCTGCGATCCCGCCACCGTCAGCACCGGTACGCCGAGCCGCTCGCACAGCATGGCGTCGTCGGTCGCGCCGCCGGTGTCGCCGGAATGGGCCTTGCGCAACAGTCCCGGCTCGAACCCCTGCGGGGTCTGGACCGCGACCAGGGTCGAGCGGTCGGGCGTGTCGACCACCAGCCCGCCGGCGTCGACGCGCTTGATCGTGTCGGTCACCGGGATCGCCGGAACGACCGCGGGCGCACCACCGATGACCGCGGCAACGACCCGTTCGATCAGGTCGGGCGGCGCGAAGGAACGAGCCGCGTCGTGCACGAGCACGCAGTCGATGCCCTCGGCAGGGACCAGCTCGAGCGCCAGCCGGACCGAGTCGGTCCGCTCGGCGCCGCCGGCAACGATCAGGAGCTCCAGCGGACCGGAGTACGGCTGGAGGAGTTCGCGGACCGCCTGCTCGGTGCCGGGTGGCACCGCGATCACAACGCAGGCGAGGTCGGCGGCGGTCGCTGCCCGCAGTCCACGAAGAGCGTGGACCAGCAGCGATTCGCCACCGACCTCTCGCAATGCCTTTGGTGCCTCACCACCGAGCCTGAGCCCGAGACCGGCCGCCGGAATGATCGCCGCAGTACTCACGACCACATCATGCCGGACGGTTCAGTCGCGCGACCCCGACTCCACTGCTGACCGGTTGGTCAGGAGGCGAGGACCTCGTCGAGGATGGCTTCCGCCTTGTCCTCGTTGGTGTGTTCGGCCAGGGCCAGCTCGGAGACGAGAATCTGGCGAGCCTTCGCCAGCATTCGCTTCTCACCGGCGGAGAGACCGCGGTCACGCTCACGGCGCCACAGGTCGCGGACGACCTCTGCCACCTTCATCACGTCACCGGAGTGCAGCTTCTCCAGGTTCGCCTTGTAACGACGCGACCAGTTGGTCGGCTCCTCCGTGTGCGGCGCCCGCAGCACGTCGAAGACGCGCTCCAAGCCAGCCTGATCCACGACGTCACGCACGCCGACGAGATCGAGGTTGCACGCGGGGACCCGGACGACCAGGTCGTTCTGAGCGACGATCCTCAAGACCAGATAGGTCTTGTCCTCACCTTTGATCTGACGGGTCTCGATGTCCTCGATAACGGCCGCACCGTGGTTGGGGTAAACAACCGTTTCGCCGACGTTGAAAGTCATATGTCACGTGCCCCTTTCCGACCTCTATCCTACCACGCGGTCGCTGGTCCGGTTCGGGCGTTTGCGCTGGTCAGAGGCCCTTTCCCGCCTTGACAAACGCTGTCCGGCGTGCCTCGTACGCGCGGACATGGTTGCCCGGGACACCGCCGAATGGGGTGGGCGCCGTCGAGGACGGCCGTCCCGCTCGCTACGCTGTGCTCCGCCGGAGGCTTCAGCCCATCGGCTTCCACCTGTTTGTAGGAGAGGGAACTCCAGTGCGCATCACGTTGTCTTCGCAGGCCGTTCGGCGCACCGCCCTGGCCGGAGCCACCGTCGCTCTGAGCGTCGTGGTGGCGGGCTGTGGCGCGGGCTTCGACGCCCAGACGAACATGCCGTACCAGCCGGCCGAAGGCACCAACGCCGACTCGGGCGCGGTCGCCGTACGGAACCTGCTGGTACTGGCCTCCGCGGACGGAGAGGGCCAGCTGCAGGGCACGTTCGTCAACAACGAGCAGGGCGACGACAGCCTGGTGTGCATCGCGGCGACGGACGCCAAGCCCCCGGCCGACGCCGCCTCGGCGGCCAGCCCCTGCCCGGTGCAGACGGCGGCGACGGCGCCGTTCACGTTCACCAACTTCAAGGCGCTCGACCTGAAGGCCGGCGGCGCGGTCAACCTGCCGCCCGCCACCGGTCTGCCGGTCACCGTCACCGGCGGCAAGCCCGGCCAGATGCTCAAGGTGACCCTCACCTTCGAGAAGGCCGGCCCGATCGCCGTCTCGATCCCGGTGCTGACCAAGGACCACTACTCCCCGTCGCCGGCCCCCGAGGCCGACGGCGAGGCGCACGGCTGATCAGCGCGGCTGAGCGGCCTTGACCAGGCCCGGCAGGATCTTGTCGAGCACCCAGGGCACGCTCAGCACACTGACGGCGCCTCACCCGTGCCGCCGTCGCTACCGCACGCCACCAGCGCGGTAGCTGCGAGCCCGCCCCTGGTCAGGCCTCGAACTTGTACCCCAAGCCGCGCACCGTCACCAGGTGCGACGGGCTGGACGGGTCCTTCTCCAGCTTCGACCGCAACCGCTTGACGTGCACGTCCAGGGTCTTGGTGTCGCCCACGTAGTCGGCGCCCCAGATCCGGTCGATCAGCTGACCGCGGGTGAGCACCCGGCCGGTGTTGCGGAGCAGCATCTCCAGCAGCTCGAACTCCTTCAGCGGCAGCCGGATCTCCGTCCCGCCGACCGTCACCACGTGCCGCTCGACGTCCATCCGCACCGGACCGGCCTCGAGGGTGTCCGGCAACAGCTCGACGTCGGCGCCGCGCCGCAGTACCGCGCGGATCCGGGCGAGCAGCTCGCGCGGGCTGTAGGGCTTGGTGACGTAGTCGTCGGCGCCCAGCTCCAGCCCAACCACCTTGTCCACCTCGGTGTCCTTGGCCGACACGATGATCACCGGCACGTTGCCGCGGCTGCGCAGCGCACGGCAGACCTCGGTCCCGGACAGCCCGGGCAGCATCAGGTCCAGCAGGACGATGTCGGCGCCGGCCCGGTCGTACTCGTCCAGCGCGTCCGGCCCGGTCTCCGCGACGGCGACCTCGAACCCCTCCTTGCGCAGCACGTACGACAACGCGTCGCTGTAGCTCTCTTCGTCTTCGACGACCAGCACTCGGGTCACGAAGCTGCCTCCTTGGTTTTCTCTGACGGGGTCGGCGTCAGGGGTTGCTCGGACTCCTCCTGGATGGAGCAGTCCGTGGGTTGCCCGGTGGCGGGATCGAGCCGCAGCGGGAGTCGGACGGTGAAGGTGGACCCCTGGCCCTCGACGCTCCAGACCCGTACGTCGCCACCGTGGATCGAGGCGATGTGCTTGACGATGGACAGGCCGAGGCCGGTCCCGCCGGTCTCGCGGCTGCGGGCCCGGTCGACCCGGTAGAAGCGCTCGAAGATGCGCTCCAGGTCGCTGCTCGGGATCCCCACGCCCTGGTCGCTGACGGTGATCTCCACCAGGTCCCCGATCGGGTGGGCGGCGACCGCCACCCGGGTCCCGTCGGGGCTGTAGTTGACGGCGTTCTCCACCAGGTTGCCGATCGCGATCGCCAGCTGGTCCTCGCTGCCCATCACCTCGAGCGCGGGGTCGGTCTTCACCACCAGGTTGATCTGGCGGTCCTCGGCGTCGACCCGGCAACGGTCCACCGCCGCCTCGATCACGCCGTTGATGTCGACCGGGGTCGGGTGCTCCAACGGGTCGTCGCCCTGCAGCCGGGACAGTTCGATGATCTCCTTCACCAGCCGGCTCAGCCGGCTGGCCTCGATCCGCATCCGGCCGGAGAAGCGCTGGACGGCGGGCGGGTCGTCGGAGGCCTCGGCGACCGCGTCGGCGAGCAGGATGATCGCCCCGATCGGGGTCTTCAGCTCGTGGCTGACGTTGACCGTGAAGTCGCGGCGGATCGCCTCCAGCCGGCGCTCGCGGGTCCGGTCCTCGACCAGGACGAGCACCAGCTGGCTGCCGAGCGGGGCCACCCGGGCACTCACGTACTGGGTGGCGCCGAGCCGGCCGCGGACGATCTCCAGGTCCTGCTGGCGGATCTCGCCGTCGCGACGGACCGCCCGGACCATGGTCAGCAGGTCGTCCACCACCAGCCGCTCGCCCCGGACGATGCCGAGCACGTGCGCCGGGGCGCTGGCCTGCAGCACCTGGTCCTCGGGGCCCATCACGACCGCCGACGAGCGCAGTACGGACAGGACGGTGGCAACGCCACTGGGCACGATCGGGTCCGGCGAGACCGGCACCTTCGTCTGGGATCGCTCGCTCAGCATCATCGCGCCGAGCGAAAGGAGAGCCAGAGCCGCGCCGATGACGCCGCCCAGCACCGCTGCCAGCGTGGGGTCCACGAGATCGATGCTACGCGGGCAACCAGCAGGGAAAGACCGAATGAGCACCCGATGACCGGAACGCGTCCTAACTGTTCATCGGGCGTTCACCACTCGTCGCCGACCGGCAACCTGGCTGGCATACCGTCCAGCGTGGGCGGGAACTGTTCCGTGCCCGCGGTAGCCCCGCCCACCGCAGTACCGGACACCACAGATCGGAAGCAGAGACGATGCGCGACACCTATCACGAGCAGCTCGACGACATCCTGGCCGAGCTCGAGCGGATGACGCGGACGGTGTCCACCGCCGTCCGCCGTTCCACCACCGCGCTGCTGACCGCCGACATCCGGCAGGCCGAGGAAGTGATTGCCGCCGACATCAAGCTGGACGCGGCCGGCGAAGGCGTGGAGGAGAAGGTCTTCGAACTGATGGCCCGGCAGTCCCCGGTCGCCAACGAACTGCGGATGCTGGTCGCCGCGCTGCGGATGGTCGCCGACCTCGAGCGGATGGGCGACCTGGCCGCGCACGTCTCGAAGATCGCCCGGCTGCGCTACCCGGCCTCGGCGATCCCGGCCGAGCTGCACCCGGTGATCGAGGAGATGGGCTCGGTGGCCGGCCGGATGGTCGACGGCGCCGGTGACGTGATCAAGTCCCGCGACGTCGACGCCGCCGCCCGTCTGGAGGCCGTCGACGACGAGATGGACAAACTGCGCAGCAACCAGTTCCGGCTGATGATGGACGACTCCTGGCCGCACGGCGTCGAGGTCGCGGTCGACATCGCCCTGCTCGGCCGGTACTACGAGCGGATCGCCGACCACGCGGTCTCGATGGCCCGCCGGGTGGTCTACCTGGTGACCGGCGAGCTCCCGGTCGCCATCGGCGGCACCGCCGCAGGCTCGGGCGCCGGCGCCTCCACTCCCGTCAACGGAAACGGCAACGGCAGCCACTGATCCGGCTCCATGAAAGTAGCCCCGAGCAACCATTTGGTTGCTGGGGGCTACTTTTACGGGTGGGTCAGCGGCCCTGGTTCTTGACCGCCTCGATCGCGGCGGCGGCCGCGGCGGGGTCGAGGTACTCGCCGCCGGGCTTGACCGGGGTGAAGTTCTCGTCGAGCTCGTAGTACAGCGGGACGCCGGTCGGGATGTTCAGGCCGACCACGGTCTGCTCGTCCAGGGTGTCCAGGTGCTTGACCAGGGCGCGCAGCGAGTTGCCGTGCGCGGTGACCAGGACGGTCTTGCCGTCGCGCAGGTCCGGCACGATCGCGTCGTACCAGTACGGCAGCATCCGCTCGACGACGTCCTTCAGGCACTCGGTGGCCGGCAGCAGCTCCGGCGGCAGACCGGCGTACCGGGGGTCGCCGGCCTGATCGAACTCCGAGCCGCGCTCGATCGGCGGCGGCGGGGTGTCGTAGGAGCGGCGGAACAGCATGAACTGCTCCTCGCCGAGCTCCTCCAGGGTTTGCTTCTTGTCCTTGCCCTGCAGACCGCCGTAGTGGCGCTCGTTCAGCCGCCAGGAGCGGCGGACGTCGATCCAGGACCGGCCGGCCTCCTGGAGGGCGATGTTGGCCGTCCGGATGGCGCGGTGCAGGAGCGACGTGTGCAGGACGTCGGGCAGCAGGTCGCGCTCGAGCAGCAGCTGGCCGCCGCGGTGCGCCTCCTCCACGCCCTGGGCGTTCAGGTCGACGTCGACCCAGCCGGTGAACAGGTTCTTGGCGTTCCAGTCGGAGTGGCCGTGGCGCAGCAGGATCAGGCGGTAAGTCATGGCCCTCAGCCTACCGAGGCTCCAGCCAGCCCTTGAACGCGTCCAGGTTCCGGGTCGATTCGCCCCGCTTCACCCGCCAGTCGTACTCCTTGCGGATCGACGAGGCGAACCCCAGTTCCAGGATCGTGTTGAACGAGGTGTCGGAGTACTCCAGCACCGCCCCGAGCAGCCGGTCCACCTCGACCGGCGTGATCGCGTGCAGTGGCACCCGGCCGTCCAGGTGGATGTCGCCCAGGTGGTCGACGGCGAAGGCGACGCCGTACATCTTCAGGTTCCGCTCCAGCAGCCAGCGGTAGACGGCCTCGTGGTTCTCGTCCGGCCGGCGCGCGACGAAGGCGTGCACCTGGACCGCCTGACTGCCGACCGTCAGCGAGACGGTGGTCTTCAGCTTGCGCTCGCCGGGCAGGTCCGCGCTGAACACCCCCGGCTCGGTCTCGGTGAACTCCAGCTCGTTCTCGTTCAGCACCTGGCGGATCACGTCCGCGGCGGACACTCTCATCGACCAACCTCCTGGGCCAGCTCGGCCGCCATCGTCTGCTGCGCGGTCCGGTACGCCGCCAGCGTCCTCTCCGCGGTCAGTTCCCAGCCGAAGCGGCTCGCATGCCCGACCGCGGCGCGGCTCATCGTCTCGCGCAACGGCGGATCCGTCGCGATCCGGCGCAGCGCGTCGGCGAAGTCGTCGACGTCGTGCCCCGGCACCAGCAGCCCGGTCCGGCCGTCCGAGACCGCCGTGGTCAGGCCACCGACGGCCGCCGCGACCACCGGCGTACCGCAGGCCTGGGCTTCCAGCGCGACCAGCCCGAACGACTCCGAGTACGACGGCACGCAGACCACCGTGGCCGCGCGGTACCACTCGGCCAGCCCGGCCCGGGCCATCGGCTTCACGAACCAGGTCACGTCGTAGACCCCCAGCTCGCGGGCGAGCTCCGCGTGCGACTCGGGGTGCTCCATCCCGTTGCCCGACGGCCCGCCGATGATCGCGACCACCAGCCGCTCCCGCAGCGACGGGTCCTTCGCCAGCATCCGGGCCGCGGCGCGGATCAGGATGTCCGGTGCCTTCAGCGGCTGGATCCGGCCGACGAACGCGAGCACGATCGCGTCCTCCCGCAGCCCGAGCGCCTTGCGGGCCGCTGCCTGGCCGCCCGGGCAGAAGACCTCCAGGTCCACCCCCGGACTGACCACGCCGACCTTGGCCGGCTGCGCGCCGTACAGGCTGATCAGTTCGTGCGCCTCGTCCTCGGTGTTGGCCAGCAGCCGGTCGGCCGCCTCGACCACCTGCTCCTCACCCAGCAGCCGGGCCGGGGGCTCCGGTACGTCGTCCTCAGCCAGGCTGGCATTCTTGACCTTCGCCATCGTGTGCATGGTGTGCACCAGCGGCACGGCCCAGCGGTCCCGGGCCAGCAGGCCGACCTGCCCGGAGAGCCAGTAGTGCGAGTGGATGACGTCGTAGTAGCCGGGTTCGCGGATCGCCTCGGCCCGCAGTACGGCGCGGGCGAACGTGCACAGCTGCGCGGGCAGCTCGTGTTTCGAGAGTCCCTCGTACGGGCCGGCGGCGACGTTGCGCACGGTCACGCCGGGCAGCAGCTCGACCTTCGCCGGCAAGGCGGACGAGGTGGCCCGGGTGAAGACGTCCACCTCGATCCCGAGGCCGGCGAGCCGCTTGGACATCTCGACCACGTAGACGTTCATCCCGCCGGCGTCGCCGATCCCGGGCTGGTCCAGCGGTGAGGTGTGCAGGCTGATCATCGCGACCCGCCGGAGAGGACGGTCTGCCAAGGGTTGGGTCACCGCCTCAGCGTAACTCCGGCCTCCCTCGGCCGAATCAGGACTTCTCCCTAGACTTGAGGCATGACTTCCAGCACCCGTCCTGTCGCAGTGGTCACCGGAGCCAGTAGTGGGATCGGGGCCGCTTCGGCGCGGTACCTCGCCCGGGAGGGGTTCGAGGTGGTCTGCGCGGCCCGGCGGCTGGACCGGATCGAGGCACTCGCCAAGGAGATCGACGGGCGTGCGGTGCAGTGCGACGTGACCTCGGCCGAGGACGTCGCCGCGCTCGCCGTGGCGGTCGGCGACCGGGTCGACCTGCTGCTCAACAACGCCGGCGGGGCGTTCGGTTTCGAGCCGGTCGCCGAGGCCGACCTCGCGGCCTGGCGGCAGATGTTCGAGGTGAACGTGATCGGGGTCGCGGCGGTCACGAAGTCGTTGCTCCCGGCACTGATCGCGGCGGAGGGCCAGATCGTGGTGATGGGCTCGACGGCCGGCCAGGTCGCCTACGAGGGCGGCGGTGGGTACGTCGCGGCCAAGCACGCGGCCAAGGCGGTTGTCGACACGCTCCGGCTGGAGCTGTGGGACCAGCCGGTCCGGGTCTGCGAGATCGCCCCGGGAATGGTGAAGAGCGAGGGGTTCGCGCTCACCCGGTTCGAGGGCGACCAGGCCAAGGCCGACGCCGTGTACGCCGGGGTCGCCGAACCGCTGGTCGCCGACGACATCGCCGACATCGTCGCCTGGATCGCCACCCGCCCCAAGCACGTCAACATCGACCGCCTGACGGTCCGGCCGCGGGCGCAGGCCGCGCAGCACAAGGTGCACCGGGTCAGCTGAGCCAGGCTGACTACTTGGCGCGGAGGCGGTCCACCGGCGGTGAGCTGATCAGCAGCGGCGTACGGGGCTCGGGCAGCCCGTACGACGCGTGCAGGCGGCGGCGGACCGCCTCGACCGGGAACGTCTCGGGGTAGATTGCCAATTTCACCGTCACGCCCTCGAGTGTTGCCCTGAGCAACATCTCCTCGACGGCCGGGTCGTCGGCGCCACGCTGACCGAAGATCGACCGGATCGCGTCCTCGATCTGCTCCACCCGGGCCGCCTTGGCCGCCTCGACCGCGGCGAAGACCGGATGGGTCCCGGGCTGCAGCATCAGCGAGATCGCCAGCCGCTGGATCGGCAACGTGGACGCCGCGGCCATCAGGGTGCCGTCGATGATGCCGGCCAGACGTTCGTCCGCGCTGCCCTGCAAGGTGAGAATGGCGCCGATGCCGTCCAGCCAGCGGTCCAGCAGTTCGGCCGCCAGCAACTGCTTGCCGGCGAAGTAGTAGGTGACCAGACCGCGGGAGACGCCGGCACGCTGGGTCACGTCCGAGATCGACGCGGCCTCGTAGCCCTTCTCGGCGAAGACCTCCAGGGCAGCACTCAGGATCCGCTCGCGCGACTTCTCCCGCAGTTCGAGGTTGGTACTGGCCGATCGCGGCACGGTGCTTCTTTCCTGGCCGGACGCCCCTCGGGAGCCGAGTCCACCCCCCACGGCGACTCGGCCCCCGGTGGCACGGCCCCGAGGTGCGGACCCCTCCCCAGGCGTCCACTTATAGACTGTACGTACAGCGAACGAATGTCAAAGGCTCTCCCGAATTCGGCGCTACCTCCACCGACCGGTAGGATGAGATGGCTGCGCACTGCGTCTCCAGTGGCACGTAGGACTTGCCGTAGCCACCGCCTGACCTCAATCCGACTTGCTTGGAGCGCTTCCGCATGCCCCTCCGTAATGATCTGCGCAACGTGGCCATCGTGGCCCACGTCGACCACGGGAAGACCACCCTGGTCGACGCGATGCTGTGGCAGTCCGGTGCCTTCGGGGCCCACCAGCACGTCGACGAGCGAGCGATGGACTCGGGCGACCTGGAGCGTGAGAAGGGCATCACGATCCTGGCCAAGAACACCGCCGTACGGCACAAGATGGCCAACGGCGAGCAGATGACGCTGAACATCATCGACACCCCCGGCCACGCCGACTTCGGTGGTGAGGTCGAGCGCGGCCTGTCGATGGTGGACGCGATCGTGCTGCTGGTGGACGCCTCCGAGGGTCCGCTGCCGCAGACCCGGTTCGTACTGCGCAAGGCGCTGGCCCGCAACATGCCGGTGATCCTGGTGGTGAACAAGGTGGACCGTCCCGACGCCCGGATCGCCGAGGTCGTCGACGAGACCTACGAGCTGTTCCTGGACCTGCTGGACCACGACGCCGACCAGTCCGCGCTGGACTTCCCGGTCGTCTACGCCTCGGCCCGCGCCGGTCGCGCCTCGCTGACCCAGCCGGCCGACGGCGGGATGCCGGACTCCGAGGACCTCGAGCCGCTGTTCGAGACCATTCTGGCGAACGTGCCGGCCCCGGAGTACACCGAAGGCGCGCCGCTGCAGGCGCACGTCACCAACCTGGACGCCTCGCCGTTCCTCGGCCGGCTGGCCTTGGTCCGGGTGCACGAAGGCACCCTGAAGAAGGGCTCCCAGGTCGCCTGGTGCAAGCACGACGGCACCATTCAGAAGGTCAAGATCACCGAACTGCTGATCACCGAGGCGCTCGAGCGCGTTCCCGGCGACTCGGCCGGCCCCGGTGACATCGTCGCGATCGCCGGTATCCCGGAGATTATGATCGGCGACACCCTGGCCGACCCGGAGAACCCGAAGCCGCTGCCGTTCATCACCGTCGACGAGCCGGCCATCTCGATGACGATCGGTACCAACAGCTCCCCGCTGGCCGGCCGGATCAAGGGCACCAAGGTGACCGCCCGGCTGGTCAAGGACCGGCTGGACCGCGAACTGATCGGCAACGTCTCGATCAAGGTGCTGCCGACCGAGCGTCCGGACACCTGGGAGGTGCAGGGCCGTGGCGAGCTGGCGCTGGCCATCCTGGTCGAGCAGATGCGCCGCGAGGGCTATGAGCTGACCGTCGGCAAGCCGCAGGTGGTCACCCGCGAGATCGACGGCAAGCGGCACGAGCCGGTCGAGCGCCTGACCATCGACTGCCCCGAGGAGTACCTCGGAACCGTCACCCAGCTGCTCGCGGTCCGCAAGGGCCGGATGGAGCAGATGACCAACCACGGCACCGGCTGGGTCCGGATGGAGTTCCTGGTCCCGGCCCGTGGCCTGATCGGCTTCCGGACCGAGTTCCTCACCGACACCCGCGGTACCGGGATCGCGCACCACGTCTTCGAGGGTTACGAGCCGTGGTTCGGCGAGCTGCGCACCCGCCCGTCGGGTTCGCTGGTCTCCGACCGCACCGGCGTCACCACGTCGTACGCGATGGTGAACCTGCAGGAGCGCGGCACGATGTTCTGTGAGCCGGGCACCGATGTCTACGAGGGCATGGTGGTCGGCGAGAACTCGCGCGCCGACGACATGGACGTGAACATCACCCGTGAGAAGAAGATGACCAACGTCCGGTCGAACGCGGACGAGTTCGAGAAGCTGGTGCCGGCCCGCAAGCTGTCGCTCGAGCAGTCGCTGGAGTTCTGCCGCGAGGACGAGTGCGTCGAGGTCACCCCGGACGCGGTCCGGATCCGCAAACTCGCGCTGACCCAGATCGAGCGCGCGAAGCTCGGCCGCAAGAACAAAGCCTGATCCAGTAGTAGTCGGGGAGTAGCCCGCTCACCTGGTGGCCCGATCCGACGGGGGAAAGTGCCGGATCGTTACCAACCAGCTGGCGGGCTGCTGCGTCTGACCTTGTGAAAGCACATCAGTTGGGGGAAGGAAAAGGACCATGGGCATTCTGCGTAAGCTCGGCGCCACCACCACGGCGGTCGCGATGCTGGGGGTAGGCGTTCTCACCGCCGCGACGACGACCGCGGCCGCGGCTCCGGCCGCCGGCACCGTGGTGGCACCGAAGGTTGCGTCCAAGACCGTCGTCGCCGGCTCGGCGACCGCCAAGGCCAAGCCGAAGGCGAAAGCGAAGAAGACGGTCTTGGTGCCGGGTCGCCGGCACATTGCCAAGCAGTGCATGACCGGGCGCTACCTGTGCATCAACAAGAAGACCCGCAAGGTGATGTTCATCGTCAACGGCCGCCTGCAGGCCGAGGGTGACGCCCGCTTCGGCGGCCCCCGGACGCCGACCAAGAACGGCACCTTCAAGGTCTACCGCAAGTCGAAGAACCACGTCTCGTCGATCTACCACACCCCGATGCCGTACGCGATGTTCTTCGTCGGCGGCCAGGCGGTGCACTACTCGGCGGACTTCAAGGCCCGCGGTTACAACGGCAGCTCGCACGGCTGCGCGAACATGCGCGACAAGAAGAAGATCGCCTGGATCTTCAGCAAGGTGAAGATCGGCGACAAGGTCCTGGTCTACAACGCCTGACCTGGAGTCTCTCAGCGGCGGCTACTTCCTTCGGGAAGTGGCCGCCGCTTCGCGTTGCCGTCCCAAGTCGCGCGCGCTGAGGCCGGCTGTCGAGAGGACGATTTCCAGGTCCGTACCTTAGGCTTGATCGGTTGGCGTCCGCCCGATGCCAACTAACTGATCCGCGTGGGCGTCCTACCTGGTACAGGGGACGGATCGACTTGAGGGGTTCGGATGCGTTGGTCTCGGAGTACGCTGATTGTTCGCAACGTGCTGACGGCCGTGGTCGTCACTGCGGTCGGGGGAACGGCGATCACCGCCTCGGCGGCGCCGCAGGTCAGTACGGCGGAGGTCGCGCCGGTGCCGTTCGAGGTCAGCGGCGAACTGCCGATCTACCCCAAGGCCCTGTGGAAGAACGGTTCCAGCGGTGTTGCCGTACGCAAGGTCGAGGCGCGCCTGATCCAGCTCAAGCTGCTCGACAAGCGGTGGCTGGACAACTCGTACGGCACGATGACCCGGTCCGCGGTGAAGAAGTTCCAGACCTCACAGGGAATTCCGCCGCTCGGGTACGTCGACCAGAACACCTGGACGAAGCTGTCCGCCGGAACCCGCGAGCCCACTCAGGCCGAGCTCTATCCGCCGGCCCCCGTGGTGAACGGTAAGAAGCTGGACCCGCGGTGCGCGACCGGCGTCGCGCTGTGCGTCGACAAGACCGACCGCAAGCTGCGATACGTGGTCGACGGCGTGGTGAAGATGCAGTTCGACGTCCGGTTCGGCGCCGAGAAGACGGCCACCCGCGAGGGCGGCTTCACGGTCGGCTGGAAGAACCGCAACCACGTCTCCAAGCTGTACGACTCACCGATGCCCTACGCGATGTTCTTCAGCGGCGGACAGGCGGTGCACTACTCCTCGGACTTCGCCGCCCGCGGCTACAACGGCGGATCGCACGGCTGTGTGAACGTCCGCGACCTGGCCAAGATCAAGAGCCTCTTCGACCAGGTGAACGTCGGCGACAAGGTGATCGTCTACCGCTCGTAGCTGCGCCTCAGAGCGGGCGCGGCCCCCGGCGACGGCGAATACCCCAGCCACCGCCGCGCCCACGGCCGGACGCCGCCCGGAGCGCGGGACGGGCGTCCACCAGGTAGACAGCCGCGGCCACGATCCCGAACAGGCCGATGAAGCTCAGCCAGCTCTGGAAGATCTGCGACAGCGTGAAGGTGGCCAGGATCAGCACCCAGCCGGGCTTGGTCAGTTTGTCGGCGGCGACGTACACCGCCCGCGGCCGGAACGCCGCGTCGACCAAGGCGACCAGCTTCAGACCGAGCAGCGCCCACCAGATGACACCGATGGGATCACCGAACCCGGGAAACAGGTTCTGGAACGTGGCGAGTGGGAGCATGCAACGAGCCTAACCCAGGCACGGGTGGCCGACGATCCGTCGAACCCGGATCGGGACCACCCGTGCCTGCGGAGCGGGAGGAACTACCCTCAGTCGCCGACCTTGGCGGCGGCGGTGCCGGCGGCCTTGGTGGCGCTCTTCGCGGTCTTGCGAGCGCTGGTGGCGGTCGCCTTCACGTTGCGCGAGGTGGTGCCGGCGGTCTTCTTCGCGGTGGTCCGGGTGGCCTTGGCCTTGCTCACCGTGGTCCGGGCCTGGGCGGCCAGGTCCTCGGTCGCCTTCTGGGTGCGGATCCGGGTGACCAGGTCCTTGCCCCGGCCGGCCAGGTCCTCGTAGGTCTCCTCGGCCTGGCCGAGCACGGTGGTCAGTCCGGCCTGGGCGACGGTCAGCCCGGCCTGCGCGACCGCCGGCAGCTCACGCAGCGTGGCCGGCACGGTCTTCGCGTTGGCGACCAGCGTCTCGAGACGCTCGCTCAGCTCGGCCTGACGCTTGCTCAGCTCGGTCTGCACGGTCGACTGCAGGGTCTTCTGGTCCAGCTTCGCGAACCGGGTGGTGACGTCGTCGCTGACGGCGCGGAACTTCTCCACGGCCAGGTCGCCGGCGCCGGCGATCGCGTACAGCGGGGTGACGGGGGTACGGGTTGCCATCAGGCATCTCCTCGTGAGGTTTTCAGCGGGGTCTTCGGGGTGCTGCTTTTTCGTGCAGGGGTTCTCGGGGTGCTGCTCTTTCGTGCAGGGGTCTTCTTAGTGGCGGCGGCCGCGGGGGCCGGTGCGGAGGCTGGTGGTGCGGTGGCTGGTCCGGGCTCGTCGGCGCCGTCGTCGCTCGCGTTCTCACGGACGAACGAGCCGTAGACGTCGAGCAGCACACGCTTCTGCCGCTCGTTCAGCGCGGGATCGAGCAGGACCGCGTCGACCACCCCCGGCGTACGCCGGGCGCCGTCCTCACTCTCGTCCGGATCGAGAATCCCGGCCCGCACGTAGAGCGTCTCCGCGGAGATCCGCAGCGCCTTCGCCAACTGCTGCAGCACATCCGCCGACGGCTTGCGCAGCCCACGCTCGATCTGACTCAGGTACGGATTCGAAACCCCGGCCAGATCGGACAACTGCCGCAACGACAACTGCGCATGCCGACGCTGCTCGGCGAGGTACTCCCCCACCGATCCCACCGCACCAGCGGCTCGATCACTCAGTCCGGCCATACGCCCATACTGCTAGCAGGTGCTTGCAATTGCAAGCAGTATGGGCGTGAGGCCGATCACTACGGCGAGTGACGCTTCTGCTCGCTCGCCGGCTCCTCCGCCCCCGTCGGCTCCTCCGTCGCCTGCTCCCCACCCCCCAGCTCGGGAGCTCCTTCGTCGCCCCTCTTGCTGCCTCGGCCTGTGCAGGCGAACCAGCTTGCCAGGAAGGGTGAGCCGGTGCAGTAGTTGGGCGGTGAAGGGTGGCCGACCAACGTGCGGCTTGACCAGTGTGCGGCGGTCAGCCAACGAGCGCGTGGCCGGTATGGGGCAGGTGCGCTGGTCGACCAAACGTGAGGTGGTCGACTGACGTGACGTGGAATGCAACGTCATTGGATGGGCTCGAGCGGTGCATGGGAAGAGACGCACACGGGCTCCCCGCATCACGGGCTTGCTGGCGTCAGCATCCAGACATCAGCGAGGTGGCGCCCAGCGCCACGAGCCCGCCGGCAGCAGGTCGCCGGTCGCGTTGGGCAGACCCGGCGCGACTGGCCCCAGCCAGATCGGCTGATCCCCCCCAACGCAGGCTTCCTCGCGTCAGCATCCAGACGTCAGCGAGGTGGCGCCCAGCGCCACGAGCCCTCAACGCGCGGCCCCGCAAGAGCACGCAGATGCGCCCCCTGGCTTGGTCGGAACGAGAAGCGCCAACGGCGCATCCGACTTATGCGTGCACAACGACAGGCAGATATGCAGGCTGACACGACGCGCTGAGCGTGATCGGTGGTCAGCGAAGAGCTGAAACAGCTACTACTGCCTGTCGCTCTGCACGCCGCAACCGTCCACCGAGCGGGTGCCTCGACGGACGGCCCTGCAGGAGCACGCAGATGCCCTCCTAGGCCTGATCGGCGCGAATCGCGGAAGCCACGGGTCACACCACCGGTCCGTGCAGACCGGTTGACCCGCAGCGCAGACTTCCCCGCGTCAGCATCCAGACGTCAGCGAGGTGGCGCCCAGCGCCACGAGCCCTCGACGGGCGGCCCCGCAAGAGCATGCAGATGCGCCCTCTGGCTTGGTCGAAACGAGAAGCGCATCCGACTTATGCGTGCACAACGACAGGCAGATATGCAGGCTGACACGACGCGCTGAGCGTGATCGGTGGTCAGCGAAGAGCTGAAACAGCCACCACTGCCTGTCGCTCTGCACGCCGCAACCGTCCACCGAGCGGGTTGCCTCGCGGACGATGGTGCATAAGCAAGCGCGGCACCACCAGACCAAGCAGATCGGCCGATCCCCCACACAGACCTGCCCGCGTCAGCGTCCAGACGCAAGCGAGGTGGCGCTCAGCGCCACGAGCCCTCGCCGAGCGGTCATGGATGAGCAGGCCCGGTATCACCGGTTCCAGCCAAATCGGTTGACCCCCAACACAAGCTTCCCCGCGTCAGCATTCAGGCATCAGCGAGGTGGCGCGCAGCGCCACGAGCCCTTGGCGGGCGGCTGTGGATGAACAGCCGCACCACCACCAACCAGCAGAGTTGCGCCGGAGGATCAGGCGAAGGCCGCGGGGTGCGGCTGGACAGCACCGACCTCGATGCCGCCGCCGTAGAGCGGGGAGCGGGTCTGCTGGTCGATCACGTCGTTGCGGAGGCCGAGCTTCTGCAGGGTGGCGGCCATCACGACGGCGCGGGCGCGCGGGGTGCCGTCCTCGATCTTGACGGCCAGGCCGCAGCCGTCGGCGAGGCCGACCGCGTAGACGGATTCGGCGCCGGCCTTGCAGAAGAGGCCGGGGACGGCCTTCATCAGGGCGGACTCGTCGCGGCGGCTACCGCTGGCGTAGTCGGGGTGCTCGCGGAATGCCTTGGCGACGCGGCCTTCCAGGGTGTCGGCGGGCTCGGCGGCGAAGAGGCCGAAGGACCGGGCCAGGCCCGAGAGAGTGATGGCGAGGATCGGGGCGCCGCAGCCGTCGACGGCGACGTGCGAGACCTTTTCGCCGGCCGAGTCCTCGACGGCGGTGCGGATCGCCTGCTGCAGGGGGTGTTCCGGGGAGCGGTAGTCGTCCCTACCCCAGACGGCGTCGGTGCTCTTCTCGCGGGACTCGTCGTGGTACGGCCAGTCGTTGACCACGCAGGTGGCGATCATCGCGGCGTGCTTGCCGGAGCAGTTCATCGTGACGGGGTCGAGGCCGTGGCCGGCACGCACCCACTCGTCGCGGGCCTGGTCGTCGATCGGGTACGCCGGGGGCGTCCGCAGCGCCGACTCGTCCAGGCCGACGGTCGCCAGGATCCGGCGTACGCCGTCGAGGTGGAACGCCTCACCCGAGTGGGACGCCCCGGCCAGCGAGAGCAGCTCGCCGTCCAGGTCAAGGCCGCTGCGGAGCATGCCGAGCGCCTGCATCGGCTTGTTCGACGAGCGCGGGAACATCGGCTGGTCGATCACCCCGGCCGACCATTCGACGGAGCCGTCGGGGGCGGTCACCACCACGGAGCCGCGGTGGTGGCCCTCCACGAATCCGCTGCGGACGACGTCGGCCAGGATCACAGGTTCGGTCACGGCTGAACTGTACGGCGCCGACGTCAGGGGCAAACAGCCACGTTGGAGATGATTCGGCTCACAGCCGGGCGCGCACGTGCAGCCCGACCTCGGGGTCGACCAGCAACTCCTGGGTCGCGGTGACCGTCGGCTGATCCTCCGCGACGACCTCTAGCACCGCTGCCGGGTCGACGTTGCGCTTGATCAGAGCCAGCGCGATCGGCCCGTACTCGTGGTGGCGCGCCGCCGAGCCGATGAAACCGACCTGCTTCTCGCCCACCCGCACGGCGTACCCGTGGGCCGGCAGGTGGTCGACCGAACCGTCCAGCAGCAGCCGGACGAGCCGGCGAGGCGGGCGGCCCAGGTTGTGGACGCGGGCGACGGTCTCCTGACCCCGGTAGCACCCCTTGTCCAGGTGTACGCCGATGCCGAGCCAGCCGAGCTCGTTGGGGATCGCGCGCTCGTCCATGTCCAGCCCGAGCCGGGGTGCGCCCGCCTCGATCCGCAGAGCCTCGTAGGCCCAGATGCCGGCCGCGGGGCCTGCTTGCTCGGCGAAGGCCGGCAGATCTCCGCGAGGGAGGAAGAGTTCGTTCCCGCCCAGAGAGTCGGCTCCAGCTCTGACGATCGGCCCGGCGGGCTCCGCAGGCTGACCTGGGCGCCAGACAATGGCGTAGTCGGCGGTGACATCGGCGATCTCGACACGGGACATGAAGACCATCTTCTGGAGCCACTCGACCAGAGCGGCCGCGGCGCCCGGCTCGGTGTGCACCCAGAAAGTCTCGCCGTCGTCGACGCCGTACATGGCGTGCTCGACGTGCCCGGTCGGGGACAGCAGGAGGGCGGTGGTCGACGTGCCCGGCTTCAGACCCTCGAAGTACTGGCTGGTGATCGCGTGCAGCCAGGTCAGGCGGTCCGGGCCGGTGATGGTGACCACGTCGCGGTTCGAGCGGTCGACGAAGCCCTTGCCCGCGACCAGGGCCCGCTGCTCGCGCAGATCGGAGCCGTAGTGCGCAGCGACGCCGGCGTCCAGGCCGTCTGCCTCCACGGCGGCCGGAAGGTCCAACAAGGGGCTACGCATCAGTGACATGTCACCAGCGTACGTCCACTGTCGGTAGACGAAATGTGCGCCGTCCCCGGACGGCACGCTGCCCGTCAACTCCCGGACGGATCGGGAGCTGACGGGCAGCGTTGAGGGGTGGGACAGATGGTCTAGTGAGCCGGGCCGCCGGTGTTCAGTACGGCGCCGGGCGTCCGTGGTTCGTCCTCCGGGTGGGCGTCGCCCGCGTGGGTGTCACCGGCCGCGAAGGCCGCCTCGTCGAACGGATCCTCACCGGCGAAGACCTGGCGCGCCTGCTCCTTGTCGAACCCGCCGGTCCAGTGCCCGACCAGAACCGTCGCGACCGCGTTGCCGGCGAAGTTCGTCAGCGCCCGTGCCTCGGACATGAACCGGTCGATGCCGACGATCAGGCCGACACCGTCGACCAGATCCGGCCGGTGCGACTGAAGACCGCCGGCCAGCGTCGCGAGCCCCGCGCCGGTGACGCCGGCCGCACCCTTCGAGGCGAGGATCATGAACGCCAGCAGGGAGACCTGCTGCCCGAGCGAGAACGGCTGGTCCATCGCCTCGGCGATGAACAGCGACGCCATCGTCAGGTAGATCGCGGTGCCGTCCAGGTTGAACGAGTAGCCGGTCGGAACGGTGATCCCGACGACGGACTTGTCGACACCGAGGTGTTCCATCTTGCCGATCAGCCGCGGCAGCGCGGTCTCCGACGACGAGGTCGACACGATCAGCAGGAACTCACGGCCGAGGTACTTCAGCAACTGGAAGATCGACATCCCGGTGACCACCTTGAGGATGGCGCCCAGGATCACCACCACGAAGATCGCGCAGGTGAGGTAGAAGGCGAGCATGATCTTGCCCAGGCTCACCAGCGCGTCCGCACCGGTGGCCCCGACGACGGCGGCGATCGCACCGAACGCGCCGACCGGCGCGACCCACATGATCATCGCCAGCACCTTGAAGGCGAGCCGCTGGATGTGCCCGATCCCGTTCAGGATCGGCTGCCCCTTGCTGCCCATGGCCTGCAGCGCGAAGCCGACCAGCAGCGCGACGAACACGGTCTGCAGCACCTCACCCTCGGTCAGGGCGGACAGCAGCGTCTTCGGGATGATGCCGAGCACGAAGTCGGCGGTGGTCTCGTGACCACCGGCCGCCTGGCTCTGACCGGTCTCCCGCAGCTTGTCGGTCAGGTTCAGGCCGGAACCGGGCTGCACCAGGTTGCCGACCACCAGGCCGATGGCGAGAGCGACCGTCGACATCACCAGGAAGTAGACCAGCGCGAGACCTCCGACCTTGCCGACGCTGGCGGCCTGCCGGACCGAGCCGATGCCGAGCACCAGAGTGCAGAAGATGATCGGGCTGATCATCATCTTGATCAGGTTCACGAAGCCGGTACCGAGCGGTTTCAGCTCGACCGCGAAGTTCGGGAAGAGAAACCCGACACCGATACCGAGCAGCACGGCGACGATGACGGCGATATAGAGGAAGTGGGTGCGGTCGTTGCGGACCGGCGTCGGTCGGGGTGTGGTGGGGCTCGCCATGGAGACTCCTGATTGGCCGGGCGGGCGGGGGGTTCTGAGTAACTGTGACGTGACGCACAGGACAACTGCGCATTTCGTTCATATCGTTCGCTGCCCGTCCGGAAAGCGCGGCGCGCGGCACAATGGCTGGCATGACCAGCCGCCCGTGGGAGCTCCGCCGCCAGGTGCTCTGGCTGCAGACGGCCACGGCCGCGGTGATGGTCGCGCTGATCTGGCTCGTCCTGCTGACCCGGACCCGCACGCAGGCCGACCGGGACGCGGCGGCGGCCGGTCTCACCCCACCTGGCTGGGCTGAACTGATCGAGCTCGAACTCCGCGCGATGCTCGGTGTCGCCAGCCTCGTGCTCGGCGTCGCGGTGGCCGGCAACGCGCTGGTCACCTGGCGGGTGCGCCGGACGACCCGCGGGATGGGCACCCAGACTCTCGCGTGGATGCTCGACTTCTACGAGGGCGTACTGCGGGCGGCGCGCGAAGGTCTGTTGCTGATCGACTCCGACGGTCAGGTCCAGCTGGTCAACGACGAAGCGCGCCGGCTGCTCGGGCTGGACCAGGTGATGCCTGGCTCGACGGTTGCCGACCTGCACCTGCCAGCCACCTTGTCCAGCCTCCTCAGCGCCGGCCGGACGGCGTACGACGAACTGCATCTCGGGGCCCTCGGTGTGGTCGTGGTGAACCAGCAACCCGCCCGTTCCGGCCGGATCGTCACCCTGCGGGACCACACTCAGCTGCAAGCGCTGCTGGGTGAGCTGGATGCGGTTCGCAGCCTGGCCGAGTCGCTACAGGCGCAGAACCACGAGGCGTCGAACCGGTTGCACACGGTGGTCAGCCTGATCGAGATCGGCCGGCCGGAGCGCGCCCGGCAGTTCGCGGTCTCGGAGCTGCAGCTCGCGCAGGCGATGACCGATCGGGTGGTCGGGACCGTCGGCGATCCCGTCCTCGCCTCGCTGCTGCTCGCCAAGCTGGCTCAGGCGCAGGAACGTGGGGTGCTGCTCACTCTCGAGTTGGGTTCGGAGGCGCTGCACACCAGGCTGCCTGCCCAGGACATCGTCACGGTGGTCGGCAATCTGCTCGACAACGCGGTCGAGGCGGCACACGGCGGTACGGCGCCCCGGCGGGTCGAGCTGAAGGCGTCGACGAGCGCGGAGTTCATCGACCTCGCCGTGACCAACACCGGCGCCGAGCTGGGTGCCACGGAGTTGGCCAGGATGTTCGAGCGAGGCTGGACCACGAAGGCCGAGCCGGGTCACGGGCTGGGGCTGGTGCTCGTCCGCAGTACGGTCGAGCGGTGGCAGGGGACACTGATGGTGGACCCTGACTCCGAGCTCGACGACGTACCGGCGTTGACTGTGCGGGTGCGGCTACCTCGGGCGGTGAGTGCCAGTGCCTGAGTTGAGGGTGCTGGTGGTTGAGGATGATCCCGTTGCTGCTGAGGCTCATCGCGTGTACGTCGATCGGTTGCCGGGCTTCGTCTGCGTCGGTCTGGCCGGTACTGCGGCGCGCGCGCTGCATCTGCTGAGCGGCGGCGAGATCGATCTGGTACTGCTGGACATGAACCTTCCGGACGGCCACGGGCTCGACGTCGTACGGCGAATGCGGGCCGCGGGCAACCAAACCGATGTGGTCGCGGTGACCGCAGCGCGCGAGGTGGCGGCGGTTCAAGCGGCTGCCCGGATCGGTGTCGTGCAGTACGTACTGAAGCCGTTTGCCTTTGAAACGTTGAGAGATCGGCTCTCTGCCTACTCGCGGCAACGACGGGCAGCAGAGGCCGGGCAGGTCGTCGCGGATCAGGACGAGGTCGACAGGTTGTTGCATCCGGCAACCAGCTCGTCGGTGCCGAAGGGCCTCGCAGGGTCGGTGCTGGATCGGGTGGTGACGCTGCTCGGCGATCGCGAGGGATGGACCGCCGAAGAGGTCGCGGCCTCGATCGGTACGTCGCGGATCACGGCCCGGCGCTACCTGGAGCACCTGGCCGACCAGGGCCAGGCGCTGCGGACACAGCGGTACGACGGGCGGAGCGGGCGACCGAAGGTCGAGTACTCCTGGGTCTCGGAGAGCTAGGCGCGGACGAGCGTCGCCCAGAGGTGCGGCTGCAGCGGCAGGCCCTCGGCGGCCATGTCGTAGGCCCACATCAGCTCGCCCTTGACCAGGCCGTAGAGCCGGTGACCCGCAGCGACCTCCTTGGCCGTCTCGGTCCGCGCCACCACGTCGGTGCGCATCTCGATCTTGGCGCCGTCGGTCTCGCCGTACCAGATCTCGGCGAAGCCGGTCGGGTGGGCCAGCACGACCTCGAGCTTGCCGTCGGGCTTGGGCCGCCAGAAACCGGTCTCGAGCGCCAGCGGGCGCTCGCGCTTGCCGTCCTCGCCGACCACGAAGGTCTGGCTGACGTAGTGCAGGAACGGCTTGCCGTTGTGACTGAAGTCGATCTGCTGCCCGAACTCGAACTTCTCGATCGTCGGGTAGTCACCGTGGCCGCGGCCCTCCCACCGGCCGAGCAGCCAGGCGAGCGGCATCAGGTCGGGATGCAGGTCCTGCGGGATCTCGAACGCCATCGTCTGCCTCAGCTCGCGCTGCGGCCGCGGTACAGCCGGTAGACGACGAACGCCGAGAACCAGCCCATGAAGACGGTGACGAGCACCAGCAGGGACGTGAAGATGACGTGTAGCACGTTGATCAGTCTAGGGGATGCCGGCGGGAGTCTGAGCTACGGTGGCGTGATGTCCCGCACGCTGGTGATCAAGCTGACCGCAGGCGCCGAAGAACCCGAGCGCGCCAACCAAGCCGTGACCGTTGCCGCGACCGCTGTCGCGTCGGGTGCGCAGGTGTCGCTCTGGCTGACCGGGGAGGCGGTCTGGTTCGCTGTACCGGGGCGGGCGGAGGAGTTCGAGCTGCCCCACGCCGCGCCGCTTGCCGACCTGCTGGCCGCCGTACTGGCCGGCGGTCAGCTCACTGCCTGTACGCAGTGCGTCAAGCGCCGCGAGCTCACCGAGGCCGATCTGCTCCCCGGCACCCGGATCGCCGGAGCTCCCGCCTTCACCGAGGAGATCTTGGCGGACGACGCCCAGGCGATCGTCTACTAGTACTACTCGCCTACGCCGGGGCCGTCGCGTTTGGCGGTCTTGTCAGCTCTGAGCGTCGCAGCGCGGCTGCCGGCGGTCTTGCCACCCACCTCCGCGGGCGCGTCGGTGCGCGGCTGAGTTGCCTGCGAAGCGTCGGCCGCACCCCGCTGGATGCTCTGCAGGTGCTTGATCTCGTCCTGCGACATCGGCCGCTTGCCGTTCTGCTCCCCCTGACCGGCCTGCCCGTTCTGCCGCGACTGCCGCGCCTCCTGCAGCGTCGCCTCAACCGCATCCGGCCGCTGCTGCGCGCCCTGCTGCTGCCCGTTCTGCTGCTGTTGCCCGTTCTGCTGCTGTTGCGCGCCCTGCTGCGGCCCACCCTGCTGCTGTTGCCCGTTTTGCTGTACGCCCTGCTGCGGCCCACCCTGCTGCTGTTGCCCGTTTTGCTGTACGCCCTGCTGCGGCCCACCTTGCTGCTGCGCGCCCTGCTGCTGCCCGTCCTGCTGTGCCCCTTGCTGCTGTTGCCGGCCCTGCTGTTGCCCGCCCTGCTGCTGCGCGTTCAACTGCTCCTGCTCGGCAGCCGCAGCTTGATCCCCACCAGTCGGCAACCCCGGCTGCGGCCCAGCCTCCCCCTGCTCGACCTGCCCCTCACGCCGCTCCTGCTCAGCAGCGTCCTCCCCGATCACCGGAGAAGAAGCACCATCCGCATCAACAAACTCGCCGTCCCGCCCAGCCTCACCCTGCGCCTCGGCCAACCGAGCATCCCGCTCCTGATCCGACTCACCAATCACCTCAGGCGAAGCACCATCCGCATCAACAAACTCGCCGTCCCGCCCAGCCTCACCCTGCGCCTCGGCCAACCGAGCATCCCGCTCCTGATCCGACTCACCAATCACCTCAGGCGCGACGACGTCCCGGTCTCCCGTCTGCTGATCGGCCAACCGAGCATCCCGCTCCTGGTCCGACTCTCCGATCACCTCAGGCGCAGCGTTGTTCTCGTCGAGCAACGGCTCATCACGCTCGGGCTCGGCAAGCTCCTGCTCCGCCTGCCGGTCCTCCAGCTCGTCCGCCACCTCGTCGGCGACCACCGCGCCGGCTCCGGCGGCAGCGACCGCGGGCGCAAGGTCGCCTCCGCGCGCCTCATCCGTCCGGCGCTGCTCCTCGGCTCGCTCCTGCTCCAGCTTCTGCCGCGTCTCCGCGTCGCGCGCCGCCTGCTTCTCCTGGCGCTGCTCGACCGCGTCGATCTGACCGTTCCGGTTCGGGTCGACCCGCTCATCGACGACCTGGTCGGTCTGCAGGTCGCGGTCCCGGTTGTCGTCCCTCCCGTTGTGGTCGAGGTCGCGCCGCTCCTCCACCTCCCGCTGGATGTCCTCGGGCGTCAGGTCAGGGTCGGCGTCCATCCGGTCCCGCTGCTCCTGCTGCCATTGCGCCTCGTTCTCCAGCAGCGCGGTCCGGTCGTCGTCGGGCAGCCGGTCCAGCGCTTCGGCGAACTCCGGGTTGTTACTGCGCTCGTGCACCAGGTCCTCGACCAGCGCGCGCCGCTCCTCGGCCTGCGCGGCCTCCCGCAGTTGCGCGTCCCGCATCCGCCGCGCCAGATCGGAGCTCCGCTTCTTCGTCAGCCGGGCCGCCAGCGTCCGGACCACCTGGTAGACGTCCTGCAGAATGTCTTCCTCGATCGACGCCATCAGGCCACCTCGCTCGCATAGACGGAGTACCCGAATCCGGCACTGGCCAAGGCCGGCGTCGCGTCGGGCTGGGTCGCGTACAGGTGCAGCTCCGCGCCGGGGCGCAGCCAAACGGCCAGATGGCGGCGCCGGCCACGCCACTCCACCGGGATCCTCGGATCGTCCCCCGGACCGACGAAGACGGGCTGGCCCCAGTGCTGCCGGGCCAGCTCCAGCTGACCGGGCCAGTGCTCGTCGAGCCCGTCCTGCGCGGCAGGCAGGTCCTCCGGAGCGATCTCGTACGCCGACCACCCACTGCGCGGACTGTCCGGCAGTACGGCGTCGGGCAGCACCAGCATCACGGTCCGGCGCTGGGTGACCAGCCCCCAGGTGTAGCGATCGGGATCGATGTTGCCGGGAGCCCAGGGACGCCAGCCGGTGGCGGCGGTGACCCGCGACACCAGGGCGCGGATCGCGTCCAGACCGGTCTCGGGCGGACCCCAGACACGCTTCCAGTCGGACACCTCCGCGAGGTCGGCCATAGCGCGCTCGTCGTCCGCCGACGACCGCTGCTGCGTCCTCACCTGTCCCTCTCCCTTCACTCGAACCTGCCCAGCGTAAACGGGTGGGGTGCCAGCCGTCGGACGCAACCCGATGGACTGTGGATATCGCACCTGTTCGGAAGCCGTAAGCACCGGTACGGCGTACCGTCCGGGCGTTCGCGAGCAGTAACCGCCGGCGCCGACCGGGCCGCCGGTTTCTGCGTTGTGATGAGAACCATGAAGCTGCCGAAGCCTCCAGCCGAGCGATCGTTCTCCTCGCCGCTGCATCATCCGCGCGTCGCCACCGTGCTCGGGCGCTGGCTCGGGGTGGCGATCGCGCTCTGCTTCCTGACCGGACTGTTCAGCCACTTCCAGCAGGCGACGCCGGGCTGGCTCGTGATCCCCACCCGCCCGGTCTCGCTGTACCGCGTCACCCAGGGCCTGCACGTGGTCAGCGGGATCGTGTCGGTCCCGCTGCTGCTGGCGAAACTCTGGACCGTTTACCCGAAGCTGTTCGCCAAGCTCCCCTGGCCACCGAGCAGGAAGGCACTGGTCACCGTCCTCGAACGGGCCTCGATCCTGGTGCTGGTCTCAGCTCTGGCGCTGGAGATCTTCGTCGGCTTCCTCAACACCCTCCAGTGGTACCCGTGGCCGTTCCCCTTCAAGGAAACGCACTACGCGCTCGCCTGGATCATCGTTGGCGCCCTACTTGTCCACCTGGCTGTGAAACTCCCCCTCATCAGCGAGCATTGGCGCCGCACCCCAGCCGACCGTACGCCGTTACCGCACTCCACCGATTCGTTGCCACCAGCAATCACCGGGCTCAGCCGGCGCGGCCTGTTCCGCACGGTCGCCGGCGCGGGCACGCTGGTCGGCCTCGCCTCGATCGGCCAGTCGGTCCCCGCCTTCGGCCCGGTCGCCGTCCTGGCCCCACGCAAGCCCAACATCGGCCCGCAAGGACTACCGGTCAATCGCACTGCCGAAGACGCAGGCGTCGTCGTGGTCAATGCGGACTGGCGCTTCACGATGACCGGCCCCTCACAACTCTCCTACTCGCTGGACCAGCTTCGCGCCCTGCCACAGAGCCGGTCCGACCTCCCGATCGCCTGCGTCGAGGGCTGGAGTCAAGGCGCTCGCTGGGAAGGCATCCGGATCCGCGACCTGCTGCGACTCTGCGGCGCACCGGAAGGCTCGTCGCTGCGAGTGGTGTCGATGGAGAAGGGCGGCTTCTACGCCACCAGCGAGCTCCCATCCCAGTTCGCCGAGGACCCACTCACCCTGCTGGCGCTCCGGCTCAACGGCTCCGAACTGGATCTCGACCACGGCTTCCCGGCCCGTCTCATCGCTCCCAACCGCCCAGGCGTCTTCCAGACCAAATGGGTCCACCGTCTGGAGGTACTCAAGTGAAGAACGAAACGGAAGCCATTCCCTCGTCGGCGGCACGTGGCGGGCGAGCCGCGCTCGGCGCTCTCGGCGTCGGCTTCGGGCTCTGGGGCGGCTGGCTACTCCTTCAGTCCCTCAGCTTCGACGCCCTGATCCGCTTGCCACTCTGGCTCGGCGGTGCCGTACTGGTGGACGACTTCCTCCTGGTACCAATCACCCTGGCCGCCGGCTGGCTGCTCACCCGCTGGTCGGCGGGCCCCGATCGCCACCGCATCGTCGGCACCGTTCGCACGACCGGCCTGTACGTCGGGATCACCACGCTCATCGCGATCCCGTTGCTGCTCAGACAAGGCACCGGCGCCAACCCGACCGTGTTGCCGCGCGACTACCTGCGCGACTGGTTGTTGCTGGAAGCCACCATCATCGTGACCGGCGTGGCAGTACTGCTGGTTCAGCGGCGCTTCACGTTCAGCAGGTCGCGAGCCTCGTCGGGCGACATCGGCGGCCGCTGAGCCAGCGTCGCCAGCGCGGCGGCACGCTCGACCAGCTCCGCGTTGTGGGTCACCGGCCGGCCCTTGGCGAGCGTCAGGGTGTCCTCCATCCCGACCCGGAGGTGGCCGCCCTTCGACAGTGCGGCCAGAGCGACAGGCAGCGTCGTACGGCCGACGCCGGTGGCCGACCACGAGGTCACGCCGGCAGGCAGACCGTTGACTGCGGCAACCAGTGCGTCCGGCGTACCGGGCATGCCACCCGGCACTCCCATCACCAGGTCGCAATGCACCCTGCCGCCGTAGGGCAGGCCGAACTTGTCGAGCAGCCGGTTCAGCGCCGCGACGTGACCGAGGTCGAACAGCTCGAACTCCGGCACCACCTCACGTTCCTGGCTGAGCTGGTAGAGCTCGGTCACGAACGGCCAGGGGTTCATGAAGACGTCGTCGCCGAAGTTGACCGTGCCCATCGTCAGCGAGCAGGAGTCCGGAGCGGCGTCCAGCACCCGCAGCCGGTGGTCGAAGGGATCGGTCACCGCGCCACCGGTCGACAACTGGACGATCAGCGCGGTGTTCTCCCGGACCGCGGTCACGGTGTCGCGCAGCCGGCCCGGATCCAGCGTCGGCCGGTGCTCGCCGTCGCGGACGTGCAGGTGGATCATCGCCGCGCCCGCCGCCTCGCAGCGCTTGGCGGTCTCGACCAGCTCCTCGAGCGTCGTCGGCAGCGCCGGACAGTCCGCCTTGGCGGTCTCGGCGCCGGTGGGGGCAACAGTGATCAGCGTCGACGTCATGAACGAATCGTGCCAGATCGCGGCCTGAAACGGGATATTTGACGGCGGAGGGGCTCGATTACCGGACGATGTCCGGCACGGCAGGATGGTTCCATGAGAGCAGTCGTGCAGCGGGTCAGTCAGGCGTCAGTGACGGTCGAGGGCGAGGTGGTCGGCGCGATCGACCAGCCGGGCCTGATGGTCCTGCTCGGGGTCACCCATGACGACACCGCCGAGAAGGCGGCTGCCCTGGCCGCGAAGATCTGGACCCTGCGGATCCTGCGTGACGAGCGCTCCTGCGCCGACGAACAGGCACCGATCCTCGCCATCAGCCAGTTCACCCTGTACGCCGACACCCGCAAGGGCCGCCGCCCCTCCTGGAGCGCCGCCGCTCCTGGGCCGGTCTCCGAACCCCTGTACGACGCCTTCTGCGCCGCACTGGAGGCGCTGGGCGCGAAGGTCGAGCGTGGCCGCTTCGGCGCCGACATGCAGGTCGCGCTGACCAACGACGGACCGGTCACGCTGATCCTCGACGCGTGACGCGTGACGCGTGACGCGTGACACCTGACATTTGACGCCCGACGCCTGCCCCGGCCCCCGGCCCCCGGCCCCGACGGCAACGACAGGACCCCCGGACCGGATCTCGTGGATCCGGACCCGGGGGTCCTGGAGAGCTACCTGGCTGAATCGGTGAGGTTCGGCTCAGCGAGGTGAGGTGGTGGCTGGATCAGCCGATCACACCGGCGGCCGAGTGGCCGAGGACAACCTTGGTGTTCAGGCTGTAGACGTCGATCACCAGGGCGTTGACGGACACGTACCGGCTCTGACGCACGACCTGGTTGAAGGTCAGCTTGGCGATACCGGGGATGTCCAGCGTTGCGTTCGGGCCCGTCTGGACCGGGTAGGTCTTGTTGCCGACCCGGATCGAGGCGATGCTCGAGGTGTGGTTCAGGCCGACCTTGCCGTTCTTCGTCTTCCACGCGGAGGCGGAGGACTCGATGGCACCGATCTGCAGCTTGCCGACCCGGACACCCGCGACGTGCGAGGTGAAGTTGACGGCCGACTTCTCGGCCCCCATGTAGCCGTTCTTCGTGGTGAACGCCGCACCCACGTAGGCGACCTTGGGGATGACGACCTCGGCGGTCGCGTTCCGGACGGTCTTGCCCTCCGTGCCCTGGCAGGTGGCCTGGTAGGCGGTCTTGCCGGACTTGACCAGCTTGTCGACGTGCGCGGTCGACACGTACGCGTCACCGATCACCATCGCGGTGGCCGGCTTGGTGATCTCCGCGCGGGTCTTCAGGACGGCGACGTCCACGCCCTCGGGGATGTAGCGGTTCTTCACGGTCGCGTGCAGCACGACGGCCTGCGAGTACGAGTAGATCCCGGAGCCGGTCTTCACGCCACCGACGCGGTTCAGCACGATGTAGCCCAGGCCCGGAACGGCGACCTTGAAGTTCGGGCTCGGCTTCAGCAGCGACGGCACGTTGACGCCGCCGATCCGCACCGCGGCGAAGGTGGTGTTGCCGCTGTAGGACAGCTGGCCGTTCTTGTAGACCGACGTGGTCGTGGTCTTCGCGCCGACCAGGTGCAGCAGGTTGCCGAGCCGGATGTCGGCGGCGGTCGCGTTGCTGGTCACACCGTTGCCACGGGCGTCGTTGAACGACTTCGTGTCGGTGGTGACGGTCTGCGCGATGGCGTGGTTGTTCACGTTCGCGGTCGCGGTGTCGTTGCGATCCGAGGCGTTCGTGTTGGTGGTGCAGCTGAACTGCGCGACGGTCGTCGGGCCGCTGCCCACGACGCCGGCCTGCACGTCGGTGGCGAACGCGTAGCCGCTACGACCGAAAACCGAGCTGGCGGACGCCGAACCCGAGGTCAGCGCAATCGTGGAAGCCACGCCGACAGCCGCCGCAACTCCGACGGCAGCGAGCTTCTTGTATCCGATGCGGGGTCTCATGACCCCTCCTCCCTGAGTGATGACATGACCCTAGTGAGCGGGCCAGGACACAGACACAACTCATTCGGTCGCGGTAGGTAACGAGCTGTGCCCTCTCCGAGATCAAACCGTTACCTTGAGAACTCGCTGACGAAACAACGAAAGCCCTGTACGGGAAGGGAATCCGTACCGGGCCCGGACAAGCCGAAGAGCCCGTCGCGCAAGCAAACGGGCCCTTCGGGGTCAGCAAACTACCAAGTCAGACGGCGACGGCCACCTCGGCCACCTCGCCGAACTGGGCCACCACCTGGCGGTCGACCGGGTCGGCCTTCGGCGCCAGCGTGCGCAGCGTCCAGGTTCCGGGAGCCGCGAAGAAGCGGAAGTGCCCGGTCGCGGAGGTCGGCACCTCGGCGGTGAACTCACCGGTGGAGTCGAGCAGCCGCACGTAGGCCCCGCCGACCGGCTCCTCGCCGCGCAGCACCTGGCCCTGGATCACGGCTTCCTTGTCGATGTCGACCCCCTTGAGGTCGAGGCCGCCCTTCTTGGCGCCGCACATGTCAGGCCTTCCCGGGCTCGTCGCCGAGCGCCACCGGTACGCCGACCAGCGAACCCCACTCGGTCCACGAACCGTCGTAGTTCTTGACGTTCTCCTGGCCGAGGAGCTCGTGCAGCACGAACCAGCTGTGCGCCGAGCGCTCGCCGATCCGGCAGTACGCGATGGTGTCCTTGCCGAAGTCCACGCCGGCGTCGGCGTACAGGGTCTTCAGCTCCTCGTCGGCGCGGAAGGTGCCGTCGTCGTTGGCCGCCTTGCTCCACGGGATGCTGGCCGCGGTCGGGATGTGCCCGGCGCGCTGGGCCTGCTCCTGCGGCAGGTGGGCCGGGGCGAGCAGCCGGCCGGCGTACTCGTCGGGGCTGCGGACGTCGACCAGGTTCTTGACGCCGATGGCCTGCTCGACCTCGTCGCGGAAGGCGCGGATCGCGAGGTTCGGCTCCTTGGCCTGGTACTGGGTGGCCTCGCGCTTGACCACCTCGTCGGTCAGCTCGCGGCTGTCCAGCTCCCAGCGCTTGCGGCCGCCGTCGAGCAGCCGGACGTCGCTGTGGCCGTAGAGCTTGAAGTACCAGTACGCGTAGGCCGCGAACCAGTTGTTGTTGCCGCCGTAGAGCACCACGGTGTCGTCGTTCTTGACGCCCCGCTCCGACAGCAGCGCGGAGAACTGCTCCTGGTTGACGAAGTCGCGCCGGACCTGGTCCTGCAGGTCCTGCTTCCAGTCCAGCTTGATCGCACCGGCGATGTGGCCGGCGTCGTACGCCGAAACGTCTTCGTCGACCTCGATCAGGACGACGTCGGCGTCACTCTTGTGCTCCTCGACCCAGTCGGCCGAGACGAGCGAGGATTCCCTGCTCATTGAATGCTGCTCCTAAGTGGTGGTAGCGGTGGATGGCGTACGAATGCGATGGATCAGCAGATAGGCCTCGCAGCCGAGGCAGAGCCCGACGGTGGCGTTCACGAGCGCGGCGACCAGGGCGAACCCGGTGGCGACCACGGCGAGCAGCTCGGCACCGGCGAAGTACCCGGCCAGCCCGAGCACGGCGAAGACCAGCCCGACCAGCTGGGCGAACCGCGGCGGCGCCGCGTCCTCCAGCTCCGCCGGCGGGCCGAGCCGGGGCCGGACGAGCCGCTTGAACAGCAACCCGTACGGCGAGGCCTGGACGCCCAGGGCGACCGAGATCGCGAACACGACGGCCTGGACCGCGAGCGGCCACGGGTTGTTCAGCACCAGGGTGAGCGCCAGGACGACCGTCGTCAGCACGGCGGCGAACCGGAGCCCGCGCGGATCGACCTGGGGTTGTGCTGCCGTCTTGCTGGACATGACGACTCCCGGAGAAGGAGGTGGTTCGAGCCGGACCCGCCCGGGGATTGCGGGAGGCGACGTACTGGAACCGTGCTCAGCTACCGGTTCCGGAGCGCTCGGGACGCCGCCTGGTCAGTAGGGACGACACAGGGACGAGCGCATGCGGCAGTTGTCCACTGCCCTGCGCTTGGTCAGCCATGTCGTGTACTCCACGTTCCCGAGAGTACGGATACCTGTGGGGACCACCAGCAATGGTCCCACCTGATGAGACAACTGATCACATGCTGGATCAGGACTGCCGGCCCACCACCACGTTCGTCTTGGCGGCCTTGTCGTGCAGGGCCTGCTTCTTGTCGTCCCACAGCGGCCAGAGGTAGTTGATCAGGCCGAGGAAGCTGAACAGCGTGCCGACCACCGGGATCCAGCCGAGCAACTGGAACCCGAAGTCCACGCCGAACCGCTTGGCGACGGCCGAGCCGGGCGGGGGGCCGGCGACGTCACGCAGCCGCACGCTGATGCCGACCGCCATCTTGCCGAGGGTCGCGCCCCTGCGGGTCAGCATCAGGTACTCGTAGAGGAACGAGATGACCAGCGAGATCACCGCCACCGGGATCAGCCACTTGTACAGCTCCGGCGGCAGCTCGGTGTTGATCGGCGGCGGCTCGGCACCCCTGGACGCCGCGTCGAAGTCGTCGCGCAGTTCGTCGATCATGATCTCGATCGCCCGCCAGTAGAAATAGCCGGCGAACGGCATCGTGATGAAGAACAGCACGAAGCTGTCGATGATGCGGGCCAGCACCCGCTTCCACCAGCCGGCCAGCGGCTGACCGTCCGGTGTCGCCGGAACGCGCGGCCCATAGCCGAAACCCTGCTGCTGCGAGTACCCCTGCTGCGGCCCGTATCCCTCGCGGCCCATGCCGGGCTGCCCGAGGCCAGGCACGAAGCCCTGCTGCCCCTGCTGCTGCGCCTGCCCGCTCCCCGGCTGTCCTGCGGCCGGCTGCCCGAACTGCCCCGGGTAAGGCGGCGGCCCCTCGCGAGGGCGGCGGTAGTCCGTCCAGAACCCGCCGTCCCAGTACCGCTGCTGGGTCGGGTCCTGCGGATCGTCGTACCAGCCGGCGGGGAAGCTCATCGCCAAAGCATCACGTATCGGCAGGTCGCCGCGCTATCCGGGGCCGCTACCTGGCGGAGCTGCTCGCGTCGACCGCGACACCGAGGGCTGCGATCACGTCCGCCTTGCGCGGCTGGCCGCTGGCTCGGGTCACGATCGCGCCGCTCGCGTCCAGCACCAGCACCGTCGGCGTCCGCATGATGTCGAGCCGGCGGACCAGCTCGAGGTGGGACTCCGCGTCCAGCTCGACGTGCCGGACCCCGGCGACCATCGACTCGACCTCGGCCAGCGTGCGGCGGGTGGCCCGGCAGGGCGCGCAGAAGGCCGACGAGAACTGCAGCATCGTGGCCCGCTCACCGAGCTCGCCACCGAGCTCCGCGGCCGAGACCCGCTCCACCGCCGCCGACTTGTCCTCCACTGCTCCTCCACGTCTCGCCCGGCCCCGGAACCGTCCGTCGAACCGGGACTTCAGCACGCTCAGCACGACGCCGAGGACGACGGCGCCGACCAGCACGATGATCCCTGGGCTCATGACAATCCAGCGTACGTCGGCGCCCAATACGCTCCGCCGCTCGTTCACTGGGTGGACCGGCGTTAAACCACAAATCGTCGGCACCGCATTTCAAACGGACGTTTAGGCCGCCGGCCGGATAATTGACCGGTAAGGATCAGCCGGCGGCGACGGTGATGACCACCCGGCGGTTTTTCTGCCGATTGGCATCCGAGCTGTTCGGAACGGCCGGAGCCGCCTCGCCGAAACCTTTGGTGCTGATCCGCGCGGCCGGGAATTTCTCGATTCCGATCAGGTAGGACGCGACCGCCTGCGCCCGCCGCTCGGACAGCCGCAGCCCGTACGTCGCGTCACCGCGATCGTCGGTGTGGCCCTCGACCCGCAGCTTCGCCCCCGGCGCTCCGGCCTTGATCTTCAGCGCGATGGCATGCAGCGCCTTGGCCGCGTCCGGACGGATCGTGGCCTGATCGGTATCGAACAGGACATCGCCGGGAGCGACGTAGGAGACCGCGCCCTCGCCGGTGAAGACGTCGACCTTGTCCTGGCCGGGCAGTTTGCGCGACTCCAGCCGGGCCGGGTCGACGTCCACGTCCGGCAACTGCAGCTCGGGCACCTTCACCGTCGGGACGCGCAGGTCGGGAACCTCTCCCTCACCCCGGACGAAACCACCGGGTCTGGCGGCGCCGTTCCGGGACACTCCCCGCCGTACGACGCCCTTGCGGGTCACCGTGGGCAGCACGCCCTTCGTCTCGACCTGGCAGATCTGCGGTGAGGTGACGGCAGGCGCGTTCCGGCCCGGCACGGTGACGCCGGGAAACTCCTTGCCGCTGCCGGTCAGCGTGCTGCCGGTCAGCGTGCTGCCGGGAATCGTCACGGGCGGGATCGTCGCGCCGGTGATCTTGATCGCGCCCAGGCAGCCGCCAGGGGCGTCGTACCGGATGACGCAGCCGGCCGGGACGGTCTGCGCCGGGATGGTGAAGCCCTCCATCGCCGTCTTCTGCTGACCGCCGGAGTCGTAGGTGAGCGGCGGGACCGCCACCTCGGCCACGGTGGCCGGAGGCAACTGCTCGACGGTCCGGCCAGGGCCGGGCGTGCACTCCGGGTCCGGCGCGGGCGTCGGCGGAGTACTGGAAGCACTGGTCGTGGAGGGTGTGCCGGGGGTGGCCGAGACGGTCGCGGAGCCGGGCGCCGACGGCGGCACGGAGCCCCCGGAAGAAGGTTTCCCGTCGTCGTCGCAAGCCACCAGCGCACCGGTCACCGCAATCGCGAGTAAACAACTCCTCACCAGCCGTGACCTATTTCGCATTGGCCAAGTCTCGCATGCGGGACGGACCGGCGGAAATGCCGCCGGGGCCGGTGTTACTCGCCGATTAATGTTGCGTGAACGATGCCGAAGTCAGCAGCGCCCGGCGGCCGCAACGGCTAGTTTCAGGGCTGGCCGCACCGCGTTGACGCCGACGGCGGGGGCGACTATTTTCGACGGAGGCTGCGAACAGGTCGGTGACTGTCCGCAGCCGATCGCAGGACGACCGACGTGAGGTGCGGTCGCGAGGCGTCACCTGACCCAGGGGTGTGGTCGGGTGAAAATTCGACCGCATTGTGCGGTGGGGGGTTAAGGAATGATTGTGTCGAATCTGCCCGTCAGCCGATTGAGCCTGGCTGAGATCTGGGACCGCATCGCCCAATTCTCGATCTCGACGGACGACCTTTCGCAATGGCGAAGTCTGATTCCGCTGGCCGCCGCCGGAATTGTCGTCTGGGCGCTCTGGCTCTACCGATTCTTTTTGTCCCGGCTGGCCGGGCCGATCGAAAACGACTTCACCACCACCACGTCGGTGGTGGTTCCTTCCTTCCATGAGGATCCCGACATCCTGATGCGCTGCCTGGAGTCCTGGCGGCATCAGAACCCCGACGAGATCATCATCGTCCTGGACGTCGCGGACACCGAGGCGTACCAGCGCCTGGTCGCGCTGGACGACCCGCGGATCAACCCGATCCTGTTCAAGCACGCGGGCAAGCGGTCCGCGCTCGGCGTCGGGATCCGGGTCGCCACCTCGGAGGTGCTGGTCCTGGTCGACTCCGACACCAGCTGGGAGCCGGGACTGCTGAAGGCCGTCCAGCGCCCCTTCATCGACCCCGAGGTCGGCGCGGTCAGCACCCAGCAGAACGTGCACGAGCGCACCACCAGCGTCTGGCGCCGGGTCGCCAACTGGCTGGTCAACCTCCGCTACTACGACTACGTGCCCGCGATGGGCCGGGCCGGCGCGGTCGCCTGCGTCTCGGGCCGCACCGGCGCCTACCGGCGCAGCGTCGTACTGCCGGTGCTGGAGAACCTGGAGAACGAGTTCTTCCTCGGCCGGCGGTGCATCGCCGGTGACGACGGCCGGCTCACCTGGCTGGTACTTGCCTCCGGCTACAAAACCGTGCACCAGTCGTCGGCGCGCGCGCTGTCGATGTTCCCGGCCACCTTCCGGGCGTTCGCCAAGCAGCGGATCCGCTGGAGCCGCAACTCCTACCGCTGCTACCTGACGGCCGTCTACAAGGGCTGGCTGTGGCGGGTGCCGCTGGTCACCAAGGTGACCGTGCTGCAGATCCTGCTGACGCCGATCACGATGGGCATCACCATCGGCTACCTGGTGTTCAGCCGGCTGGAGTGGACCTGGCAGAGCTACACGCTGGCCATCATCTGGATGACGATCGCCCGCGGCATCCGCGGCATCTCACACCTGCGCAGGCATCCGGGCGAGATCCTGCTCCTCCCGCTGATCACCGTGGTCGTCATCCTGATCGCGCTGCCGATCAAGCTCTACGCGTTCGTGACGATGAACCACCAGGGCTGGCTGACCCGCTCCGAGGACTCCGTCGGCGGCGAGGGCCAGGACGCGGCCTCGCTGATCCGGCCGAACCAGACCACCACCTCGACCACCGGTCTCCAGCCCGCTCTGCAGAACGAGACCGCCTCATGACCGCGCCGAAGAAGGGCCGCAAGCTCTGGCGTGCCGTCGTCGTGGTGAGTGTGCTCGGCGTCGCCGGACTGGTCTGGATGCAGTCCACCGCCGCCGGTACGACGGACGCGACACCGACGCCGACCCCGCAGACGACCCCAACCGCCGTCAAACCCGGCAGCACCACCCCGAAGACGACCCAGCCACCGGACTCCGCCCAGCCGACCACCCCCGGCGAGGCCAAGGACGACAAGACGATCGACCGGCTCCCCTACCCGGGCGATCCGGAGGCCGAGGCGGCGTACGTCGCCGACGAGGACCGCCGCCTGGTCGAGGTGCGCACGGTCGACTCGCTGGCCCGGTGGAGCAAGACCTCACTCAACTCGCCGTACCGGATCGCCACCGGATCGGCGTACACGCTGGTGCTGACCCCTCGGCGCGAGGTGTACACCATCAAGGACCTGCTCGGGCTCGCCCCGCAGACCTTCATCCGGCAGCCCGACGGCGGCTACCTGCTGTCCGAGCACGTGGTGATCCAGAACGGCGCGACGCTGAACCTGGCGTCGTCCGGCGGCCTCACGCTGCGGCTGGCCAGTGACGGCAACGGCTTCGTCTCGATCGTCAACTACGGCGGCGTGCTGAACGTGCAGGGCGCGAACGGCCGGCCGGTCCGCATCTCCAGCTGGAACCGCGACAACGACGGCCCGGACACGCTCACCAACGACGGCCGGTCCTACATCCGCTCCCTCGGCGGCCAGGTCCGCTTCCGGTACGCCGAACTGTCCGATCTCGGCTTCTGGAGCGGCCGGACCGGCGGCCTGTCGCTGACCGGTACCGACCGGCCGAACAGCGGCTCGCTGGACAAGCTCGGCGAGACGATGCGGGTCGGCAAGCGCGCCACCAAGGAGCGGCAGGCGCAGAACGACGCGAAGAAGACCGAGACCAACGGGACCACCGGGCTGGCCGGGGCGGGCAAGAACAGCCTGAGCCAGGTGCTGCCGGCCGGCAAGCTGCCGCTGCCGGAGGTGGACATCGCGGATCCGGAGTACAGCTACGTCTCCGCGCTGATCCAGAACACGACCGTCAAGCGGAACGCGTTCGGGCTGTTCGCCGCCAGCGCCAACGGGCTCGACATCCGGGAGAGCAAGTTCGACGACAGCCTGGTCGACGGCCTGGTGATGCACCGCTACGTCACCAACGCGGTGGTCGACTCCAGCACCGCCGACGGCAACGCCGGTGACGGCTTCGTGTTGTCCAGGGCAACGACCGGCATCGTGCTGTCCGAGATCGGGGCCAGCCGCAACCACCGCAACGGGCTGACCATGTCCGGTCTGCCGCTGGCCGACGGTCCGAGCGCGACCGGTTCCAGTCTGGGCAGCTACGGCAACAACACCGTCTCCAACAGCAAACTGATCGACAACGCCCGGTACGGCGTCGAGGTGATCGGCGGCACCAACATCGGGGTCAACGCCAACGACCTGCAGGGCAACGACATGGGCGTCGTGGTCCGTGGTGGCGCCGAGGACGTCTCGGTGGTCGGCAACCGGGTGACCAAGCCGATCCGGCAGGGCATCGCGATCCGCGACGGCGTCAGCAAGTCGGTGATCACCGGCAACATCGTCAGCGGCGGCAACACCTCGGTGTACGTGCGGGACTCGGCCGCGACGGTGCAGCGCAACACGCTGTCCGACGCCGACTCGCACGCGATCTCGCTGGTCGGCTCGGTGAACGAGACGAAGGTCACCGAGAACACCATCAGCGGCCGGGGACCGAGCGCGATCGACACCAAGCGCGCGGCCGACGTCAACATGCAGCGCTGGAAGAACGACGAGGACCACTGGCACGACACCACGCCGTTCGTGGTCACGCTCAAGCGGTTCCTGCAGCCGCTGACGGCGATGTGGCTGTTGCTGGCCGCCTTGCTGATCTTCACCGCCGCCCGCGGCACCCGCCAGGCGCGGCGCGTTGCTCACCCGTACGCCGACAAGGCGCCGGTCACCGACGGCCGGACACTGTCCGCCGGCACCGTGCCCGCGTCCAACGAGAACCACTTGGGAGCCAGATGACCCGGCTGCGCCGGCTGCTCGAACTGACCAGGCTGAACAGGCTTTCCCGGCGCGAGCTGGTCATCGCCGGCAGCGCGGCCGGGGCGGTCCTGCTGCTCGGTGGTGGCATCGTCGCCGCCGCCTGGCCGGACGATTCGTCGGCCCCGCCGCCGGTGGCCGTGCCGTCGATCCCGGAGGTGCCACCGGAGCCCAGCATCCCGCCGATCACCGACGACCCGACCGATCCGCCCAGTACGACGGAGTCACCGACCGAGACCAAGTCGCCGGACGACTCGGAGCAAGAGGAGGGCAAGGAAGGCAAACGCAAGCCTGCCGACGCTCCGCTGATCGCCAACGCGGCGGCGGCCGGGCAAGGTCCGTTGCCGAACTCCGCAGCGGTCAGCTGCCCCGAGGCCACCGTCACGGTGACGGACACCAAGAGCCTGGAAGAGGCCCTGGCGAAGGTCGCTCCGGGCGCCAGCATCGCGCTCGAGGACGGCAAGTACCTCGGCAAGTTCGTCACCCAGGCCTCCGGTACCGCGGACCAGCCGATCTGGCTGTGCGGCGGCGCGGGCGCCGTACTGGACGGTGACGGGATCAAGGGTGGGTACGTACTCCACCTCAACAAGGCCAAGTACTGGCGGCTGGTGGGTTTCACCGTCACGAACGGCCAGAAGGGCGTGATGGCCGACACCACCGTCGGGTCGGTCGTGCAGGGTCTGACCGTGCACGACATCGGCGACGAGGCGATCCACCTGCGCGCGAACAGCACCGACAACGTCGTCCTCAACAACACGATCTTCAAGACCGGCCTGCGCCGGGACAAGTTCGGCGAGGGCGTCTACATCGGCTCTGCGGTCAGCAACTGGTGCACGGTGAACGACTGCCAGCCCGACCGCAGCGACCGCAACGTGGTCAAGGGCAACAAGATGTCGCAGACCACCTCCGAGGCGATCGACATCAAGGAAGGCACCACCGGCGGGCTGGTGGAGGGCAACACCTTCGACGGGTCGGCCCTGACCGGCGCGGACTCCTGGGTGGATGTCAAGGGCAACAACTGGCTGATCAAGGGCAACAGCGGGGCGAAGTCGACCCAGGACGGCTTCCAGACCCACCAGATCCTGAAGGGCTGGGGAGACAACAACGTCTTCACCGGCAACATCGCCACCGTCGACGGGCCCGGCCTGGCGATCGCCCTGCGTCAGCCCGCCGCCAACGTGGTTGCCTGCGACAACAAGTTCACCGGCGCCGGCGAGGGGCTCAGCAACATTCCCTGCCGCTGATTTCTCCGACTCAAGAACCTATGGGGGGTTCCGATGGCTGCCAAGCCACGCATCACCGTTCTAGGCACCGGCTACCTGGGTGCCACGCACGCGATCTGCATGGCCGTGCTCGGCTTCGAAGTACTCGGCATCGACACCGACGAGGCCAAGATCGCGGCGCTGGCGGACGGCCGGGTGCCGTTCTACGAGCCCGGCCTGCCCGAGATGCTGAGCAAAGCGCTCGACTCCGGCCGGCTGCGGTTCAGCACCGACATCGCCGAGGCGGCCGCCTTCGGTGACGTGCACTTCGTCTGCGTCGGTACGCCGCAGGCCAAGGACTCGCCTGCCGCCGACATGACGTACGTCGACGCCGTCGTCACCGATCTGGCGCGACACCTGACCCGGCGTGCTCTGGTGGTCGGCAAGTCCACCGTCCCGGTCGGCACCGCTGCCCGGCTGACTCAGCTGCTCCAATCGACGGCACCGGCCGGCGACCAGGTCGAACTGGCCTGGAACCCGGAGTTCCTTCGCGAAGGCTTCGCCGTCGAGGACACACTGCGCCCGGACCGGCTGGTCTTCGGAGTGGCATCCGACTGGGCGGTGGAGCAGTTGCGGGCCGCATTCGAGCCGCTGCTCGAGGCCGAGGTACCGGTCGTGGTGACGGATCTGCCGACGGCCGAACTGGTCAAGGTGTCCGCGAACTCCTTCCTCGCCACGAAGATCTCGTTCATCAACGCGATGGCCGAGGTGTGCGAGACCACCGGCGCCGACGTACAGCAGTTGGCGGCCGCGCTGTCCTACGACCCACGCATCGGGGGCCGGTTCCTGCGGCCCGGACTCGGGTTCGGCGGCGGTTGCCTGCCGAAGGACATCCGGGCCTTCATCCACCGCAGCGAGGAGCTGGGGGTCGGGCAGGCCGTGTCGTTCCTGCGTGAGGTCGACGCGATCAACCAGCGCCGGCGGCAGCGGACGGTCGACCTGATCCGTTCCCAGGCGGGCGGCTCGCTGGCAGGGGTGACGGTCTGCGCGCTGGGGGCGGCGTTCAAGCCCGACTCGGACGACGTCCGCGACGCTCCGGCCCTGGACGTGGCCCGGCTGCTGCAGGCCGAGGGCGCGATCGTGCGCGTCTACGACCCGCAGGCGATGGACAACGCGCGCAAGGCCTATCCGGACCTCCACTACGCCTCGGGGGTCGCCGAGGCGGCGCAAGGAGCGCACGTGGTGGCCCTGCTGACCGAGTGGGACCAGTTCAAGGACATCGATCCGGAGTGGCTCGGCGAGATCGTGGCCGTGCGCGCGATCGTGGACGGCCGGCACGCGCTCGACCCGGTGGCCTGGCAGGCGGCGTCCTGGGACTACCGGGCGCTGGGGCGCGCTCACGACCCGGCTGCCTGACTCGGCTGCCTGACCCGGCCGCCTGAAGTCGATTGACGGCGCTTGGTTGAATGGTGCTCATGGATTCCGGGTTGATCGTGCGCCACGGCGTCGTCATCCCGGAAACCGAGCTGTCCTGGCGGTTCTCCCGGTCGAGCGGCCCGGGCGGCCAGTCGGTGAACACCACCGACAGCCGGGTGGAGCTCAGTTTCGACGTGGCGAGCAGCACGGCGCTGAACGACGTACTGAAGGCACGGGCGCTGGAGCGACTCGGGTCGCGGCTGGTGGACGGCGTACTGACTGTGGCTGCGTCCGAGCAGCGGTCACAGTGGCGCAACCGGGAGGCGGCGCGAGCGCGGCTGGCCGCTTTGATCCGGGAGGCCATCGCAGCGCCGGCACGGCAGCGGCGGCCGACCCGGCCCAGTAAGGGCTCGGTCCGGCGGCGGCTGGACGAGAAGAAGCGCCGCGGGGACACCAAGCGCCTCCGAGGGCGGCCGACCGACTGATCTGCGGCGCCCCTTTCGGTGGTTAGGCTTCGGGCGTGCAGGAACCAACGGGGAGCGGTGACGGCGAGGAACTGCCGGCACTGCAGGACATGAAGGTGCGCGGCTGGCCGCTGAAGACCTGGGGTATCAGCGCGGGAGTGCTGTTGCTGGCGGTCTCGGCGGCGTTCGGCGGCCTGAAGAAGGCTGCGGACGAGACTCCGCGCGTGGCGGCCGGTACGGCGATCGACAGCGGCCGGCTCGAGGTGACGATCCAGCGGGTGGTCACGGTCAAGGACCTGAAGCCGCTGTTCACCCCGGACGACGGTGGCGCGCTGATCGCCGTGGTGACCAAGCTGAAGGTGACCGACGACACCGGCGCTACGCCGCCCACGGACCTGATCCGGCTGATCGGCGTACCGGGGATCAAGGACGACCAACCACCGCTGGGCACCACCAACCTCCGCGACGAGACGCGCGACCCGGTGCTGACACCGGAGCAGGGCGAGGACGTCGCCTACGTCTGGAAGTTGCCCAAGGCCACTGCTCTGCCGGCCGAGGTGGAGCTCACCGTGCGGCACTACGAGCACGTCGAGTCGTCGCTGCTGGACGCCCACGAGAAGTGGAATCCGGGCGAGGTCGCGGCCGAGGGCAGCGTCAAGGTGAAGGACAACAGCAAATGACCGCGCCTCCTTTGGAGCAGGCCGCCTCAGCCGGGCGCGGGCGCCGGCGCAGAGTCCTGAACATCGGGCTGGTGCTGGTCGTGCTGGTGGCGATCATCGGGCTCTATCGGCTGACGCCGACGCAGAAGGACATCCAGGAGCCGGTTGCGGTGAAGGGTGTGGTCGGCAAGGCGGTCAAGACGCCGCGGTTCGAGCTGCTCGTCAGCGGTGTCCAGGTCAGCAAGAAGCTGCGGATCCCGCGGTCGGCGCCGGATCGCGACACGTTGTCCGACTTCGTCGTCGTGGAGGCTGTGGCGGTGGCCAAGCGCGAGCCGCTCTACCTGAAGAACGTGTCGATCAAGGCCGCTGACGGGACCGTCTACCTGGGCGCGAACCGGTCCGGCCTGCGCGAGGTGGACCTGACCGGGTTCCAGCTCGCGCCGGACATCCCCGCCCGGGGGTCGTTCGTGGTGGAGATGCCCGCCGATCAGCTGCCGGGGTCGGTGCTGCTGGTGATGGAGAAGCAGTTCATGAACGATCTGGAGCCGAGGGCAACCATCCCGCTCGGGGTGGAGAAGGACCAGCTGGACGGGGCGCGGAAGGACGTGGCGATCCTGAACGCCGCGGACGCGCGATGAGCAGCGCTCGCCGGGCCCGGCCCGGCTGGTTTCGGAAGAACGGGGTGGCGCTGCTCTCCCTGGTCGTCGCCGTGCCGCTGACCGGCTGGTGGACGACGCGGTCCGATCTCAAGTCCTGGTACGACGCCGAGCCGCGCGACGCGGTCAGAGTCGCGGCGGGCGGTACGTCGTACGCGGATGCCACCTGGTTCGCCGCGAGCGTCGAGGTCGATCCGCGGCCGACCCGGTCGACCGCCGTACCGAGTGCGCTGCCGGAGGGGACGACTCGCGTGCGGGTCTACTTCCGGCTGCAGGTGGACGATCTGAAGAAGCTCGAGTCGGTGAGCGGCTGCCGGGTGCACCTGCGGGCGCCGGACGGGCGGATCTGGGACGAGTCGAACCTGGAGAACGAGTTCCAGGACCGGCCGACCGGTTGCACGGGTGGCTACGACGACAAACCGGCCAGTTTCCGGGACCCGAAGCTCGCGCCGTACTACCTGAAGCCGACGGCCGGGAAGCCGTACGAGACAGTCGCGGTCTTCATCGTGCCGACCGCGGTGGCCTCCTCGGTGGAGCCGGTGATGACGTGGGCTACTCGGCTGCCTGAGTATCTGGCATTCCCGAGGTAGCGGCGGTCAAATCCGCGACGCCCTTGTCCTCCTGCGGCCCGGACGCGTGGGCGGCGTGGGTCCTGGTCTTGAGGTAGCCGGCCAGGCCGCCGATCATCCGGTCGTACGCCGCCGCCAGCAAGCTCACCTGAAGCATGATCTTCAGCCCGTCGGTGACCAGGCTGAGCGGCTCGTCCACGACCAGCCAGAACTGCAGCGAGTGCGGCCCGAGGACGTAGTACTTGAGGAAGACCCAGACCTCACTGGCCAGGAACGTGACCACTGCCCAGGCGAGGAAATAGCCGAGCATCGGCCGCAGCCCGGAACGGACCACCAGCCGGAACGCGTCGGCGACCGGCGTCCAGCGGTCCTTCCAGTCCGACACCATCGAGTTGCCGGCCACCCGGACCAGCTTCGGCGTCTGCTGCCAGCGGTTGGTGATCCGGTCGAATCGCCAGCGCCGCTCGGGCTTGTCGGCCTTGTGCACCGCCCGGCCGTAGATCACCGCGGTCATCGTGATCCACATCAGCGGCAGCACGGCCGCGCTCCACAGGTCACCGATGCCTGCGGCAACGAACCCGGTGACGGTGTCCCAGATCTCCCGGATCTTCTCGACCCCGAGCAGGTGATCGAGCAGCCACAGGTATCCGTCCCGCACCCAGGCGGCGACCTGGCGTTCCTTCAGCCAGGCCTTGGGCGACGGGATGAACGAGGACGCCTGGTAGACGACCACGAAGATCCAGAGCGCCTCGAGATAGGTGACGAACAACCGGCGTACGGGGCCGCCGGTGTTCTTGCCCTTCCGCTTGAAGAAGAACCGCAGCACGTACGCCGTCAGCCCCAGGGCGATGAACAGCCAGGTCGACAGCGCCTGCAGCCCGGACGGCTGCGCCGCGACCGTGCCGCCGTTGAGAACGGTCGCGACAGTCTCGTTGACCTTGTGGACAGCCAGTTGGTACTCGTAGTCGAGCGCCTCGGCCTGGAGAAACTTGTAGGCCGCGTAGAAAGCGAGGAACGGCAACAACGCCGCCGCCAACGCGTCGATCGGCCGATGCTCCTTGCCCGGCTCGACACCGTCGGGCGCCAGCATCCCCTCGGCCACGGCACGGCGGTGGAAGGGCAGTTCGCTTCGCAGTACGAGGAACATGGCGACGTACATCGCCAGCGAAACCACCACCAGCAACGCCAGCACGGCGATCCCAGCCGCCTCAGCCTTCGCCCCGGCCTGCACTGCCACCCACTGCAGCCCCCGATGCACGAGCTGCGCGATCAGAAACACAGCCAGCAACCGCGGCCAGGCCTTCCCGAACAAAGCCCCCGCGCGCCCCACCGTAGTGAGCAACGTCCCCGATTCCATCGCCACAACCGCGCAATCTACCGGCCCACGGGTTCCCCGCCTGGCGTTGTCGCTTGTGGACAACTTCACGGCGGATTGATGCCGCAGGATGCTGTTCGCTCAAGTCTCGCCGGCTCGGGCGGTGAACGGTCCGGTTCGAACAAGACCAGGGCGTCGCTGCACCGAGCAAACCGCTTCACCCAGAGGCCACACGGTCTTGCGCCAGGCGACAGCAAGCTTGATGCCGTGCGGCGACCAGCGCAGCGCTAGCCATGCTGTGCGGCCGACCAGCGCAGTGCGCGCCGAGCGCGACACCGGTGCAGCGCTGGTGCCGGTGCAGTGCTGGTGCCGGTGCAGTGCTGGTGCCGGTGCAGCGCTGGTGCCGGTGCAGCGCGGATGCCGGTGCAGCGCAGGTGCCGGTGCAGCGCAGGTGCCGGTGCCGGTGCAGCGAGTGGCGTCGGTCAGCCGCCGGCGAAGGGCGGCAGAGCGTCGACCAAGGCCCCGTCGTTCAGGCGGGCGTCAAGCTCCACCCGCTCGCCGTCGAGCAGGAAGGTGCAGATCCCGAGGACCCGGGCCAGCTCCGGCTTGCCCTCCGAAACCGTGCTCACGAGCTCCTTGACGGAGGCAGCCTGCGCGGTCGCCGTCGACTCGCCCGCCGCGGCGCGAGCGGCGGCGAAGTACCTGATGGTCACTTCCGGCATCTGGGAGGGCCTAACTAATCGGTTAAGTCTTCGGCTATTATGTCAGCTTGCTGTTGCATCCAGTGTGTCTCGGGCCCCCGGCAATGACGCCGCTGGGGCCTGACGTGCAAAAGGACCGGATCTCTCACCAGAGACCCGACTACCCGCACAAGGAGACAGCGTGAGCACGTTGCTTCTGCTGACGAACGCACTGCAGGCCTCCACCGAGGTGCTGCCGTCGCTCGCTCTGCTGCCACACCAGATCCGGATCCTGCCCTCCGAGGTCGCCGCCCTCGTGGACGCCCCCGACGCCGACGCGGTCCTCCTCGACGCCCGCCGCGACCTGGTCACGGTCCGCGGAGTCGCTCGGCTGATCCGCACCACCGGCATCGGCGTACCGCTGATCCTGGTCGTCACCGAAGGCGGTCTGACCGCCGTGAACGCCGACTGGGGCGCCGACGACGTCCTGCTCGACACCGCCGGCCCGGCCGAGATCGAAGCCCGCCTGCGACTCGTGATCGGCCGTCTGGCCGCCGCCCGCAACGAGGACCCCGACACCTCGCTGATCCGCAGCGGCGACGTGGTGATCGACGAAGCCTCGTACACGGCGAAGCTCAACGGCCGCGCGCTCGACCTCACCTACAAAGAGTTCGAGTTGTTCAAGTTCCTCGCTCAGCACCCCGGCCGCGTGTTCACGCGAGAGCAGTTGCTGCAGGAGGTGTGGGGCTACGACTATTTCGGCGGCACCCGCACGGTCGACGTCCACGTACGCCGTCTGCGCGCCAAGCTCGGCCCCGAGCACGAATCCCTGATCGGCACGGTCCGCAACGTCGGCTACCGCTTCGTCATCCCGCCGGCCAAGGACCGCGAAAGCGCGGACGTCAAAGTCTGATTTCGCCCACCCGTGTTTCGTCCGGAGGAATTCCGGACTGATCCAGCTGGACGAAATTCCAGCTTGACTCACAGCGTATTCGTACTGCTACGTTGCGTATTCGGTCTTTTTCACGGAAGGTGACCGATGGCGCACGCTGCTCCGACTTCGCACCGCCGAGGTGCTCGCGCTTCACATCGCGTCGATCGCACCGACGGTCCGGTCCAACCCACGACCTGGCTCGGCCTGACCTTCGCGCTCATCCTCGGTCTGGTCCTCACCGCCCGCTCCCACGTCGGCGTGCACGCAGCCGGCTTGACGCTGCAGATCATGCTCGTTCCACTGACCCTCGCCGTCTTCGCCAGCGCCCTGCGCCACGGCCTCGGCTCGGCCCCCGCGGCCCTCTCCACCGGCATTGCCTTCGCCTTGGTGGTTCTGAACTTCATCCTCTGACGAGGAAGATCGCGCCCGACCGCATTGAGTTCGCGGCAGTCACACGTCAGCGCCACTACCGCATTGCCTGGGGACTCCGCCGCTACCGCTCCGCCTGGGACTTCACCCGTGTCGAGCCGGCTCCAGCGCCCGACCGCCTCGTGCGAGACGGTCGGGCGGCGGAGCTGTGACCCTCGGATCAAGAACCGATGCTGATGCGGTCCGTCGGGCCCGGGGTGTACGGGTCGTTGGCCGCGAGGTAGCTGGCGAAAGCGTCGATGTCCAGGCCGCCGAAGAACTTGTCGGTCGCCGTGGTGAAGGCCGGGAAGCCGTCACCGCCGTCGGACAGGAAGTTGTTCGTGACGATCCGGTACGTCGTACCGTCCACCAGCGGCTGGCCCGCGATCTTGACGGAGCCCGCCACCACCTTGGCGCCCGGCGCCGCGGCCGGGTTGTAGGTGTAGGTGATGCCGGCGACCTGGAGCACCTTGTTCGCCGCCTGGTTGACGCCGGAGAACTGTTGCTCCAGCAGCGCCTTGATCTGCGTGCCGGTCATGTCCATCGACACCAGGAAGTTGTTGAACGGCTGCACCGTGAACGCCTGGCCGAAGGTGACCGCGCCTCCGTTCGACGCGAGGTCAGCCCGGATACCGCCCGGGTTCATGAACGCGGCCACCGGCGTCTTGCCGTTGGTGACGGTCGACGGGTCGGCCAGTTGCGCGTCGGCGATCAGGTTGCCCAGCGGGGACTCCTGCGAGTCGTCCACCGTCTTCACCACCGACGGCGTGGTGATGTGACCGATCACCTTGGACTCGATCGGCGCGACCAGGCCCTGGTACTTCGTGATCAGCTTGGTCAGCTGCCGGTCCTTCGGCACGTCCTGGGTGACGATGTGATTGTTCGCCAGCGTGTTCAGCCGGTCCACGTCCTTGGTGGCCAGGTTGATGCTCAGCCGCACCTCGGTGACGATCTTGCCGAACGAAGCGGAGCTGGTGACCAGCCGCGGCTTGCCGGCCGGGTCGTTGATCGAGCAGTTGTACGCCGCGTGCGTGTGACCGGAGATGATCGCGTCGATCGCCGGGTCGAGTGTCTTGGCGATGTCGGTGATCGGGCCGGAGATCCCCGGGCAGCTGTTGAACGCCCGCGCGTCGGACGGCAGGCCACCCTCGTGCAGCAGCACGACGATCGCCTCGACGCCTTCCTTCTTCAGCTTCGGCACCAGCGCGTTGGCGGTCTCCACCTCGTCCTTGAACGACAGGCCCTCGACGCCGGCCTTCGTGACGATGTTCGGCGTGTTCTCCAGCGTCATGCCGATGAAGGCGACCTTCTGACCGCCGCGGAACTTCTTCACCGTGTACGGCGCGAACAGGGTCTTGCCGGTGTTCTCGTAGAACACGTTCGCCGACAGGTAGTCGAAGTCGGCTCCCTTGAACTTCGCCTTCGGGTCCGGACAGGAGTTCTGGTTGTTCTGGCCGTCGCCGTCGTTCAGGCAGCCGCCCTTCTGCATCCGCAGGAGTTCCTTGTAGCCCTCGTCGAACTCGTGGTTGCCGACCGAGGTGGCATCCAGGCCCATCTCGTTCATCGCCTCGATGGTGGGCTCGTCGTGGAACGCCGCGGACAGCAGCGGCGAGGCGCCGATCAGGTCACCCGCAGCCACCGTCGCGGTGTCCTGGCCCTGCGCGTCGGCCGACGCCCGCAGCGCCTCCAGCTTGGTCGCGAGGTACTCCGCGCCGCCCGCCGGGACGCCGTTGACGTTGCCGCTGGAACTGGTCGCCGGGTTGGGGGCCAGGTTTCCGTGGAAGTCGTTGATCGCGAGCAGCTGGATCTGGGTGTGCGTCGGCTGGGGTTTGGCCGGCGCAGCCTGGGTCACGGTTCCCCCCGTGGCCAAGCCGAGCACCACAGCGGCGCCGGCGGCCACCAGGGCAACAGCCCGGGGTCCCCTCAGCCACTTCTTGTCTCGTCCTGTGAACGCCATGTCTTCTCCGTCGTCGTTTCGATCACCGCTGGTGCGCGGTTCCCGAAAATTACCCTGCCACGGCGCGGCTGACCAAGGTCTCGACGATGAACTCACCAGGACCTTTTACGGTATCGGGGTGACCCTCGAAGTCGTTCCCTCACCGCTGCCCACGGCCACCGCCGCCACCGTCACCGAGCTCGCCCGCTCGGCTGCTCACAGCGACGGGGTCAACCCGTTGTCCGAACACACCTTGCTGCACCTGGACGGGGAGCATCCAGGTGACGCGCATCTCCTCGCGTACGCCGGCGAACCAGGCTCGTCCGAGCTGGCCGGCTACGCGTCGCTGGGCCCAGACGGGTCGGCCGAGTTGGTGGTTGGCCCGGCGTACAGGCGTAGGGGCTTCGGTACTGCGCTGCTGCGGATGCTGCTTGACCACGGCGGCCCGGAGCTGCGCGTGTGGGCCCACGGGCGCCTCCCTGGCTCAGATGAGCTCGCTGGACGCCTGGGGCTGACTGTGACCCGGGAGCTGTACTTCCTGCGCCGCCCCAGCGAACCGGTAGCCGCGGCTGCTTGGCCAGAGGGGATCTCGGTGCGCACCTTCGTACCGGGCCAGGACAACAGCGGCTGGCTCGCCGTAAACGCCGCAGCCTTCGCCCATCACCCCGAACAGGGCAGCTGGACCCAGGCAGACCTCGCAGACCGGCTACAGCAGCCCTGGTTCGACCCAGCAGGCTTCTTCCTTGCAGTGACAGACGACGGCTCAATCGCCGGCTACCACTGGACAAAGATCCACGAGGACGAGGGCGACGAGCCCTTCGGCGAGGTCTACGTAGTCGGCGTCTCCCCCGACCACCAAGGCAGCGGCCTGGGCAAGGCCCTCACCCTCGAGGGCATCCGCCACCTGCAGGACGACCGCTCGCTCTCATCAGTGGTCCTCTACGTAGACGGCACCAACACCGCCGCCCACCGCCTCTACACCAACCTCGGCTTCACCACCGCAGCCCTGGACGTCCAGTTCGCACCTGTGAACGGCTTCACAAACGATTCCCCCAGTAACTCCGCGTCATAACGCGCCCTGCCGCGCGTCCCACTCACAACCAGGAGCCGTCCGAGCCATTTCCCCCCAGCCGGGCGGCTCCTGGCCTCACCACCACTTATCCACAACTGCATCAACTGACATCCCACCCCGCTCCCGCCGCCGGTTACGATCAGACCGACTACGGAGAGGTGACAAACGTGACTACCCGCAACAGGCAAGCCACCATCTCCACCCTGGCCTGCCTCTGCGCCGCCCTACTGACCGCCTGCAACAACGACAGCCCAGACGCAGGCCGGCCAAACACCGCGCCGCCGCCTTCGCCGTCATCAAGCGCAACATCGACCGCGAGCGCTCCCAGCGAATCCAGGCCGACCACTAGTCCGACGCCGACCGCGCCGCCCGAGCGGCCTGACACCGCGACTGGCCTGACGCTTGCGTCTGCAGAAGCCTTCATCGGCTATTTCGTTTCCTTGCAGAACTATGCCTACGCCACCGGCGACGTCCAATATCTGCTGGCCGCGAGCGACAAGGGTTGCCTTGGTTGCAAAGGCATCACTGACTATCTGAAAGTGTCGAACGGATCGAACGGCGGCTTGAGCGGCGACTATCTCGATCGCCTCGTTGAGGTGAAGGAGATCGTGAAGGCTGGCAACGGGAAGGTCGCCGGCACGGCGAAGGTTAGTACCGGCGCCTATACCGAGCGCTTGTCTCCGTCGGCAACACCTGTCGCCAGACCGGCGGCGTCCGCGACTCTCGCCTTCACTTTGTCTCCAAGCGGCAACAACTGGCTCATGTACGAGATGGAGATCAACGAGTGACCCGCGCCGGGCTAGTCGCCTCAGCTGTCGCCGCGACTCTGGTCGTTGCCAGCCTCACGATTACTATCCCGGCGTACAGCACGGCGGGCACGATCACCGATGCCTCGCAGGTCACTCCGCCTCCTCCCACAGTCGGCGGTAGAACCTACAAGTGGGGGCTCTCCTTATCCGCAGACCGCAAGGCGCAACTGGAGCGGGAGCGGCGTAACACTGGAGAAATTCCAGAACACAACCCCTTGCGGCCTCGTCAAGGCAGGTCGACCAACGACAAACAACGAATTCCGGCTCAAGAGATTCGACTGCACGTCAACATCTGTGGACACGCTGGCGGAAACACCCCGGCATTGATCCGCTGTCTGCCAGCCATAGAGGACGACCGGCCAGAACAACCCGAACTACCGAGCGCAACGCCGAGTATGGCCCTCGCGATTCGGATACCCCGGCCTGAAGACGTTACTTGGGCGCAGGTGCTGAGTGAGGTCAAAAACGTGGCGTTTCCTGGGCTCGGGGTGAAGGTTCAGCCGGTCGGGCGGACGTTGGTCAATCAGGCCACGATTGTCTACACCGATCAGAGCAGGGTGTCCGTGACGACCGTGACGTTGCTCGGGTTCCCTGTCGTGGTCGAGGCGACGCCGTTGAGCTACACGTGGAGCTTTGGCGATGGTACGTCGGTGACGACGACAACGCCGGGGCGTCCCTATCCAGCCATGGACATCACGCACAAGTACATGAAGAAAGCTGCGGTGCGGCTGACTCTCACCACGAACTACGGCGCCCGATTCAATGTCGCCGGCACCGGGTGGCAGTACGTCGATGGGGTTGTGCCGATCACTGGGCCTACGACCACGCTGCAGGTTCGGGAGGCGGTGCCGGTCCTGGTCGAACCTGAAAACTGACCGGCCGAGCAGACTACGAAAGGCGACAAACGTGATTACCCGCAACAGGCAGACCAGAGCACTCATCTCGGCCTGCCTCTGCGCTGCTCTACTGACAGCCTGCAACAACGACAGCCCGGAGGCAGGTCGGCCGAACACGGCACCACCGTCCCAGACAGCGACGCCTACCCAGACGAGCGCAGCGCCCTCAACCGGCAGCACCTCCTCGGCAACCTCTCCAACTTCCGCGCCGACGCGTCCACCGGCTGCAGTTGGCTCCAGTCTCGCGGCTGGCGAAGCGTTCATCGCTTACTACATCGAGCTCCTTAACTACTCATACATCACTGGCGACCCGGCGCCTTTCCTGTCGGAGAGCGAGAAGGATTGCATCGCTTGTAAAGGTCTAGCGGACTACGCGCGTCAGACCAACGCCAAGAACGGAGGGCTCCAAGGTGACTTCAAGGATCAGTTGATCGAGGTCAAGGAGATTTACAAAGACAAAGCCGGCCGCCTCGGCGGGTTGGCCTCACTGAAAACTGGCACCTATCAGGAGCGAGCCACCCCGGGCGCCCCAGTTACCCCGCAGGCTGCCAGCACCGGCGCCATGGACTTCACGCTCTCATCCAGTGCCGGGAACTGGGTAATGTATGAAATGCAGATCAAAGAATGAATAGGCGCAGGTGGGTGAAGACATCGGCGCTGGCCGTGGCGGCAACACTTGTTTGGGTGCTGCCCGCAGCGCTACTCGAAGACATCGCTGAAGCGAGCCAAGCGTCGGCGCACACCCGACCTGCTGCTGACCCCAACCCGAGCCCGTCACCAAACGCGACGGCCAAAAAGCGTAGGTGGGGACTGACCGTGACAGCTGCGCAGGCTAAGCGAGTGCAGCACGGGAAGAACATCAAAGATGAAGAAAAGAAGAGCCAGGCAGAAATTAAAAAGTCGTCTTCTCGTCGCAACAAAACCACACCAAAGAACGCGCCTATCCACCCCTTTCGCCTCAATATCGGAATCTGTGGGCACATTGGCGGGAATACTTCAAACTTGACCAGGTGCCTGCCAGCTATTGAGGATGATCGGCCGGATACGCCGGAGCAGCCGAACTTGCCTGAGGCTATTCCGAGCAGGGCGGTGGCGGTTCGGATTCCGTTGCCTCAGGACGTGGAGTGGGGGCAGGTTCTGGCTGAGAGCAAGAACGTGTTGTTTCCCAAGCTTGGGGTGAAGGTGCAGCCGGTCGGGCGGACGTTGGTCAATCAGGACACGATCGTCTACACCGACGAGAGCAGGGTTTACACGCAGACCGTGACTGTTCTGGGGTTTCCGGTGGTCGTCGAGGCGATGCCGATGAGCTACATGTGGAGCTTCGGTGACGGGGCGTCCAAGACCACGACGACGCCGGGCCGGCCCTATCCGGCTATGGACATCACGCATAAGTACCTGAAGAAGGGTGGGGTGGGTCTGACCCTCACGACCAGTTACGCGGCGCGGTTCAACGTTGCTGGTACTGGCTGGCAGTACGTCGAGGGCACCGTGCCGATTACCGGGCCTGCTACCGCGTTGCTGGTTCGGGAGGCTGTGCCTGTGTTGGTTGAGCCGGTGCGGTAGTCGTCAGCCTGCTGGGTTGAGGGCCCCTCGGATGGAGTCGGTCAGGCGGGATTGGGCGGCGCGGGTTTCGCCGGGGAGGGCGAGGATGTTGGCGAAGCCGTGGACCATGGCTGGTTCGCAGGTGTGGGTGACGGGGACGCCGGCGGCGGTCAGGCGGGTGGCGTATTCGTTGCCTTCGTCGCGGAGGGGGTCGAAGCCTGCGGTGACGATGATGGCGGGGGCCAGGCCGGTGAGGTCTTCGGCGAGGAGCGGGGAGACCAGGGGGCTGGGGCGGATGGCGGGGTCGGGGGTGTAGTGGGCGCGGTACCAGAGGATGTCCGGGTCGCTGAGGAAGAAGCCTTCGGCGAAGAGGTCTCGGCTGGGGCGGCGGCCTACCAGGTCCAGGGCGGGGTAGATCAGGATCTGGTGGGCGGGAGGGGCGAACCCGCGCAGTACGCACTGCTGGGCTACCACCGCGGCGAGGTTGCCGCCGGCGCTGTCGCCGCCGACGCCTACGTAGGCGGGGTCGGCGCCCAGGTCTTCGGCGTGTTCCAGGGCCCAGTTGAACGCGGCGATGGCGTCTTCGGCCGCGACGGGGGCTTCAGCTTCGGGAGCCAGCCGGTAGTCGACCGCGAGTACTCGGATGCCGGCGTCGTCGGCCAGAGCGCGGCAGTAGGCGTCGTGGCTGTCGAGGTCTCCTACGACCCAGCCGCCGCCGTGGAAGAAGACCAGGAGTCCGCCGCCTGACGTCGGGGCGCTGCGGGGTACGTAGAGGCGCGCGCCGAGCTGGCCGTCCGCGCCACGAACCGTGAGCTCGGTCACTCGGAGTAGTTCGCGGGGGTGACCGGCGACCAGCTTGGACATCGTCAGCAGGTTCGCGCGGGCGGTGGCGACCGACTGCTTCGTCGTGTTCGGCAACAGTCCGTCGATGCGCATCAGCAGCTGCAGTTCCGGGTCCAGAACGTTGCCGTCGATCTGGATCGGGGCGCCGGCCAGCCGCCTGCGGACCGCGGTGGGCAGCGCCGTCACAGGCTTCAGAGCATTGCCTTGCACTGCGTCCAGGGCTGTCCGGAGCAACGTGTCCACTCGTCGGTTCACAAGGAGTGACGCTAGCAAGAAAGGCCGCCGGGCCACCTAGGCCACCTGCTGTTCACCCGAGGATGGGATGCTGGTGGACGTGGCTGGAGACTTGTTGGCGTCGCACAACCGGGAGTACGACGTCGAACCCCCGTACGACATCACGGAGGCCGGCGATCTCCCGAACGACCGGTTCTCGGACCGCGAACTGAGCTGGCTGGCGTTCAACCAGCGGGTGCTGGAGCTGGCCGAGAGCGACCGCGTACCGCTGCTCGAACGCGCCAAGTTCCTGGCGATCTTCGCCAGCAACCTGGACGAGTTCTACATGGTCCGGATCGCCGGTCTGAAACGGCGGATCGCGGCCGGGGTCGCCGTCCGCGCGGCCAGTGGATTGCTGCCGCGTGAGGTACTCGACCGGAGCCTGAACCGCAGCCGCGAACTGATGGACCGGCAGGCCGAGACCTGGCGCAAGGTGGTGCTGCCCGCGCTGGTCGAGGAGGGCATCGACATCCTCCGCTGGGACGAGCTGAGCACCGACGAGCGCGAGACGATGACCCGGTTCTTCCGCGACCGCGTCTTCCCCGTACTGACTCCGCTGGCCGTCGACCCGTCGCACCCGTTCCCGTACATCTCCGGCCTCTCGCTCAACCTGGCCGTCGTCGTCCGCAACCCCGACAGCGGCGGCGAGCACTTCGCGCGGGTGAAGGTGCCGCCGCTGCTGCAGCGGTTCGTCACGGTCGCCGACGGCAAGTTCGTTCCGCTCGAGGACGTCATCGCCGCGCACCTGGGCCAGCTCTTCCCGGGGATGGAGGTGACCCAGCACCACACCTTCCGGGTCACCCGCAACGAGGACCTCGAGGTCGAGGAGGACGACGCGGAGAACCTGCTCGCGGCACTCGAGAAGGAGTTGCTGCGGCGTAAGTTCGGTCCGCCGGTCCGGCTCGAGGTGGAGGAGTCGATCGACCCGAAGGTTCGCGACCTGCTGGTGTCCGAGCTGGGAGTCACCGAGGCCGAGGTGTTCGAGCTGCCGGGTCCGCTGGACCTGCGCGGACTGTTCACGATCGCCGCGCTGGACCGGGCCGAGCTGAAGTACCCGGCCTTCGTCCCGTCCACCCACCCGCATCTGGCCGAGGTGGAGACCTCCAACCCGGCCGACATGTTCCACGCGTTGAAGCAGCGCGACGTGCTGGTCCACCATCCGTACGACTCGTTCTCCACCAGCGTGCAGCGCTTCATCGAGCAGGCTGCGGCCGATCCGCACGTGCTGGCGATCAAGCAGACGCTGTACCGGACCAGCGGCGATTCTCCGATCGTGGACGCGCTGATCGACGCCGCCGAGGCCGGCAAGCAGGTGCTGGTCCTGGTGGAGATCCAGGCGCGTTTCGATGAGCAGGCGAACATCAAGTGGGCCCGTCAGCTCGAGCATGCCGGCTGCCACGTCGTGTACGGCGTGATCGGGCTCAAGACGCACTGCAAGCTCTCCATGGTGGTGCGCGAGGAGCCCGACGGCCTCCGCCGCTACGTCCACATCGGCACCGGCAACTACCACCCCAAGACGGCTCGCCTGTACGAGGACCTCGGTCTGCTGACCAGCGACAAGGTGGTCACCGAGGACGTCGCGCACCTGTTCAACCACCTCTCCGGGTTCGCCCGGTCGAGTGGCTACCGCCGGATCCTGGTCGCCCCGCAGTCGGTACGCCGTGGCCTGCTCGACCGCATCGAGCGCGAGGTGCAGCACCACCTGGCAGGTCGCCCGGCCCGGGTGCGGATCAAGGTGAACAGCCTGGTCGACGAGGCCCTGTCCGATGCGCTCTACCGCGCCTCGCAGGCCGGCGTACCGGTCGACCTGTGGATCCGCGGCATCTGCACGATCCGGCCGGGAGTGCCTGGACTGTCGAACAACATCCGGGTCCGCAGCGTCCTGGGCCGCTTCCTCGAGCACAGCCGGGTGTTCTGGTTCGAGAACGGTGGCGAGCCGGAGGTCTGGATCGGCTCGGCGGACCTGATGCACCGCAACCTGGACCGCCGGGTCGAGGTACTGGTGCAGCTGAAGGAGCAGGACCACGTCACCGAACTCCGGGACCTGTTCGACCTCGGTTTCGACGAGCGGACCGGCTCCTGGTGGCTGCAGCCCGACGACACCTGGCAGGCACGGCTGACCGATGCGGACGGCAAGCCACTGCGCGATCTGCAGGAGCGGCTGATCTCCACGCGTGGGCGCCGTCGGCAAGCGGACCCCATTACCTAAGGTTGAAACCGTGAGCAGTCCGGCGACCGTGATCGCTGCGGGCGGTGTTGTCTGGCGGGACGGCCGCGACGGCCGGCGCATCCTGCTGGTGCACCGCCCTCGGTACGACGACTGGTCCCTGCCCAAGGGCAAGCTGACTCCGAGCGAGCACGTCCTGTCGGCGGCTCGACGGGAGATCGAGGAGGAGACCGGTCAGCGGGTTCAGCTCGGCCCGCCGCTCGGCATCCAGCGGTACGACGTCCGCAAGAACGGCGCCGTCGTACCGAAGATGGTGCACTACTGGTCGGCCCAGCTGACCGGGCCCGAGCAGGAGTTCGTGCCCAATCACGAGGTCGACAAGCTGGAGTGGTTGCCGGTCGACAAGGCGCGGCGCAGGCTCAGCTACCCGCGTGATGTCGAGATCCTGGACGCGCTGGCCGAGTTCACGCCGGTCGTCTCGACGCTGGTGCTGGCGCGGCATGCCGAGGCGATCAAGCGCAAGGACTGGGACGGCAAGGACACCGACCGGCCGCTGTCGGAGGCCGGGTACGCCACGGCGGAGCGACTGGTCGACGTACTGGCCGCTCTCGGCGTCAACCGACTCCGCAGCAGCGATGCCGAGCGCTGCCTCACCACCATCACCCCGTACGCCGCTGAGCTCGGCCGCCAGATCCACGTGCACCCGGAGATCTCCGAGCGCGGCTACAAGGCCGACCCGTCAGGTGTCGAGAGCATCGTCGGGCGCGCTTGGCAGCCTGGCAAGGTGACCGTCGTCTGCTCGCACCGGCCGGTACTGCCCGCGTTGTCGAAGGCACTCGGTCTGAAGGTCGGCAAGTTCTCCCCCGGCGCCTTCCTGGTCGCCCACCAGCTCGAAGACGGCCGGCTGGTCTACGAGCGCTTCCGCGCGCCCTGAGGCCGGCCACTGCCCGCCGTGCCCGGCGAGACCCGTTGCGACGCTCACAGTCGGAGCACAGTTACCAAACAGCCGCGGGCACTGCCGGATGACGCTGGTCAGGGCGGGTATGTTCCTACCGAGGCGTCCCACCGGGCGCCGGCTCACGGAGAGGTCGGGGCCATGACGACGATGCGAGAGCTCACTCTGATCGGGATCCGGATGGAGTCGCCCAACCGGGCGCCCGTGATGATGTTGCGCGAGACCGAGGGCTACCGCTATCTGCCGATCTCGATCGGCTCGGTCGAGGCGACCGCGATCGCCTACGAGGAACAGGGCCTGCGCCCGTCCCGGCCGCTCACCCACGACCTGATGCGCGACCTGGTCGAGGCCTTCGGCGTCACCGTCGAGGCGGTCGAGATCGTCGAGCTGCGCGACGCGGTCTTCTACGCCGAACTCGTGCTCGGCAACGGCGCCCGCGTCTCGGCCCGCCCGAGCGACTCGGTGGCCCTCGCGGTCCGTCTCGGTACGCCGATCCGCTGCACCGAGCAGGTGCTGCAGGAAGCCGGCGTGGCCACTCCGGAGGAGGAGCAGGCCGAGCTCGAGCGCTTCCGCGCTTTCCTCGACGGCGTTGCGCCGGAGGACTTCTCCAGCTGAGGCGTCGCAACAAGCTGCAAGCAGGCTTCAGTACGCCGTACCGCGTGCGCTAGGTTGCACCCCGACGTACTGGCGGCGCCGGGGGGCTCACTCGCCAGGAATCCTTCTCCTGGGAGTGACCTCACCATGCGCAAGACACTCATCGCTGCCGGTGTGGCAGTTGCTCTGCTCGCAATCCACCAGGTGCCTGCTCTGGCCGCGGGTCCGGCGCCGACCGAGGTTCAGATCGGCTGGGCGGATCTCGCCAAGAAGACGCTTCGGGTCAGCTGGCAGGACAGCGGCGAGAAGAACCTGGTCAGGGTCGAGTATCCGGATCTGCCGCGGTTGAACCAGTTCCTCGTCGCGCAGGACGCCGGTGGCAGCAACGAGGTGGTCCTCGACACCAGCCAGTTCGTCTGGCAGGACAGGGCTCGTGTCACCGTGGAGTCGTCGGACGGCGGCGTGACCACTGCCCGGACGCCGTCGGTGTGGTTCGACACGCAGCGTGCGGCCAAGGCGGTCATCGTCGGCGCCGAGTCGCTGCCCGGCCGATCGCTTCGGCTGAGCTGGTCGCGGGCCATTCCGGCCGACGCCACGCCGAACGACCCGCTTGACCGTCCACTGTCGGAGGAGACGCTGGACGTCGGGTTCCGAAGTACGGCCGGGGAGACCTACCCGGTTCCGATCGACTCCAGCACCGCGACGGTGCCGGCGGCGATCGCTGCCCAGGCGACATCGGTCAACGCTACGAACGAGTGGGGCAAGACCTCCAGCGATCAAGCGGTGGTCCAGGGCGCGACGACGGCCATCTTGAAGATTTCGCCGGTCGGACAGTTCCAGCGACCAATCTCCTTCACCGCGACCGCTGAGCCGCGGGAATGCCTCGCCGTCTCCTGCCCCTTCAGCAGCGCGATGCCGCCCACTCAGCTCCAAGCACGCCCCGACGCAACAAAGCCCTGGAAGACAATCGGCACCTACACCGGGTACAGCACCTTCACCCGCACCTTCCCTACCTCAGGTGGCCGCGAGTACCGCTTGTACGTGCCCGCGTGGCAGACCCGCGACTACTCCCGCTGGTTCGTCGGTGCGGCGGTTTCGACCTCGGCACGTTACTCGGCAACCCAGGCCTACCTCGCCACCGTCGGCTTCACCACCAACACCGCGCAGGTCGGGCAGGTCGTCAAGCTCGCCGTCAAGGTTCTTCCGGCCGGCACCGTGAAAGCCAGCCTGCAGTCGTACGACGGCAAGGTCTGGCGCCACTCGACCTACGTCCCGCTCACCAAGGGCGTAGGTACCTACTCCTTCAAGGCGGCGGGCCGTGGCACCACGCGGTACTGGCGGGTGGTCGTGCCCAAGATGACCATGAACGGTCTCCCGATCGTCGCGACCACCAGCAAGGCCTTCAAACTCACCGTACGGTGAAGCGCTGAGACTTCGGACCGTGACCCAACAGCCTTTTTGGTCACGGTGCGTCACGGCCACTAACTCAGTTCACCTGCTGGCCTCCTGACGGCACGCCAGGCGTCGCGAGCGCTACCGGAACCGTTCACCGCTCGTTCACCCTGCACGAGCCACCCGGTCATCTGCCCTCCCTACCGTCTGTGGAAGTTCAACTAGTCTGAATCCCGCAGAAGGGCAACACTCTCGTGTCCGTCAATCGCCTGCTCCGCGTCGGCACCGTCGCCGTGGCATCCCTCGGTGTCCTCGCTCTGAGCGCGTGTGGCTCCGATCCGGAACCATCCGGCTCCGCGAACCCCGGCAGCACCAGCTCGTCCGCCGGTGGCGGCGACTGCCCCAAGGGCACCCTGAACGCCGAGGGATCCTCGGCGCAGAAGAACGCCATCGAAGAAGTCATCTCCAAGTACAACGAGAAGTGCGCCGACGTCACGGTGAACTACAACCCGACCGGTTCCGGTGCGGGCATCAAGCAGTTCAACGCGAACCAGGTCGACTTCGCCGGTTCGGACTCCGCGCTGAAGCCGGAAGAGGCCACCGCGGCCGCGACCCGCTGCGCGACCAACCCGGCCGTGAACCTGCCGATGGTGATCGGCCCGGTCGCGATCGCCTACAACGTCGACGGCCTCGACAAGCTGATCCTGGACGGCGCGACCGCCGCCAAGATCTTCCAGGGCACCGTCAAGACCTGGAACGACCCGGCCATCGCCAAGCTGAACCCCGGTACGACGCTGCCGTCGGCCGCGATCGCCGTCTTCTTCCGTTCCGACGAGTCGGGCACCACGGAGAACTTCACCAAGTACCTCGAGGCCGCCGGTGGCGGTGCGTGGACCGGTAAGCCGGCCAAGAAGTGGACCGGCACGGGTGCCGGCAAGGAGAAGTCCGCCGGTGTCGCCGAAGGCGTGAAGAGCACCAAGAACTCGATCACCTACGTCGAGTGGAGCTACGCGGTCGACAACAAGCTCGGCGTCGCGCAGGTCGACACCGGCGCCGGCCCGATCGAGCTGTCCGCCGAGTCCGCGGGCAAGGCGCTGGCCGCCGCGAAGCCGGCCGGCAGCGGCAGCGACCTGGCCCTGAAGCTCGACTACGCGACCAAGGCGCCGGGTGCGTACCCGATCATCCTGGTCACCTACGAGATCGCCTGCACCAAGGGCCTGCCGGCCGAGAAGACCGCACTGGTGAAGAGCTTCCTGTCGTACTTCGCCAGCGCCGACGGCCAGTCCTCGCTGGCCGAGCTGAAGTACGCGCCGCTGCCGGAGGAGATCCGGACCAAGGTCGACGCCGCCATCCAGGCGATCAGCTGATCCAGCGACACCCGTAGTACGGCGTGCTGTGAGCCCCGGTCGTTCCGGAAAACGGACGGCCGGGGCTTCGGCTCGCCGGCTTGCCACCCCGCATCGACCAGGCGCTTGGAGCAGCATCGATGAGTAGTACAGACGGCACGGCCCCGCCCGACCGGCCGACCGACCGCACCCCCGGGAAGAAGCTGGACCTGGGGCCGGTCGGGCATCTCGGCGACCGGTTGTTCTCCGGCCTCGCTCATGGTTCCGGCGGCCTGGTGGTCGTCATCGTCGCGTTCGTCGGCATCTTCCTGCTCGCGCTGGCGATCCCGTCGCTGGCCGACAACAACACCAGCTTCCTGTTCTCGCGGATCTGGGAACCGGGCGGCGACAACCCCCGGTTCGGGATCGCGGCGCTCTTCTACACCACGCTGGTCAGCTCGGTCATCGCGATGGTGATCGCGGTCCCGATCGCCGTCGGGGTCGCGCTGTTCACCACCTACTACTCGCCCAAGCGGCTGGCCGCGCCGGTCTCGCACGCGATCGACCTGCTCGCGGCGGTCCCCTCGATCATCTACGGCCTCTGGGCGATCATCTTCTTCGCGCCGATCCTGCGCCCGGTGATCAACGGCCTGAGCTCGGCGCTGGGCTGGCTGCCGTTGTTCGAGAAGCCGGTCACCGACAACCTCGGAGTGGTGTTCACCGCCTCGGTGGTGCTGGCGATCATGATCCTGCCGGTGGTCACCGCGATCAGCCGGGAGATCTTCGCCCAGACCCCGATCACCCACCGCGAAGGCGCGCTGGCACTCGGCGCGACCCGCTGGGAGATGATCCGGATGGCGGTGCTGCCCTACGGCCGCTCCGGCGTGGTCAGCGCCTCGATGCTCGGCCTCGGCCGCGCGCTCGGCGAGACCGTCGCGGTGCTGATCATCCTGTCGGTGCCGAACGGCAACGACCCGTGGAACCCCTCCATCTTCGCCGGCGGCGAGACGTTCGCCTCGAAGATCGCCAACAACGCCGCGGAGTTCGACTCCCCGGAGAAGACCGGTGCCTACATCGCGGCCGGTCTGGTCCTGTTCGTGGTGACCTTCCTGGTCAACTCCGCCGCCCGGCTGATCGTCGCGCGCAGCGGTCCGGGCGGTAAGCGGCCGCGCCGCAACCGCCGGGCCGGCAGCAACCCCGCCCAGACCGAAGGAGCCGCCTCGTGACCACCCTCGCCGCGAACAAGCCGGCCTACGACGGCAAGACCCTCGATCTGACCGGCAAGTCCGGTGCCCGGGCGTTCCAGAACACGCTCGCCACCGTGCTGATCGTGCTGTGCTTCCTGATCGCGCTCGTACCGCTGGTGTGGATCCTGTGGACCGTGGTGAGCAAGGGCTACCACCTGCTGCTGGACCCGAACTGGTGGAGCCAGTCCCAGCGCGGCGTCACCGTACGCCGGGTCGGCGGCGGCGCGTACCACGCGATCATGGGCACGCTGATCATGTCCCTGATGTGCGCGGTGATCGCGGTCCCGATCGCCATCCTCGGCGCGATCTACCTGGTCGAGTACGGCAAGGGCACCAAGGCCGCCAAGGTGGTCAGCTTCATGATCGACATCCTGACCGGGGTGCCGTCGATCGTCGCCGCGTTGTTCGTCTACGCGGTCTGGATCACGGTGTTCGGCTTCAACCGGGTCGGTTTCGCGGTCTCGCTGTCGCTGGTCCTGTTGATGCTGCCGGTCGTCCTGCGCTCCACCGAGGAGATGCTGAAGCTGGTGCCGGACGAGCTGCGCGAGGCGTCGTACGCGCTCGGTGTGCCGAAGTGGAAGACCATCCTGAAGGTGGTGGTGCCGACCGCGTTCGGCGGCATCATCACCGGCGTGATGCTCGGTCTGGCCCGGGTGATGGGTGAGACCGCGCCGCTGCTGATCCTGGTCGGCTACTCCAAGAACATCAACACGAACCCGTTCGACGGGTTCATGGGCGCGCTGCCGACGATGATCAACCAGGACCGGACCGAGCTGGCGCTGCAGCCCGCCGCGGACCGGGTCTGGGCCGCCGCCCTGACGCTCATCCTGCTGGTTCTGCTGCTCAACCTGCTGGCCCGCGTGTTCGCGCGGTTCAGCACCATCAAGTCCAAATAGTCGAGAGGTTCCGATTCGATATGGCTAAGCGCATCGAGGTCAGCGGCCTCAACGTCTACTACGGCGACTTCAAGGCCGTCGAGGACGTGTCGATGACGATCGAGCCCCGCTCGGTCACCGCGTTCATCGGCCCGTCCGGCTGCGGCAAGTCCACCTACCTGCGCACCCTGAACCGGATGCACGAGGTGATCCCCGGGGCCCGGGTCGAGGGCAAGGTGCTGCTGGACCAGCAGGACCTGTACGCCACCGGTATCGACCCGGTCGCGGTCCGGCGAGTGGTCGGGATGGTGTTCCAGCGGCCGAACCCGTTCCCGACGATGTCGATCTTCGACAACGTCGCCTCCGGGCTGAAGCTGAACGGGGTCAAGGACAAGAAGAAGCTCACCGAGGTGGTCGAGGCCTCACTGCAGGGCGCGAACCTGTGGAACGAGGTGAAGGACCGGCTGGACAAGCCCGGCGCGGGGTTGTCGGGTGGTCAGCAGCAGCGGCTGTGCATCGCCCGGGCGATCGCGGTCGAGCCCGAGGTGATCCTGATGGACGAGCCGTGCTCGGCTCTCGACCCGATCTCGACGCTGGCGATCGAGGACCTGATCGAGAAGCTGAAGGACCGGTTCACCGTGGTGATCGTGACCCACAACATGCAGCAGGCGGCCCGGGTCTCCGACCAGACCGCCTTCTTCAACCTGGCCGCCACCGGCAAGCCCGGCCGGCTGATCGAGATGGGCCCGACCAAGCAGATCTTCTCCAACCCCAACGAGAAGGCCACCGAGGACTACATCACCGGGCGTTTCGGCTGAGCATCCAGGGCAGCCGGCCGTAGTAGGGTCGGTGCCTTCTCAACGTTCTCCGAAGGGACCGTGGTGAGCACTCCGACGCCTCCTGGCGACGATCAGAACGACCAGAACCGGCCCCAGGACGAGCCGGGACAGCGGGACGGGTACGGACAGCAGCCAGATCCGTACCAGCAGCCGGGCCAGCCTGGGGGCTACGGGCAACCAGGCCAGTACGGGCAGCAGCCCGGCCAACCCGGGTACGGGGAGCAGCCGGGCTACGGCGAACAGCCTGGTTATGGACAGCAGCCGGGCTATGGGCAGCAGCCGGGCCAGCCCGGGTACGGCCAGCAGCCGGGGCAGTACGGGCAGCAGCCGCCCGGTCAGCCGGGCTACGGCCAGCAGCCGGGCTACGGTGACCAGCAGGGCTACGGGCAGCCTGGCTACGGCCAGCAGCCCGGCGGCTATCCGGGTCAGCCCGGTGGGTATCCGGGCCAGCAGGGCGCCTACGGCTACGGCGGTGGCGCACCGGTGAGCAACACCCCGCAGACCCTGGCCATCATCGGCATCGTCTGCTGGTTCTGCTGCTCGCCGGCCGCGATCGTGCTGGGCTTCATTGCCCAGAGCAAGTTCCGCGAGCAGGGCCGCTCGGACACCCTGGCCAAGGTCGCCTGGATCGGCGGCATCGTCGCCTTCGCGATCGGAATCCTCGGCTACGCGTCCGGCACCGTCGGCCGCTAGTCCCCGGGCAAGTCGGTACCACGGTCCGTCGTACGGCGTCGTTCGTCAGTTCAGGTTGCGGGCGACGCCGTAGACGACCAGCAGCACGGCCAGCGCTTTGATGCTCCAGTCGAGGGCGCGGGGGTTCGGCCTGAGCCTGGGCAGTTTGACCAGCCGGACGCGCTCCAGCGCCCAGGCGAGCAGTTGGTAGCCGACGGCAACGCCGATCAGCGGGCCGAAGACGAGCACGACCGGGTTGAAGTGCCAGGCGGCGTCCAGGTCGCCGCGCAGCAGCGCCGCCGCCATCCTGGTCGCACCGCAGAACGGGCAGTTCAGCCCGGTGGTGGCGTGCAACAGACACGGAACGCCGAGCTGGAGCGAGCCGGACAGCTGGTAGATCGCTGCCAGCGCGAAGCCGCCGACGCCGACGGCAGCCACCCCGAGCACGCGCCGGTCCAGTGGCTCGACCGGCCCCTGCGGGCGCAGAACGACTCCTTGCTGTGTCAGGGTCACGCCTACCAAGGTATCTCCTGTCACCGGCAACTTTGATGGGATCCCCGCGGGGAGTTCATCCGTCTGATGCTCCGTACGGCCACTAGCCTGCAGAACCACTCCTCGAATGTCAGTAGAAAGGATCGTCGTGAGCGCTCCGACGCCGCCGCCGGGTTATGGCCCGCAAGACTCGAACCAACCGGGTCAGTACGGGCAGCAGCCTGGCCAGTACGGCCAGCCTGAGCAGTACGGCCAGCCTGGGCAGTATGGGCAGCCGGAACAGCCGGGCTATGGGCAGCAGCCGCAGTACGGCCAGCAGCCTGGCTATGGTCAGCCGCCGGCGCAGTACGGGCAGCAGGCTGGTCAGTACGGGCAACCCGCGCAGGCGCAGTACGGGCAGCAGCCGGGCTACCCGCAGGCGTACGGTCAGCAGCCCTACGGCTACGGAGCTCCGACCGGTGCGCTGGCCGAGTGGCCGCTGCGGGTCGGTGGCGCGCTCATCGACAGCGTGCTGGTGTCAGTGCCGTACTTCCTCGGGCTGATGCTCGGCCGCTCGGTGCACAGCAGCTTGCTGGTGATCTTCGCCCTGGTGGCTCTCGGCCTTGGCATCTGGAACGTCGTCGTCCGGCAGGGCCAGACCGGGCAGACCCTCGGCAAGACGGTGGTGAAGATCAAGCTGGTCGACGGCTCCACCGGGCAGCCTGTCGGCCCGGGCAAGGCACTTCTGCGCCAGCTGACCCATATCCTCGACAGTGCGGCCTGCTATGTCGGCTATCTGTGGCCGCTGTGGGACGAGAAGAAGCAGACCTTCGCGGACAAGATCAACGACACGCTGGTCATCAAGCTCTGAAAGGACTTCAGTGACCACCCCTCCCAACGGTCCTCAGGACCAACCCAACCAGCCTCCGGGCCAGCCGTACGGGCAGCAGCCACCGCAGTACGGGCCGCCCGGTCAACCTGGCCAGTACGGCCAGCCCCAGTTCGGCCAACCGCAGCAGGGCCAGTCCCAGCAGGGGCAGCCGCAGTACGGGCAACCCGGCTACGGCCAGCCCGGCTATGGGCAGCCGCAGTACGGGCAGCAGCCGCCGTACGGCGGAAACCCGTACCAGCAGGGCTACGGGTACGGTGCGTCCGCCGGCAGTGAGCTGGCCGGCTGGGGATCCCGCGTCGGCGCCTCGCTGCTGGACGGTCTGGTCTCCGGCGTGCCAGTGCTGATCGGCTACGGGATCTTCATCGGCAGCGTCGCGAGCCAGTCCTCCCAGGACCCCTACGAACAGGGAGTTCCGCCGTACGCCGTGATCGCCTTGGTGATCGGCGCCCTGGCCAGCCTCGGCCTGTGGATCTGGAACCGGGTGATCCGGCAGGGCAACACCGGTCAGAGTGTCGGCAAGAGCGTGCTGAACCTCAAGCTGGTCGACTCCAGCAGCTTCCAGCCGATCGGCCCGGGCAAGGCGTTCCTCCGCGACTTCCTGCGGGGCATCTTCGACCAGGCCTGTCTGCTCAACTCGCTCTGGCCGCTGTGGGACGACAAGAAGCAGACCTGGCACGACAAGGTGCTCTCCACCTACGTCGTCAAGGTCTGAGCAGGAGCACTACCGCGACAGCAGAAGGCCGGCGCAGGTGACGGACCAGAGCACGCTGGTGAAGGTGCCGATGATGAATCGCTCCGCCACCGCCTGGGGCGTCACCGACGCCGGCTGATCCGGGCTACGGAGCTCGGGGTACCGCGCCAGGCCCTTGATCGCCAGCACGATCGCGAGTCCCTCGGGCCAGCCCGCGACGATCGAGCCGAAGATGGCACCGCGCTCCAGCGCACCGATCAGTGCGCCGCCGCGCAGGACCTCACCGGCCTGCTGCGTCGACTGCGACCTGGTGTTGCCCCGGTCGACCAGGGCCAGCACCGAGGTAGTCAACGGGCCTCCACCGGTCACTGCGAGAGGGCCGCAGAACAGGAGCAGGATGTTCCACCAGGCCTCTCGCCAGCCTTCTACGCCGTGCCCGGTCAGCAGCAGGATGGCGGCCGTCGTCAGACAGCCCAGCATCAGACCACTCACCACTATGGCCAGGGTGGAGCCCGACTTGGGCAGCCACGCCAGTACTGCGAGCAGCAGGCTGACTCCGGCCAGCGCCAGTACTGCCGCCGTCATGCAGCGTCCCCTGCCTCTAGCAACTCAGCTGCGAGCACTCGCCCGCGCTGTTCCTCGGCGAAGCCGGCCGCCTGCGCCCGCTGGGTCACCGCGGACTGGCTGATTCCGAGCTTCACGCCGATCTCCCGCCTGCTGAGGCCTTCGGTCAACAGGTCGGCCACTTCCCAGCCGCGGTCGCTGCGGCGACGCAGTACCGAGGCCATCAGCCACAGCACGCTCTCCGCCTGCTCTGCCAGGTGCTCGTTGGCGCCGACGACGTTCACGTGGTGGGGACTGATCTTGGCCCGGTTCACCGCCTCGCGCGCCAAGACGAAGGCGTCACCGCTGCCTGCCCTCGTACTGCGGGGCAGTGGCTGGTCGACGGCGCCGACTCCGAGACCGACGTACCAGGTGTCCGCGCGCAGCAGCTGCACGATCACGTCGACGGTGGCGCGTGCCTCCGAGAGCACTCCCTGGACCTCGTCTCCCGCCGTCCGCTCGAACTTGCGCAGGAGCCCGATGCGGCGCGGCCGCCGATTGAGCGTAGTCAGCAGCTCGGGTACGAGATCGCTCGTGCTTCGGCTGCCTCGCTGATCTACCGTGAGAACGAAGACCACTGGTCCTGCACCTCCTTCCCAACGCTGATTAAGGCTACAACCTTATTCACGCAGAGTGAAGGGAAAAACCTGAACCGGTTCGCCCGATCACTCACCGTGATCATCCCGATGGCCACCGATTTCCTCATTCTCCGCTGGATCCGGCCCCTCCCGCATCCCGACTCTCCGGCATTCTCACACGGAGTCAGGACGTTCCCGGGCCGCTCGGCCCGCGGACCGGCCGGTCCGGAATTCCACGCCGGGCAGGGCGAACCGCGGCGCCCCCAGCCGATGCGGCCAGGGGCGCCTGGTCAGCCGGCTGCGGCAGCCGGCAGGTCGAGCTCCGTCAGTCGGCCAGCGGCAGGTAGAGCTTGGAGTCCTTGGCCTTGAAGGTTGCCGACATCTCCGCGAAGCCGGCCTCGATCGCCTCGGCGGAGTCCAGCCCGTTCTCCTCGGCGTACTTGCGGATGTCGGCGGTGATCCGCATCGAGCAGAACTTCGGCCCGCACATCGAGCAGAAGTGCGCCGTCTTGGCGGGCTCGGCCGGCAGCGTCTCGTCGTGGTACGAGCGGGCCGTGTCGGGATCCAGCGACAGGTTGAACTGGTCCTCCCAGCGGAACTCGAACCGGGCCGTCGACAACGCGTCGTCCCAGTCCTGCGCGCCCGGGTGCCGCTTGGCCAGATCGGCCGCATGGGCAGCGATCTTGTAGGTGATCACGCCGGTCTTGACGTCGTCGCGGTCCGGCAGCCCGAGATGCTCCTTGGGCGTGACGTAGCAGAGCATCGCCGTCCCCAGCCAGCCGATCTGGGCCGCGCCGATCGCGCTGGTGATGTGGTCGTAGGCAGGCGCGACATCGGTGGCCAACGGCCCCAGGGTGTAGAACGGCGCCTCGCCGCACAGCTCCTCCTCGAGCCGGACGTTCTCCGCGATCTTGTCCATCGGCACGTGCCCGGGACCCTCGATCATCACCTGGACGTCGTGCTCCCAGGCGATCCTGGTCAGCTCCCCCAGCGTCCGCAGCTCGGCGAACTGAGCGGCGTCGTTGGCATCGGCGATACAGCCGGGCCGCAGTCCGTCGCCCAGCGAGAAGGTCACGTCGTACGCGCGCAGGATCTCGCAGAGTTCCTCGAAATGCGTGTACAGGAAGGATTCCTGGTGGTGCGCGAGGCACCAGGCCGCCATGATCGAGCCACCGCGGGAGACGATGCCGGTGATCCGCCGCGCGGTCAGCGGCACGTACCGCAGCAGGACGCCGGCGTGCACGGTCATGTAGTCGACACCCTGCTCGCACTGCTCGATCACCGTGTCGCGGTACACGTCCCAGGACAGCTCGGCCGGATCGCCCTTCACCTTCTCCAGCGCCTGGTAGAGCGGCACCGTGCCGATCGGGACCGGCGAGTTGCGCAGGATCCACTCGCGGGTGGCGTGGATGTTCTTGCCGGTCGACAGGTCCATCACCGTGTCGGCACCCCACCGGGTGGCCCAGACCAGCTTCTCCACCTCCTCCTCGACCGAGCTGGAGACGGCCGAGTTGCCGATGTTCGCGTTCACCTTCACCAGGAACTTCTTGCCGATGATCATCGGCTCGGACTCCGGATGCCGGTGGTTGGCCGGAATCACCGCCCGCCCCCGCGCCACCTCGGCGCGGACGAACTCGGGCTCGACGTTCTCCCGGACGGCGACGTACCGCATCTCCTCGGTGATCGTCCCGGCGCGCGCGTGCGCCAGCTGGGTCAGCGGCTCACGGCCGGCCACCCACTCCCGGCGTACGGGCGGAAGCCCTGCCTGGACGTCGATCTCGGCGGTGGAGTCCGTGTACGGCCCCGAGGTGTCGTAGAGGTCGAAGTGCTCCCCGTTGGTGAGATTGACCCGTCGCCGCGGTACTCGCAGCTCACCGGTGTAGATCTTCTCTGATCCCGAGATCGGCCCGGTGGTGACCTGCGGCCGGACAGAGTTGTCGATAGTTGTCACGATGCTGCTCCCTACGCCGGAATTACCCGGACAGGTTCGGCGGTCGGCGGCACCGGGATCGAAACCCAGCCGCCCTCTCAGCCCGCTACAGCGCGAGCTCCCGCGGTATCAACTTGTCGCCGTCACTCTAACGGCCGTCCGCGGACCGCGTGCTGGGGCCGCGTGGCGTTGACCGACCCGGTAGCGTCGGCTCATGCGCGACATTGTGTATCCGCCGGTGATCGGCCTCGTCAAGACCGGCTTCAAGCTGCTCGACCTGCGGCTCACCATGGTCGGAACGGAGCACATCCCGCGGACCGGCGGTGCCGTGCTGGCGATCAACCACATCAGCTACGCCGACTTCATGGTCGGCGGGTTCGGGGCGCAGCCGAGCAAGCGGATGGTCCGGTTCATGGCCAAGGAGGTGCTCTTCCGCAACCGGTACTCCGGTCCGCTGATGCGCGCGATGCACCACATCCCGGTGGACCGCGGCGCGGGCGCGACGTCGTACCGGCAGGCGATCCGCTACCTGGCCGACGGCGAGGTGGTCGGGGTCTTCCCCGAGGCCACCATCAGCCGGTCGTTCGAGCTGAAGGAGTTCAAGTCCGGCGCGGTCCGGATGGCGGCCGAGGCCGGCGTACCGGTGATCCCGATGATCCTGTGGGGCACCCAGCGGATGATGACCAAGGACCACCCGCGCGACTTCTCCCGGCACCAGCAGGTCTCGATCACGGTCGGCGAGCCGCAGCGGGTCTCCCTCGAGGACGACGCCGTCGAGGCGACCGACCGGCTGCGCACCACGATGGCCGCGATGCTGGCCCGGACGATCAGTGCCTATCCGGAGAAGCCGGCCGGTGCGTGGTGGCTGCCCGCGTCGTACGGCGGGGGCGCGCCGACGCCTGAGCAGGCCGACCAGCTCGACGCCGAGGAACTCCGGGCCCGGGCCGCGAAACGCCGCAAGTAGGCAGTAACCCCGCACGCTCCGGCCAGTTATAGCGGTAATCGGTATCCGGACGAGGGCTTGACCGGGCGCCGAGCCAGGGGTACCAAGAACCTTTGGTAGTAGTCGAAAGCTGGACCTGGGGGGTCCCTCTCGACGGCAGGCTGGCCGCGTTCCGCCCCGGACGCCCCTGCCTGCGGTCATCAGGCTGGGCGGGGGGAAATGACGATCTTGTACGGACCAGACGAGGAGCTGCACCTCTTCGAGCCGGGGAAGCTGAGCATTCCCGACAACGTCGCGGAGGAGATCCCCGACGTCGGGGTCTACTTCCTCTACTGGGCGACGCAGAACCTGCGCCCGGAGCAGGCCAGGGAGATCGAGTCGGCGGTGAACGGCCGGCGCTGCCAGAACGGCTGGTTCCCGCTGGAGAGCCTGGCCAATCTCGGCCGCCGCGGGGCCTGGCGGGGGCCGCTGACCTATCTGGCCCAGATGACGGCCAAGGACTCGGCGATCGTCAAGGCCTGGGCGACCATCAACATGCCGCCCGACGGCCACAAGAGGCGGATCGAGGACACGGCCGACCGGCTGCTGCACCAGCAGGGTCATGCCGCCGCCGCGACCTGGGTGATGGCGGTGCGCCCGCAGGCGTTCCTGAGCCTCACCCTGCTCGGCGACTCGCTCTACAACAACTGGGAGAGCGCCGTCGCCTCGCTGCGGCCCAAGGACGTCGCCAAGTCCGTCCGTCGCTGGAACCGCTGACGTCGCCGGCGGACCGATCTCAGGACCGGTCCGCTCAGGGTCCTGCTACTCGAGGATCAGGTGGGCGACCGCGTAGACGCCGGCCGCCACCACGCCCGCTGCCGGGATGGTCAGCACCCAGGCCGTGATGATGCCCTTGGCCACTCCCCAGCGAACCGCCGAGAGCCGCTTGGTGGCGCCCGCGCCCATCACGGCAGAGGTGATCGTGTGCGTGGTCGACACCGGCGCGTGCAGGCCGATCGCCATCACGTACAGCACGGTCGCGGCGACCGCCTCGGAGGCGAACCCCCGCGCGGGGTCGAGGTGGATGATCCGGCGGCCGAGGGTCCGCATGATCCGCCAGCCACCCGCGTAGGTGCCCGCCGAGATCGCGGTCGCGGCGGCGATCTTGACCCAGATCGGGATGCCGTCGTCCTTGTCCACGTGCCCGGTGGTCAGCAGCGCCAGGAAGATCACGCCCATCGTCTTCTGGGCGTCCTGCAGACCGTGGCCGAGCGCCATCGCGGCCGCCGACAGCGACTGCGCCAGCCGGAAGCCGCGGGTGGTCCTGCCGGGGTTGCTGCGCCGGAAGATCCACAGGATCGCGGTCATCACCGCGAAGGCGCCGAGGAAGCCGATGGCCGGTGACAGCACCATCGGGATGACGACCTTGTCGACGATGCCGGACCACAGCACCACGCTGGTGGAGGCCAGCCCGGCACCGACCAGGCCGCCGATCAGGGCGTGCGAGGACGAGGACGGCAGCCCGAAGTACCAGGTGATCAGGTTCCAGGTGATCGCGCCGATCAGGGCGGCGATCACCACCACCAGCCCGTGCTGCCCACCGGGGACGGTGATGATGCCCTTGCCGACGGTGTCGGCGACCTCGGTGCCGAGGAAGGCGCCGACGAAGTTCATCACCGCCGCCATCACCAGGGCGACCCGCGGCGTCAGTGCCCGGGTGGAGACCGAGGTCGCGATCGCGTTCGCGGCGTCGTGGAAACCGTTGGTGTAGTCGAAGGCGAGCGCGATGACGATGACCGCGATGACGAGCGCGAACTCCACGCTCAGCTCTCCTTGACGGCGATCTGTTCGACCGTGTTCGCGACGTGCTCGAAGGCGTCGATGGCGGCCTCCAGCAGGTCGACCACGGTCTTCACCTTCATCACCGTCAGCGCGTCGAACTCGCCGCTGAACAGCTTCGCGATGATCCGGCGGTGGACCGCGTCACCGGTGTTCTCCAGCCGGTTGACCTCGATCCAGTACTCGGCCAGATCCTTCATCGTGCGCAGCCGCGGCATCGTCTCGGCCGTCAGGGTGGCCATCCGCTGCAGCACCTCGATCTGCTCGGCCACCTCGGCCGGCAGGCTGTCCAGGCCGAAGAGGTGGACGTTGTCGACGGCCTCCTCCATGAAGTCCATCACGTCGTCGAGATCGGAGGCCAGCCGGTAGATGTCCTCCCGGTCGAACGGCGTCACGAACGTCGAGTTGACCCGGCGGATGATCGAGTGGGTCGTCTCGTCGGCAGCGTGCTCGGCGTCCTTCATCTGGACGGCGATCTGGTGGCTCGCGGACAGTCCCGATCCGGCCGTGCTGCCGAGCAGCTCAGCGAGAATGCGGGATCCGTCCACCAGGTGATTGGCGGACTCGGTGAACAGGTCGTAGAACGTCGGGTCGTTCGGACGCAGACGTAACCGCACTTCAAGCTCCGGGTGAACGAGGGACAAACCGTGAACATGCTAGGGGCAACGGACCGTTGACGAAGCATCCGCCTGGTCAAGGTACCGCGAGATGATGAACACGCAGACTCAATCCGACCGGAAAGTGACCGGAAGACTTCAGCGTGTGACGACCGCGTAGAGGTCGATCAGCCCCACAGCGAGCACCAGACCGGCCGCCAGCCGCAGTACCCGCTCGGATCCCAGCGCGCTCGGCCGGACGCCCCGGCGGTAGACCGCGCTGACGGCGGCCCAGCAGCCCAGGGTGAGCACCGTGACGACGATGCCGAGGCCCAGCCGGACGTCCGACGTACCGTGGCCGGAGGCAAGCAGCAGGCCGCCGTTGACGATCAGGCCCAGCGACGTACGGCGCCAGGCGAGCAACGTCCGCTCGGGCTGGAGACCAGGATCACGTTGTGTGGTCATCGCCACAAGCTGAACAGCAGCCCGATCAGCCCCACGACGGCAATCGTTGCCCCCAGCACCAAAGGTAGCCTGGTCACGGGCAGAGGTCCGCCCGTTCGGATCGCGATCTGGTTGGCCTGCCAGCGCCGGAAGGCGCCTGCCGTGGTGGCGATCCCGGCGGTGACCAGGACGATCCCGATGATCCGGGCGGGCCATCGACCAGGCCCGAGGTCCAGGAACTGTACTGCGGACAGCCCGCCCGCGTAGCACGCCAGCGACGTCCGCAGGTAGGCCAGGTAGGTGCGTTCGTTCGCGAGCGTGAAGCGGTAGTCCGGCTCCTGCCCGGGCGTGCTCATCCGCAGCTCAGCAGGCCACGGTTCTGCTTGAGCATGAGCACCCGGCGGACGCTGGCCTGCACCGCGGCGGCGAACTGCTTGTCCTGCTGGGCTTTCGCGACCAGCGCCTCGACCATGGTCGACGTCAGCGAGGCCTTGGCGGTGATGACGATGTCGCCGCCCGCAGCGACGAACCGGGTCGCCCGCTGCCCGGCCGGCACCGACGCGACCTCTGCGGCCGCCCCGACGTCGTCGGTGATCACGACACCGGCGTACCCGAGGTCGCCGCGCAGCATCCCGCCGATGATCGTCGGTGAGAACACCGCACGGTTCTTCGGGTCGATCTTGGTGTAGGTGACGGTGGAGACCATCACCAGCTCGGATCCGGCCTTGATCCCGGCCTCGAACGGGGCGAGATCGTCGTCGTCGCGAGTGGTGACGGTGTCGACCACTCCCGAGGAGAAGTCGGTGTTGCCCTTGACCCGGCCGAGGCCCGGGAAGTGCTTGACCGAGGTCATCACCCCGGCGGCGTTCATCCCCTTGACGAAGGCGGTGACCTGCGGACTCACCTTCTCCGGAGTGTTGCCGTAGCCACGATCCAGCGCTCCGATGGGCGCGTTGTCGTCCCCGAGAGACGCCGGTACGACGTCTGCGACCGGCGCGAGGTCCATGTTCACGCCGGCCTGCTTGAGCTGGCCGCCCCACGTCTTTGCTCGCGCCGTGAGCTTGTCGCCCGACCAGGTCGCCTGCACGGTGGCAGCGGGAATGCGGTCGAACCCAGGGCCCTTGAGACGCTGGATCTTGCCGCCTTCCTGGTCGGCCGCGACGAAGGGGCGGATGCCTTTCACCGTGGCCGTCGTACTGGCCTTGGCCATCGCCGTACGGGTGTGGTCGGCGCTGCCGCCAGGGCCCATCAGCAGCAAGCCGCCTGGCTTCTGGGCGTCAGCGATGGCCTGCTCTGCCGAGGTCATGCCGTTGGTGCTGATGCCGGTCATGATCAGCTGGGCCGCCTGCTCGCGGGGGGTCAGCTGCCGCAGCTTCTGATCGACACAGCCGGTCGGTGGAGTGCTGGGCGTCCCGGGAGACTGGCTGGGCGGCGGGGGCGTCCCGGTGGGTGTGCCCGGCGGTGAGGTCTGCCGGGTGACCGTGGACGAGGGCGCAGTGCCAGGCCCCGCTGTGGGTGTGTCCGTGCCGCCGCAACCTGCGAGCAGGGTGGCCGCACCCGCCACGGCCAGTGCCCGGCTTCCCGAAATCTTCATCGCCGTCATTCTTGCCCATCGCGCGATCAGGCCGAGGGACCGGACGCCTTCGACTCCCAGACCGCGCTGTCGTAGGTGCCACCGGAGTGCCGGGCCAGCGCCGCGCAGATGTCCAGCAGTTGGTCGACCTGCTCGGGGCTGAGCGCGTCGAAGACGGCCTGCCGCACGGTTTCGACATGGCCGGGCGCGGTGTCCCTGAGCTTCTGCCGGCCCTCGTCGGTGATGATCGCGACCTGGCCGCGGCGATCCGACTCGATTCCCTCCCGGCGGACCCAGCCGACCTTCTCGAGCCGGTTCACCGCGTGGGACAACCGGCTGCGCGAGCCGAGGGTGGAGACGGCGAGCTCACTCATCCGCAGCCGGCCGTCGTTCGCGTCGGCCAGCCGGACCAGGATCTCGAAGTACGTGTGCGGCATCCCGGCGTCACGCTGCAGTTGCTGCTCGATCCGGCCGTTCACCACGCGCTGGGCCGCGATGAACGCTCGCCAGGCCCGCTGCTCTTGGTCATCCAGCCACCGTGGTTCCGCCATTGTCGCAGCGTAACGAGATCCTGGTCCTCCTGCCGCCCGGGCGGGCCGTGATCAGCAGAACAGCCAGCGTGCAGAGCAGCATTCCGCCGACCGCGAGCGCGCCGATGGTCTCACCGAACAGCACGAAGGCGAAGACCATCGTGGTCGGCGGCACCAGATAGAGCAGGGCGCTGATCTTGGTGGCGCCCGCCAGTTCGAGGTTCACGAGATAGAGGCCCCAGCCACCACCGGTGGCCAGCACGACCAGCCACAGGACTGCGCCGTAAAACTGCAGTTCCCGCGGTACGGTCAGTTGGCTGGTCGCCGCGGCGACCACGACGAAGAACACGCAGGAGACAAGGCTCTGCAGGCACAGCGCATCCAGCAGACTGGTCGTCGGCTTCCGGCGCCGGTCCCAGAGCGTGCCGGCCACCAGACCGAGCAGTCCGCCCAGTGGGAGCAGGAAGACCACCGCTTTCGCGTGGCCGGCGCTCAGGTCGTCCGCAACGACCAGCGCTACGCCGGCCACCCCGAGGACCAGACCGATCCATTGTCTGCCGCTGACTCGTTCCTTCAGCAGCGGACCGGCCAGCGTGGCGATCAGGATCGGCTGCAACGAACCGATGAGAGCCGTGACACCTGCGGAGATGCCGTGGTCGATACCGGTGAAGATGAGGCCTAGGTACAGGCACTGCGTCAGGAGCGCCATCACAGCGTGAGTGATCAGGTCGGCACTCGTCAGCTTCGGCCTGCGCTTCAGCAGTACCGCGGCGGCGAGGGCCCCGGCGACGACGTACCGCCAGGCGAGCAAGTCGAAGGCCGACGTGTACTCCGTGCCCCAGCGGGCGCCGATGAAGCCGCAACTCCAGAACACGACGAATCCTGTTCCGGCGAGGAGCGGAAGTGCCCTTGGAGTGATCATGGATCCCAAGTAACCATACCGGTCGGTATACTGTCAGTATGGTCGACCAGCAGGCGAGACTCCTGACGAACCGCGGCGGGCTCGAGGCGGAGCGCCTGACACCGGCGGGTGAGCGCATCCTGACCGCGGCATCGATGCTGTTCTACGAGCACGGGATCCGGACGGTCGGGGTCGACGCGATCGCGGCTGCGGCCGAGGTGACGAAGAAGACGCTGTACGACCGGTTCGGGTCGAAGGACAACCTGATCGCGGCGTACCTGGAACGGCGCAACCGGGTCTGGCACACGTTTCTCGACGACCAGCTGACCGAGCGGCGGCCGTCGTCACCCGAGGAGATGATCCTGGCGCTGTTCGCGGCGCTGACGGACTGGATGGCCGAGTCGCGGCGCGGCTGCGGCTTCATCAACGCGAGCGTCGAGCTGGCAGCGCCGGACCACCCGGCGATGCCGGTGATCGTGGCGCAGAAACAGTGGATGCGGGCGGAGTTCCTGGCACAGGCCGCGCAAGGTGGGTTCGAACAGGTCGAAGAGCTGGCCGACCGGTTGCTCCTGCTCCACGAAGGGGCGCTGGTCTGTTACCGGGTGGCTGCGATGGAGCACGCGCCGGAGGTCGCGCGGCGGGCGGCAGCGGACCTGCTGGCGGGTTGGCCGCGAAGCTAGGCGCGACGCTTGGCGACGGTCAGGCCGACCAGCCTGGAGACGACCATCGCGACGTACCCGAGGCCGGCCAGCTGCTCGATCATCACCACTGAGCGTCCCCAGGAGGTGATCGGCACGATGTCGCTCAGGCCGGTGCTCGACAGGGTGGTGAAGCTGAGGAAGAGCAGCTCCATCCAGCTGCGATCGGCGGTCGGGTTGACCGCCGCGGTGAAGCTGCCCGGGACCAGCGCCTGGACGAAGACGAAGAGGTAGGCGAAACCCCAGGCCACCAAGGTGAAGGTGGCGCCGGTGGCATAGAGCTCGTCCACACTCACGTCGTGGTCGGACAGCATGTAGCGCAGCAGGCTGTAGGCGGCGTAGAAGTAGAAGGCGGCATGGAGCACCCCGGAGATCGGCACGATCGCCTCGGTCGGTCGGATGGCGTCCACCAGCGACAGGACGACCGCCGGGATGCCGAGACAGACGCTGACCCAGGTGAGTCCCGGGGTCGAGCGGACCGAGAAGACGGCGAGCGTGAGGACGACGATGCCGAGGATCTCGAACGCGACTCGGCCGCCACGTGAGCCCTCCATCGCCGGGTAGACCAGGACGCCGAGCAGCTGGACGACCAGGAGGATCGCGGACGGGTTGCGGCGGGCGCCGTGCAACAGGTTCACTTCTTGGACCCTGAGCGCTCTGTGGGCGCTGCCGGGGCTGCTGCCACCACGGCTTCCTCGGTCGGCTCGCGGGAGTCGATGATCGCCTGCCGCCGGGCCAGCCGGTGGCTGCGGCGGATCTCCGCCTCGCGCATCCGCCGGTGGTCCTCGTCGGTCTCCGGCACCACCTGCGGTACCGCGCGCGGCTTGCCTTCCTCGTCGACCGCCACGAACACCAGGTACGCCGTGGCGACGTGGACCTGCGGGCCGACCGCGTCCCAGCGATCGGCCGTGATCCGCACGCCGACCTCCATCGAGCTGCGGCCGGTCCAGTTCACCTGAGCGGTGAAGTGCACGACGTCGCCGACCCTGACCGGGACCAGGAAGACCATCTCGTCCATCGAGGCGGTCACCGCCGGACCACCCGAGTGCCGGGCCGCGACGACACCGGCGACCGAGTCGACCAGCGTCATCACCACGCCACCGTGCACGGTGCCGAGCAGGTTGGTCTCGTGCTGGGCGGTGATGTGCGAGAGCGAGAGCCGGGTGGCCGACGCGGAGCGGCTCGTCACCTCGGGGCGCGGACCGCCGTCGGCCGGCGTCCGGTCTGCGCTGGGGGTGGCGGGCATCGGGTCGCTCCTCGGTACTGCGTCGGCAGGTGGGTCGGCTCGCAGAATATCCGGCGGTTGTCCACAGGCCGCGAAGTACCGGCCGTCGATCGGCCGGACGCTCGTACTTTCTCTGTCGAAGGAGGTGGACAGCATGATCACTCACGACGACTCCACCGAGCGGGCCCTGGGCAACGAACCCGAGGCGCTCGCGCCGCTGTCCCGGGCCGAGGCCGCACACCTGGTGCGGCTGAGTCTCGAGGCCGCCGCCCGCCACGCACTGCCCGCGCGGTACGACGGCGCCGGGGCGCTGGTCCTGCATCCGGACTCGCCACCGAGTGGCCGGTTCGAGGCAGGGCTGACGAACCTGGCGAGGATCGTCGCCGGGCAGCGGCCGGACCACTGGCCACGGCTGGTCGGCGAGCACTTCGACCGGCTGGCACACGCCGTGCGGCACGGCCCGCCGCCGGCTCCGGCCGATCCGCGACGTGAGCTCCTACAGCGGCTGGCCGTCAAGGACTCACTGGAGCCACGACTGACCAGTTCGGCACCGGAGTTCGTGCCCGGTCTGCTGTCGGTCCCTGCCACGACCACCGACGGCACGATCACCATGTATCTCGACCCGGAGACGGATCTCGGCCTCAGCTGGGCGGCAGCCGAGTCCTACGGTCTGCGCAACCTTCGATCACTGACTGACACGGTCACCTACGCCGAGCACGACGGCACTCGGGTCGCCCTGGTCACCGGCCACGACTTCGCCGCCTCGCGAGCCCTCGTGCTCGACACCGTCCTGCGGGAATCGCTCCAGATCGAGAACCCGCGATACGGCGTACTGGCGGCGATGCCGGTCCGCAACCTGCTGCTCGTGCACGTGATCGCCGACCTGTCGGTGATCCCAGCCCTCGGCCTGATGCTCAACCTGGCCGGCCGCTCGTACGCCACCGACCCTGGTCCACTGAGCCCGTGGATCTACCTGGCCGGCAGGAACGGCTGGCAGCCGGCGACCCGCCCCTTGGGCGACTCCGCTCCCGGGTTGTCCTCCCCGTTCGTCGACCTGCTTCACCAACTGGACCAGGCCTCATGACGATGTCGGCCTGCTGCAGTGCAACCAAGGGCGAGGTTCGCATCCGCGGACGCCCTTGGTGCATGCCAGCCGTGCTCTTACGGTTGCGTGGTCCGGGTGGCCTCGAGCGCGCCCAGAAGGCCGAGGGCGTCCGCGCTCGGGCTTCCTGCTGGGGCGGTTGCGACGGTGAGCTGCTGTCCGCGTACTTCGCGGACGTCGAGCGTCTGGTAGGTCAGGGTGATCCGGCCGATGTCGGGGTGGTTGATGACCTTCTCGGTCAGGCTGAGGCCGGCAACGGTCTGGTCCGCCCAGAAGGACGCGAACTCTGGAGACCCGGCGAGCATGCGGGAGACGAGCGGAGGCACGGCCGGATGAGGCCTGGCGAAGCCCGCGGCCAGACGCAGGGCGCTGACCGCGGCGCGTGCGACGTGGTCCCAGTGGGCGAAGTAGGTGCGTGCCGTGGGGTCGACGAACAGGAAGTCGAACGCCCCGAGGGCCAGTTGCGACGGGCCCAGGAGTGCTTTGGCTGTGGTGTTGGCGGCGAGAATCTGAAAGCCGGGGTCGACGACGTAGGCGGCGGCCTGCGGGAAGGCGTCCATGAGTTGCAGCAGTTCGGGACTGACCGGCCCGGGCTCCGGCTGGGAGGCGGGTGCGAGCTTTGCGAGGCGGAAGGTGTGGTCGCGGGCGTCCGGACTCAGTCGCAGGGCGGTGCACAAGGCGTCCACGACTTGTGCTGACGGTGTGCGTTCGCGGCCCTGTTCGAGCCGGCTGTAGTAGTCGGCACTGACGCCGGCCAGCACGGCGACCTCTTCGCGCCGCAACCCGGAGACCCGTCGAGCACCGACATCGGGCAGGCCGACGTCAGCGGGTGTGAGGCGGGAGCGCTGGGCACGCAGGAAGTCGCCGAGGGGACCAGGTGATGTCGCCATGTACTTCAGGCTAACCGCGGTCAGCCAACTCAGGCAGGGTGTGCTGCTCCCTGTCTCGGGTGGCCCGGAGTACCGCCGCACGGCACCCGGAGTACCGCCGCACGGCACCCGGAATGCCGCCGCACGGCACCCGGAATGCCGCCGCACGGCACCCGGAGTGTCGCCGTACGGCGCGTTCGTCCAGCGACGGATGCAGCCGTCGCCGACCCTTGGTGTGGTGGAGAGCAGCCGCTCCCCGCCGTACGGGAAGATGCCGTCGGCCGCTCAGGCGACCGGGTCACGCAGGATCGTGCGCAGTGTGTCCTGGGGCGTGCTGCGGGTGAAGGCGTCCAGGTGGACCTCGTGGTGCGGGCCGTTGCGGCGGAGACCGCGCTGGCGCGCGAACTCACCGAGCCGTCCGAGCGTGGCGAACTCTTCGGCGAACGGGCCGTGGTGCATGACCTGGACGACGTCCTGCTCTGGAACGATGAAGACGGTCACCTCGTCGGATGCCGTGTCCGCGGCGCCGGCCGCTCGGGCGCGAGCGGCGTCGACATCCTCCTGGGTGGTGCCGGTAGGGATCTGGGACAGGACCCGGTAGCGCAGGGACGAGATCGGGTTGACGCTGTAGAAGTCGGCGATCTCGACAGGTTCCGAACCCTCCGGGTACCAGTACTGGATCTCCTCGACCGGTGCGGAGCCGGTTGCCTGGGTGAGCTGGTCCGCGATGTCGGTGACCAGAGTCTTCTTGCGGTAGAACTCGTCGGTCCCCGGCGCTCCGCCGCCCAGGACAGCGACATAGGTCACCGCTGGTGTACGGACGTGCTCGGGGTCGTCGGCGGCCTGCAGGTGGTCGGTGTGCTGGGTCGTCAGCATGGGTGCTCCTTGGAGGATCGTGCGGTGTGGCGGGTCAGGTGGTGGATCAGTTCTGCTCGGGCCTGGCGGGCGCGGTGCGGGCGACAGTGGATTCCAGGCCGGTGCGGATGCGGTCCATGGTCCGGGCGTAGGCCACGTCGATGTCGATGTCGAGCTTGTCGGCCAGGACGAACGTCCACCACATCGACTCAGCGAGCTTGTGCTCCAGTTCCGCGCGCGGGTCCCCCTCGATGGCCCAGGTGCCGTCGTGGGCCAGGAGCAGACGTCCGATATGACCGACGTCGTTGGAGAAGCCGATCATCAACTCGTGCAACGACCACGTCTTGCCGTTGAACCGCTCTTCCAGGACTTCGTAGAGGGAGCGGACGGCGAGGGCCTGCTCGCGGGCGGCCGCGAGCGACGATGGGGAATCAGGCATGGGTGTTCTCCTTCGAGGTGGCGGATCGAGAGTCGGCCACTGATACGGGAAAGACGGTCACAGCCCGCTCTGCCAATGCCACCAGGGATTCCCGCGGGGTTCCGTCTGCGGCGCGGATGGCGAAACCGCTGCTGAGCGTGATGAGGAACGTGGCGAGCTCGTCGGGGTCCTCGCTGCCGGGCAGGTCCCCGTCGGCGATCGCCTGCCGGAACCGGTCCGCGAACAGTCGCTGGACCGTGGCGCGGTTCTCTGCGAGTACGGCGTACTCACCCGAGTCGTCCGGCGTGGCGACGGCCTGCACCGACAAGCAGCCGGCCGGTCGCCCGGGCGCGGTCACTGCGAGCGCGTTGCCGACGAGGAACGCCCGCGCGCACTCTCGCGCCGAGGGCTGCTCCAGTGCGTCCGTGACGTAACCCATGTTGCGCTCGACATACCGGTGTAGCGCCGCCTGGAATAGCCGAGCCTTGTCACCGAACGCCCCGTAGACGCTGGGCTTGTTGATCCCCATCGCTGCGGCGAGCTCCGACAGGCTCGCGGCGGCGAAGCCGCGACGCCAGAACACCTCCACCGCGGCATCCAGCGCCTCATCGATATCGAAGGCGCGCGGCCTGCCCGGTCCAGCCATGGTCACCTCCTGCAGGAATGCTGACTTCGATTTTTATAACGTGCGGTACAAAAACATAATGCCACAGGTCCGAGAGAAGTTTCGAGTCGGGCGGGAATGTTGAGGGGGTGTAGTCCTCCCTGGTTCGCCCACCCTTCCCGAGCGGGTTCACGCCGCCGCAGGCTTTGGCCATACAGGCGGCCGAACGCGCCGCTTGACGACCACGAAGGTGGATGAGATGCCGCTCGACCACTACCGCACACCGGGCCGCGGCGGGCCCATCACCGAGCACGACGACTCCATCGCCGACTGGATCGCCGCGACCAACACTCACGACTCCGCCGCGTACCTGGCGTTCTTCACCGAAGACGCCGTGCTGGACGACCCTTCCGTCGGGAAGGTCTTCGAGGGACACGCGGGGATCAACGAGTACTTCCAGTCCTACTTCGTCGGTTACAACACCCAGACTCGGTTGCTCAGCACTGAGCCACGCGACGGGCACGTCCACGTCGAGGTCGAGTTCACCGGCGAGTTCCCCGAGGGCCGCATCGGCGGGATCTTCGACCTCACCCTGACCACCGAGCACAAGATCGCGCACGTGCGGGCCGACCTGCGCCGGTAGGCACAGCTGCGTAATGTCGGCGGCGCCGCCATAGTCCGCACCCCGAGGCGGGCGGCTCCCTCGGAGCCGACTCACCTGCCGACCTCGCACCCTGGAAGTCACCTCGCTGCCGTCCCAGCGGGATGCCGTCGGGGATCAAGACGGCGTATACCGGGCGACTACCTCCACGCAGCGTCGGAACTGCGCCTGCGAAGCGGGGTTCTTCCAACCGAGCTTTTCGAGTGCTCCCCGTGGACCAGTACGGGCCAGGGCGCGGTACGGGTCAGCACCTCTTGGCGCAGGAAGTCGGCGCCACGCTCGACTACCACGGCTGCTGCCTGACCGAGTGTTTCCCTGACGATGAGTGCGACCCGGCTGACTTCATGCTGGTCGGGTAACCGGAGCGCGTGCCGGATGCCTCGGTGGTCGTCCGGGACCACGCTGTCCACCCGCGCCAAAACCTCACCGGCGTCCATGCCCAACCGCTCGAGATCAGCAGCAGAGGTGTCGCTCGAGGCTTCCTCGAGTGAACGGCCCGCGCTTGTGTCATGAGGTGCGCCTCGTCGGTGAACCACGGCGTGGCCTGACGCGCGATCCGGATCACCACAGCGAGCTCGCCGGCGAGTTCGGCGCGGTAGGTCTCGTTCATCCCGCCGCCGGCCAGGGGTACGAGTCGCTCGACGCCGCGGCCACAGACCGAGCGCACCACCGAGTCGATGATCGGACTAGGAGTTGTCACCATCAGGCAAGTGTCGTGCGGCGATCCTGGCCAGGCCACCCGAAAACTGGCTGGGTGAGGTGGCAAAGCCAGGTGTGACAGACGTGAGACTGGGCGGTGCCTCGGCAGAAGAGGCGCCGCCCAATCGGTCTGGAGCTGTGGGGCTTTGGTGCAGGTGGTCAGCCGACCAAGATTCGTTGCGGTTAGCAACAGAATACCCGGGCGGCCGGGTGGAGCTGGAGGTCAGGCCGCCGGGGGCATCAGCACGGTGTCGATCAGGTAAACGGTCGCGTTGGCGGTCTTCACGCCACCGCAGATGACCTTGGCGTTGTTGACCATCAAGGTGTCACCGGAGCCGGTGACGGTGACGGCGCCCTTCTGCACGGTGGTCTGCTTACCGACGACCGCGGCCGGGTCGAGCTGGCCGGGGACGACGTGGTAGGTCAGGATCGACGACAGCAGCGCCGAGTCGGTCTTCAAGGTGTTGATGGTCGCGGCCGGGATCTTCGCGAACGCCGAGTCGATCGGGGCGAACACGGTGAACTCGCCGCCGTTGAGCGTCGAGACCAGGTCGACCTTCGGGTTCAGCTTGCCCGAGACCGCGGCGACCAGGGTCTTGAGCAGCGGGTTACCCGACGCGGCGGTGGCGACCGGGGCGGCGGCCATGCCGTCGACCGAGCCGGCGCCGGTCGGGTTGGCCTTGGCGTAGTCGGCGCAGCCCGGGCCGACCAGGCCGGCGGCGTTGTCCATCGACGCCGACGCCGACGGGGTCTCGGCCGGAGCCGAGGTCGAGGTGGAAGTGCTGGCCGAGGGAGAGCTGCTGCTGGAGCTGTCGTCGCCGCCACCACAGGCAGCGGTTGCGAACAGCAACGAAACGGCGGAAGCGGCCAGGACGACGCGCTTGAGGGTGTGCGACATGACGATCGTTCTCCTTGGGGTGGGGATGTGCTGCTGCGACCTGCTGAGAAGCCGTCAGCTGGTGGGGGCTTGCGGGTGGAGCGGCCGAGTCACTCGACCATCACCACCGTGTTGTGCAGGCCGCTCGACCCGTTGGGTCGTGGCGCCGCACGGTCGGCGGTCTGCACCTGTCCCGTGGCGTCTGTCGCCCGGACGGTGAGTGTGTGGTTGCCCGGCGTCGCGTCCCAGCGGAAGGTCCACTGACGCCAGGTGTCGATGCTGTTCTCGGCCGCGAGCTTCGCGGGCTGCCAGTCGCCGTCGTCGACCTGCACCTCGACCTTGGTGATGCCGCGGCGCTGAGCCCAGGCGGTACCGGCCGCAACGGCGGGTCCGGCCTTGATCCGGGCGAAACCCTTCGGTACGTCGATCCGCGAGGAGGTCTTGATCGGCGCCTCGACCGACCAGCCACGGTCGGTCCAGTAGGCGCTGAAGTCCGAGAACTTGGTGACCTCGAAGTCGACGATCCACTTGGTCGCGGAGACGTATCCGTACAGGCCGGGGACCACCATCCGGACCGGGAATCCGTGATCGAACGGCAGGGGCTCGCCGTTCATCCCGAGAGCGAAGATCGCGTCCCGGCCGTCGGTGAGCGCCTGCAGCGGCGTACCGATGGTGAGGCCGTCGACGCTGGTCGACTTGACCGCGTCCGCGTCGCCCTGAACACCGGCTTCGCGCAGCAGTTCGGCGATCGGTACGCCGATCCAGCGGGCGTTGCCGACGTACGGGCCGCCGACCTCGTTGGAGACGCAGGTCAGGGTGATGTCGCGTTCGATCAGGCGTCGGTTGAGCAGGTCCGCGAAGCTCAGCCGCAGTTCGCGGTCGACCATGCCGTGGATGCGCAACTCCCAGGTGCGGGGATCGACCTTGGGCACGGTCAGCAGCGTGTCGACCCGGTAGAAGCTCGGGTTCGGGGTCACGAAGCGGCTGACGCCTGGTACGTCGGCTGCCACGCCGGCCGGCATCGGGCGCGCCTTGCTGGCGGGCACCGGGAGCTTGATCGCTCGCCGGGTCGCCTCGGTGACACCGTCGGGCAGAAGTTGCGAGGCTGCCAGGCCGCCGACACCGGCGACCCCCAGAGCCATGGTGGTCGCCATGAACTTGCGGCGGTCGAACCCGTCAGGCGCGTCGGCGGCAGGAGGCTCCGAGGAGCCGGAGCCGGAGCCGGAGCCCGAGCCCGAGGCGTCAGTGGAGCTGGTGGCGTCGGTGGAGCTGTTGGTGACCCCGCTGGGAGCCGAGACCGCAGCGTCGCGGGGAGCGGCGCTGTTCGGAGCGGACGACTCTGGCGCTGCTGAGGCGGAGGCGGCCGTTTCCGCCGCAGCGTGCCGGGGAGCGGCGGTGTTCGAAGCAGACGACTCCGGAGCTGCGGAGGCGGAGGCGGAGCCAGCCGGAGCGGCGGAGGGCGCGGGTGAGTCGGTGCGGTTGGAGCCTTCGGCGGCGGGGATGTTCCGGCGTCCGCCGCCACCGAAGGGACTGAGGGAGAAGGCGCGGAGCACCAGGATCATCCCGGTCGTTGCTATCAGCAACGTGATGATGCCGGGCAGGACCTGCACGAAGTGGTTGGCCGCCAGCGTGCGGCCGGTGGCCGCGGCGAGGATGGCCAGCGCGCCGAGCAGCACCGTCATCCCGACGGCGACCCGCGGCTTGGTGGCGCCGATCGCGCCTGCCACCAGGGCGAACACCGTCACGACGAGCAGGACGACACCGATCAGTACCGGCTTGTCCGCGGTGCCCAGGTTCTTGACTGCGAAGTCCTTGGCCGGGCCGGGCGCCAGATCGATCAACTGGGTGCCTACACCGACCACAGGTGACGTACCGCCGGCCAGCGAAGCGGTCAGCTCACCGAGGCCGAGTCCTGCGCCGGCGGCGAGCAAACCTCCCAGCGCTGCCAGGGCCTTGCGTTTCCTTGTGGTCATGCCAGTACTTCGGGCCCGACCACGGCCCGGATGGGTGCGGATCGAAGAAAGTTCTCAGCTTCCCGCGACCGGCCCCCAGGACTTCCTTACCTGTCAGGGATTCTGTGGCCCCGCGTAGTCCCCCGGCCAGTCGGCCCACCGGATCCGGCTGATGTCGCGGACCTCGCCGAGCGTGGACCACTCGTTGCGGCCGATCCGGGCCAGCGGCCGCAGCCGGGTGATCTCGGGGTGGTTCCCGTCCAGCATCGCCTCGTCGATGCTGATGTGCCGCACCTGACCGATCACCACGGTCGAGTCGCCCAGCTCCAAGGTGGTGTGCAGCGTGCACTCGATCGCGACCGGCGACTCCGCCACCCGCGGCACGGCGACCGTCGCGCTGGGTTCGAGGTGCAGCCCGACGGCGGCGAACTCGTCGACCTCCGGCGGGAAGTTCGTCGCCGTCGCGTTCACCTGCTCGAACAGCGGCTCGGCCGCGAAGTTGACCACGAACTCGCCGGTCGCCTCCACGTTGGTCAGGCTGTCCTTGCGCCCGACCGAGGTGAACTGCACCATCGGCGGGTCGACGCACGCCACCGTGAAGAACGAGTGCGGGGCCAGGTTGAGCACCCCCTCGGCCGACCGGGACGAGACCCACGCGATCGGCCGCGGCACGATCACCGCGGTCATCACGGCGTAGAAGTCCCTGTTGCTGACCAGTTCCGGATCCACGTTTCTCCGCACGTCCGCCAGTATGTCCTGCATGCAGTTCCTGCTCCGCGACACGCTGGCCACCCGGTACGGCGTACCGGCCGAAGCGATTCGCGAAGTACCGGGTGGTGTCGCCAACCGTGCCTACACGCTGGGCGACGACCTGTTCGTCCGCATTCCTCGCCGCGCCGCCTTCGAGGCCGATCTGGTCAAGGAGGCGACCGTCATCCCGCTGGCCCGCGCGGCCGGCGTACGCACGCCGCCGATCGTCGACTTCGACACCACCCGCGGTCTCGTCGACGCGCCGTACATGGTGCTCGAGCGTGTGCACGGCACCGACCTGGTCGAGGGCGCCACTCCCCCGTCAGGCTTCTGGCAGGAGCTGGGCCGTCAGCTCACCTTGCTGCACAAGGTCGCCCAGCAGCCGACAGGCGTACCGGCAGACGACGGAGGCGGCGATCCTCGCCCCACAGTGGACGGGCTGGCAACGAAGGGCTACCTCGATCTGGGGACGGCGCGCTGGCTGCTCGGCGTGTTCGATCACCTGGCGACGTACGTCGATCCGGGGCGGCCGCCAGTACTCCTGCACGGTGATGTGGGTCAGCAGAACCTCATGCTCCGGGACAACCAACTGCAGGCGATCATCGACTGGGGTGACGCCGCGTGGGGGCCACCCGGGATGGAGTTCGCCAAGCTCACGCTGGAACAGGTCGCCGCGACCCTGTCCGGCTACAGCGGCCGGGAGGGGCTGGAAGCCTCAGCGCTGTGGTTTCACCTGAGCTGGGGGCTCAGTGGCCTCACCAAGGGTCCGCAGCCGGGTCAGCGGCACTGGACCGCTCCCCCGGGCAGCCGGCTCCTCGGCGTACTGCGTTTCTATGCCTCGTCGCCGCCCGAGCCCTGGCCGGAGCTGCTCAGTCAGAAGACCGGCTACTGACACTCACAACTGCCGCGAAACAAGGGTTCGCCGCTTGTCACGACATGGGGCACACTGAGGAATTGTGACTGACTACGTAGCCGCTCAGGACCGGTACGACGACCAGATGACCTATCGGCGCAGTGGCCGCAGCGGACTGCGGCTGCCGGCCATCTCGCTGGGACTCTGGCACAACTTCGGCGGGGACAGGCCGCTCGACACCCAGCGCGACATCCTGCGCCGGGCGTTCGACCTCGGCGTCACCCACTTCGACCTGGCGAACAACTACGGCCCGCCGTACGGCTCGGCCGAGACCAACTTCGGCGGCCACTTCGCGCGCGACTTCAAGCCGTACCGCGACGAGCTGCTGATCTCCAGCAAGGCCGGCTACGACATGTGGCCGGGACCGTACGGTCAGGGCGGTGGCTCCCGCAAGTACGTGCTCGCCTCGCTCGACCAGTCGCTGGAGCGGATGGGCCTCGACTACGTCGACATCTTCTACTCCCACCGGTTCGACCCGGACACCCCGCTGGAGGAGACGATGGGCGCGCTCGACACCGCCGTCCGCTCCGGCAAGGCGCTGTACGCCGGCATCTCGTCGTACTCCGCCGAGAAAACCCGCGAGGCCGCCGCGATCCTCGACCAGCTCGGTACGCCGCTGCTGATCCACCAGCCGTCGTACTCGATGCTGAACCGCTGGATCGAGGAGGACCTGCTGGACGCCGTCGGCGAGCTGGGAGTCGGCGTGATCGCCTTCTCGCCGCTGGCCCAGGGGCTGCTCACCGACCGGTACCTGGACGGCATCCCGGAGGGGTCCCGGGCCTCCAAGGGCACCTCGCTGGGCACCGACCAGCTGACGGAGGAGACCCTGGGGCACGTCCGCGCGCTGAACGAGATCGCCCAGCAGCGCGGCCAGTCGGTCGCCCAGCTGGCCCTGGCCTGGACGCTGCGCGACGAGCGCGTCACCAGCGCGCTGATCGGCGCCTCCAGCGTCGCCCAGCTGGAGAACAACCTGGCCGCGGTCGGCAACCTGAAGTTCAGCCAGGCCGAACTGGACGCGATCGACGCCGACGCCGTCGAGGCCGGCATCAACCTGTGGAAGAAGAGCTCGGACCACTAGCGCGCCGAGGACAGCGATCGGGCCCGTCACCGCCGGATGCCTCCGGTGGGACGGGCCCGATCTGAAACCCGCCCCCACTGCGCCTGGTTGTGAGGGTGGGCCTGGTTCCCGCCGCCGCTGCGCCTGGTGTGCGGCGGTGGGACCCTGCGCCCTCCCCCGCTGCGCCTGGTGTGCGGGGGAGGACGGTTCGTGGGTTACTTCAGGGCGTCGATCGCCTTCTTCGCTCCGGGGTGCAGCTCGACCGGATCGGTAGCGGCGGCCTCCTCCAGTTTGATCCCCTTGGCCGCCGCGTTCACCGCGACCAGCGCGTCCTGGTTGTCGTAGATCGCCTTGGTCAGCTTCTCCGCCAGCTCGTCCGGCATGTTCCTCCGAACCAGCAGGACGTTCGGCACGATGATCGTCGCCACGTCACCCGGCTGCTTGTAGGTCGCCGCCGGAATGTTGCCCTGGGCATAGATCGTGCCGTAGGTCTTGTTCAGCGCGGGCAGCAGATCGGTGATCGGGATCAGCTTGACGTCCTTGCCGAGGCTGGTGGTCAGATCGGTGATGCCACCGGTCGGCAGCCCACCGGACCAGACCAGCGCGTCGATCGAGCCGGCCTTCATCCCGTCCACCGACTCCGGCAGCCCGAGCCGCTGCGCCTTGACGTCGCGGGCCGGGTCCAGCCCTGCCGCCGTGAGCAACCGCCGGGCGATCACCTCGGTGCCGGAGTTCGGCGAGCCGGTGGAGACCCGCTTGCCCTTCAAGTCGGAGAACTTGGTGATCCCGGCCGACGCACGGACCGCGACCTGGGTGTAGTTCGGGTAGAGCCGGGTCAGCGCGACCACGTCCTGCTTGGTCTTGAAGCTGTTCTCACCCTTGACCGCGTCGGCGGCGGTGTCGCCGAGGGAGAACGCGATGTCGTAGTTGCCGGCCACCAGTCCCTGGACGTTCTGCACCGAGGCGCCGGTCTCGCTGGCGGTCGCGCGGTAGCCCTCGACCTTCTCCGAGAAGACCTTCGCCATCGCGCCACCGAGCTGGTAGTAGACACCGGTCGTGTTGCCGGTGGCGATGGTGAGCCGGCCGCTGTCGGTCCCGGCTCCGCCGGCTTCAGGCTCTCGCTGTCCACCGCACGCGACCAGCGAGACGGCGGCAGCGACCGCGACCACGGCGGCGGGAAGACGTCGACTAGTTCTCATTGGTGGCGGGTCCTTCCGTTGGTCCGGTCAGGCGGTAGCGCCGGACCAGGTTGATGACGACGGCGACAACAAGCAAACCGATTCCGGCCGCGATGGTTACGGGCGCCAGGTAGAGCAGCAGCAACGCGGCCGGGACACAGAGCAGCCGCTCGGCCCAGCCGGCCGCGATCACGATCCAGCCACCCGTCACGACCGCCAGCGCCGCGACGGCGAGCATAGAGACCGCCAGGGTCCACACCATCCCGATCAGGCTGCCCTGTCCCAGCAAGTGAGCGCCGTTGTCGGTGAGCACGAACGCGAACGGCACCAGGAACGCGGGCAGCGTGTACTTCCAGGCCTGCCACATCGTCGGCATCACCTTGCCGCCGGTGATCGCGGAGGTCGCGACGGCGGCGAGCGCGGTCGGTGGCGACACCTCGGACAGGACCGCGTAGTAGAAGATGAACATGTAGGCCTCGGGCGCGGTGATGCCCAGCTGCACCAGCGCAGGCGCGATGATCACCGCAGCGATGATGAACGAGGCCGTCACCGGCACTGCCAGGCCGAGGATCAGGACGGCGAACGCCGACAGCACCACGGTCAGGATCAGCACCACGGTCTGGTTGTCGGTCAGCTCCTTGGCCGCGTCGACGATGATCGAGGCCAGGTTCAGGCCGAGCCCGGTCTGGGTGGTCACCGCGACGATCACCCCGGCGACCGCGCAGGTCGCCACCACCGGCAGCACCGAACGGGTGCCCTGGGCAAGCGCTTTGAACAGCGGCCCGGCGGTCAGCCGGTGCTCACGGTCCAGGAACGACAGCGCGATCTGCAGCAGGACGGCGTACACGACGGCCTTGAACGGCGGCACGTCCACCGCCATGAAGGCGATGATCACGAACAACGACAGGAAGTGGTAGCTGAACCTCTTCAGCAGCTTCCAGGCCGACTGGGTGGAGGCCTCCCCCTCGGTGGTGCCGTGCCGGCGGGCGTCCATCTCGATCGCGAGCAGGATGCCCAGGTAGTAGAGGATCGTCGGGATCACCGCGTAGCCGAGCACCGTCAGGTACGACACCTGGAGGAACTCGGCGATGATGAACGCGGCGGCGCCCAGCGTCGGCGGCGAGAGGATCGCGCCGATCCCGGCCGCGGCGAGCATGCCGCCCGCGGGCTCCGGCGGGTAGCCCGCGCGGCGCAGGATCGGCCACGACACGGTGCCCAGCGAGACGGCGGTCGCGGTACCGGAACCGGAGACGCTGCCGAGCAGGAAGCCGGCCAGGGTGACGGTCCGGCCGGGGGCGGTCCGGCTGCGCTTGAAGGCCGCGAAGGACAGGTCGATGAAGAACTTGCCGGCGCCGGAGTGGTCCAGCACGGCGCCGTAGATGGTGAAGAGCACGATGTAACTGGCGGCGACGTTCAGCGGCGTACCGTAGAAACCTGCCGTGCCCATCGTCAACTGGGCGATGATCGCGTCGAAGTTGAAGCCCTGGTGGGCCAGCGACCAGGTGTAGGGCAGGAAGCCGCCGTAGTACGCGTAGGCGACGAACAACAGGCTGACCAGCGGCAGGACCCAGCCCGTCGTACGGCGGCAGGCCTCGAGCAGCAGGACGAGCAGGAGAGCGCCGGTCAGTACGTCGAGACCCGTCGGAGCCTGCCGGCGCTCGAGGAAGCCGTCGAAGTCGAGCAGCGGATAGAGGCAGACCGCCAGCGCGACCAGCGCGAGGATCCAGTCGGTGACGCCCGGGTCGTCGGTCTTGCGGGCCTTGAACGGATTGACGAAGGCCGGCACCCGCCAGCCCCGATAGCACAACAAGGTGATCGGCAGGACGGCTGCGAGAAAGATCACTAAATAGAACTGCGTGCCGGCCGCCAGCGGAAAGAACACCTGGAGCAGTACGCCGACGCTGATCACGGCACACCAGACCGAGATCACCCGGTCCAGGGCAGGACGGAGTCGCCGAGCGGGCTTTTCCTGCTCGTACTCGGCCAGTTCGGACTCGGAGAGCGTGGCGCTGCCAGCCCCCGGTGTTGCACCGACAGTCATCGAACGGTTCCCTCCTGTGGTCGAAGGCTAGTGTTGCCGACCACGCCGTGCAGTCGCATGATTACGTCTTTACCAAGATCTGACACATAACCCTGCTCCCTGCCCTACGATCACGGCATGAGCGGCGCAGTCAGGATCTTGTTGGTCGAGGACGATCTCGATATCGCGAACGCTCTGATACCTGCGTTGCGCCGGTACGGGTTGATGGTGACGCACGTCCGGACGGCCGCGGACGCGCTCGCCGCCGACCCGGGTGACCTCGTGCTGCTCGACCTCGGACTCCCCGACGGTGACGGCATCAACGTGTGCCGGCAGATCCGCACGGTGTCGGATGTTCCGGTGATCGCGGTGACCGCCCGAGGCGAGGCGGCCGACCGCGTCCGGGGCCTGCGCAGCGGCGCCGACGACTATGTGGTCAAACCGTTCGCGATCTCCGAGCTGCTGGCCCGCATCGATGCTGTACTTCGCCGTACCGGTTTGCTGCAGCCCCGCCCCAGGGTGACCGTCGGAGACCTGACCGTCGATATCGAGGCACGGACGGTCCAGGTCGCCGACAAGCCCATCAGCCTGACCCGCAAGGAGTTCGACGTGCTAGCTGTGCTGGCCGCCCACCACGGCCGGGTGGTGCCGCGCGAGCAAGTCGCGCTGTACGCCTGGCAGTCCGTCTTCGAGGCTTCCTCGCGGACGATGGACGTGCACGTCGCGAGCCTTCGCGCCAAGCTCGGCCGACCCGAACTGGTGCAGACCATCCGCGGCGTCGGCTACCGCCTCGGTTCGGACTGACCGTTGCGCCGTCGCCTGCTGCAGTCCCTCGTCCCGATGCTGATCGCACTTGCCATCGTCGCCGCCGTCCCGCTGGCCAACTTCATCGCCACCGGTGCGTCCCGCACGCTCTTCCTGTCCCGCAGCAACGACGCGGACTGGTTCGCCACGATGGCGGAGGCGCCGCTGCAGTCCAGCGACGTCGCCAGCCTGCGTGAGCTCGCCGTCCGCTATCACCAGCTCTACAACACCCCGGTGTTCGTGGTCGACGTCGACAGCCGGGTGATCGCCACCTCGCGGTCCGGCGTGGTCGTGTCCGAGCCCGAGATCGCCAGGGCGCTGTCCAGCACGCTGGCCGGCCGGCTGCCCGCCGAGCCGCCGGCGCTGTGGCCGTGGCGCTCCGGCGACATGGTGGTGGCCCGCCCGGTCGTCAACAACGGCCGCGTCCTCGGTGCCGCCGTACTGCGGGTGCCGACCGAGCGTGCTCGCGACCAGGTGCAGAACGGCCTGCTGCTGCTCCTCGGTGGCCTGCTGATCAGCATCGGTGCCGTCGTCATCGGTATCGTCCGCCCGGTCACCCGCTGGGTACTGCGCCCGCTCAACGACCTCGACAACGCGACCCACCAGGTCACCCGCGGCGCACTCGACACCCGCGTCTCGACCGACGGCCGCGCCCCCGAACTGCGCCGGCTGGGCGACAGCTTCAACTCGATGGCCCTCAGCCTGCACCAGGCCCGCCAGCGCGAGCGCGAGTTCGTCGCCGACGCGTCCCACCAGCTCCGGACCCCGCTGACGTCGGCCCGGATCCACATCGAGGGCCTGTCCCGGCTGTCGCCGACCGCGCGGTTCGCGCTCAGCGACATCGACCGGCTCGGCCGGATCGTGCAGCGCCTGTCCCGGCTGGCCGGCTCCGACCGTCCAGGCGATGCCGAGGGCAACGAGGAGCCGCTGGACCTGGCCCAGGCCGTCAAGGAGCGTCTGGTCGGCTGGAAGGCCGTCTACGCCGCCGACGACCTGGAACTCATCATCGGCGAGATGGTGCCCGGCGGAGTCGCCTCGGAGCTCGAGGTGGACGACATCCTCGACGTACTGCTCGACAACGCCAGCAAGTACGGCGCCCCACCGGTCGAGGTGTCGGTCCTCCGCGACGGCACCGAGGTCGTCCTGTCGGTCCGCGACCACGGCCTGGGCCTCGGCTCCCGCGACCTGAAGAAGGTCGGCGAACGCTTCTGGCGCAGCGCCCACCACCGCGAGATGCCCGGCACCGGACTGGGCCTCGCGATCGTCCGCTCCGAAGCCGCGCGAGTCGGCGGACGGGTGGTCGCCCGGCCCCCGATCGGCGGCGGACTGGTGATCGAGGTCCGGGTGCCGTTGATCGACGACTACGAGGTCTAGTACTGCGCCCGCCCACGCGCGGCTCCTGCGTTAGCCCTCAAACAACGGCCAACAAGCGGCCGATGTATGCGGGGGCGACCGTTCGAACGGTGATCTCAGGGATGTCACCAGCATGAGCTTCAACAGCCAGATCGACGCCGACAGAGCCCGCACCACCGAAGAGTTGCTGCAGGAGCTTGAGACCCTCAGTAGCGACGGCACCCACGCGCGAATCGTCAATGAGAGTCGCGAACAGGCCAGCCACCTGACGAGCAGGAACAGCGGCCATGATGCGGTAGACATCGCCGGCATCTTTGTTGGTCAGGCGGGCCGGACGCGCAGCCGCACCGGCGACACGTTCGCTGATCTTGAACGCCTTGGCGACCAGCAGACCCGCCGGGCCTGCCACATTGACGCTGATCCTGCGCTCGTCGTTCGGGTCGAGGCCAGTGATCAGCATGGGGCTGCGGTCGATGACGCAGACCTCCAGGCCAGGCGTCGTACGGGCTGACATCTTGCCGTGGGGTGGGAGTCTGGCGCTTCGCCCTCCGGCGACCAGCTCCTTCGCGACAAGGAGGTCCAGTTCAATGGGAACGTCCTTGCCGGCGATGCGTTCAGTGCGTGCCCACAGACCAGGTTGATCGGGGTACATCAGTTCGAATCCGGCGACGCGTAACGCTTCATCAAGATGTGGCTGGTCTTCGAGCAGCAGAGGATCGATGCTCAAGTCCCCGTCAGAAGTGAACGGAGCGTTTCGGATGGCGGCGTCAGGTGTGCGTAGATAAACAGCCTGAGCCCCGACGACTGTCAGCGCACCTAGGTGAGGTCGCAGAGCTATGAGTCCATCAAGGAGCACACGGCGTGCTGCGATGGCCAACAAAGTCTGCTCTACGCCTGGGGGAACCTTGGACATACCTTCCTTGCTCCTACTCAACTACGAATTCGGATGCCAGAGTCCCAGTAGTTGGCTGGCCTACTCCCGAAGCCCGGCTTTCCGCCATAGGCCAGGATTCTCCTGCATGTACTTGAGGACCGCCTCGCCCTCAGCCGGCAGCCGGCCGGGGCCTGCGATGCAATCCAGAACGAGTTGACTCAGAGCAACTCGCCCGATTCCGTCATCCCGAGTGGCTCGCTCTTGAACGACCTTGTCCTCGGCCCGGAGAAGTAGCACGTCGGCGCCCTTTCTGACAGGAAGCAGGCCGAGTTCGTCACCGAGTTCGTCCGGTACGTTCGAAGCATCAGAAGGCAGATAAAGCATCAACTGCCCACCAACCGCGAGCGGTGCGACAGTTCGCGCCGCGTAGGACCCGGTGAGAAGAATCCGTTCACCGCCTCTCGCTGGAAGAGCGCGCAGTGCTTCGAGTACCGCGTCGATGCCATTCGGAGCGACCATGCCGACGTAGGAGCCCTGTCGTAGCAGGACGTACTGCTCGGCGCGAGCCCGCAACAGTTGGGGCCAATCCACGTCGGCGACCACCCGGCCTTGACGCCGGATCAATAGTTGGTCTTCAAGAACACCCAAAAGCCGGGACACGTAGGGAAGGCTGAGATCGGCCGCCTCGGCAAGCTCTCCAGCTCGGTACGGCGGTGCGATATCTGTCAGGAGCCGCACCAGACGGCCGGCTTTAGGCCCCGCCAGCGTCGTTCTGCTGGCCCGCGTCGGGCTGGACCGCGGAGGTCGGCTGTCCCCCTGGGTGTAGATCGCGATAGCCGGCCTTGCCACTCGGAGAAAGGCGTTGCCGGTGAGGTCGATGTACCCGATCTCGTTCTCACGCAGGAGTAGCTGTATGCGCTGCGAGATCCAAGGAGTGATTACGAGTGGTGTGGTGTAGCGATTCACCCGCCGGACGAGGTCCAGCTTGGGCAGCAGTTGCTCCTCGATGACTCGAGGAGTGACATCTTCTTCGAGGTTGACCAGTAGCTGCGTGAAAACACCGTCGCCTGCTGACCTGACCTGCACCAACGCGTCGCGAGAGCGCTCCTTCATGACCGCCTGCTCGCTGACGTCGAGAGTGATCTCCCAGGTATCCCCAAGGAGGTCTCTCAGAACCTGAAGCCCTTGTTCGAGCAGGGACTCCGAGGCTGGCTCACTGAAGTCCACGCTTCATACTTGCACACAAAATATTACCTCACAAGAAAACTTGCCCAGAAAGGCAGGTTTTCTCTAGAAGGCATCTTCAATCTGGCGCAAGTTTGCCCCCAAGACCGGCTTGCCTTCGACAAGCAAGCCCGTGCGCAGGCAAGCGGCCCATGGTCACCTCGAGCCGGCGACGGAGGAGCCGCGCGTGGGTGGGCGTAGTACGGGCGATCAGATGTGGTTGGTGCGGTACCAGCGCTCGGCTGCCGGGTGCAGCGGGATGGGCATGGTGGCGATGGCCGAGCGGGCGTCGAGGGAGCCTGCTTCGGGGTGGACCTTCATCAGGTCGGCCTGGCGGCGGAACATCGTGTTCAGGGTCCACCAGGCCCAGGAGTCGGACAGGCCGCGCTTGGCCAGCAGGTAGTTCGGTACGGCGAGGGTCGGGACCGCGCTGGCCAGGGAGTAGATCGACGGCGGGATCGAGGACAGGACGTACCCGCCGAAGCGTTGCTGGGCGATGGCGTTGGCCGTGACGCCGATGTCGACCAGCCGGAAGCCGATCGTCGACTGCAGCTCCTTGATCGGGGTGGTGGGCAGGCCCCCGCTCCAGATCAGTGCGTCGATCCCGTTGGGAACGTTCGGGTTCTCCGCCTTGGCCTTGAGCATCTTCACCGCCGTGACCAGGTTGTAGTTCACCGTCCGCACCGGCTTGAGTTTGGGGTTCGAGCCGTCGATGCCGGCCTTGGCGATGATCCGGTCGGCCACCACCTTCGTCCCCGACAGCTTCGGGCCGACGCTGACGACCTTGCCCGCGAGGTCGGCGAGGGTGGAGATCTTGGAGGCGGTCGGCACCACCACGTGCACGTAGTTGTCGTAGACCCGCGCCAGCGCGTTGAACCGCAGGGCGCCGGAGCTGAAGGATTCTTTCCCCTCGAAGGCGTCCAGCGCCGAGTCCGACAGGCTGAAGGCGATGTCGACGGTACCTCGGTCGAGCATCCGCAGGTTCTGCACCGAGCCCTCGGTCGGGACGGCATCCATCCGGACGCCGGTCACCTCGGTGACCAGATTGGCCAGGCCGGCGCCGTAGATCGCGTACACGCCGTCCGGGTTGCCGGTGGCGATCTTGGCCGGTCCGGCCGGGGCCGGCTCGTTCGACTTGCCGCGGGAGCATCCCGGCGTCACCAGGGTGGCCGCTGCGGCGGCTCCGAGTCCGAGCACGTTGCGGCGGTTCAGGAGGCGGGGACGGTCCATGGGAACAACCTAGAGGGCAAGTGGTCCCTGAGCTACTCACAGTGCTGCAACGAACAGGGTGTGGACGGGCCCCGGGTGGATGTGACAGCGTTGTCATCGCACCGGCCGCCAGGGCCACGCCAGACCGTCATCGGAGGATGATTTCGTGCACGACGACCGTCAACTCATCGAGGAGCGGCTCCAGCGCGCCCTGCGGGAGCGGATCCGCCCCGCGATCTACGGCGCGGCCGTCCCGCTGGACATCAAGGTGTGGCACGCACCTGGTGAGCCGGTGCCGCCCGCCGAGGCGCTCGCCGCGTCCTACGAGCCGGCCGAGATCGGCCTGCCGTGGGGTCCGGCCTGGGGCACCGCGTGGTTCCACTTCAGCGGCCAGGTGCCGGCCGAGTGGGCCGGCCGCGAGATCGAGGCGGTCATCGACCTCGGCTTCAGCGGCGGCCCGGGCTTCTCGGCGGAGGGCCTGGTGCACACCACCAAGGGCGTCCCGCTGAAGGGCCTGCACCCGCGCCAGACCTACGCGCCGCTGTCGATCCTCGGCCCGGACGGTACGGCGGCGTCGGCCGGCGACAGCATCGAGTTCTACGTCGAGGCGGCTGCCAACCCCGAAGTACTCGGCTACAACGCCTTCGCCCCGATCTCCTCCGACATGGGCTCCAAGCCGGAGCCGGGTGGCAAGCCGATCTACCAGCTCACCCGCGCCGACCTGGCGGTCTTCAACGCCGACGTCTGGGACCTGATCCTCGACCTGGAGGCGCTGAACGGCCTGCAGAAGGAGCTGCCCAAGCAGGAGCCGCGCAGCCGCGAGATCCTGCGGGCGCTGAGCCGCGCGCTCGACGTACTGGACTACGAGGACGTCGCCGGCACGGCGGCCGACGCCCGCGCCGAGCTGACCGACGTCCTGAGCCGGCCGGCGCACACCAGCGCGCACCAACTGTCCGCCGTCGGGCACGCGCACATCGACTCCGCCTGGCTCTGGCCGCTGCGGGAGACCCGGCGCAAGGTGGCCCGCACGATCTCCAACGTCGCCACCCTGGCCGAGGAGTACCCCGAGCTGGTCTTCGCCTTCTCGCAGGCCCAGCAGCACGCCTGGGTGAAGGAGAACTACCCGGAGGTCTGGGAGCGGCTGAAGAAGGCCGTTGCCGAGGGCACCATCGTCCCGGTCGGCGGGATGTGGGTGGAGTCCGACACCAACCTGCCCGGCGGCGAGGCGCTGGCCCGGCAGTTCGTGCACGGCAAGCGGTTCTTCCTGGACGAGTACGGGATCGACACCCAGGAGGTCTGGCTGCCGGACTCGTTCGGCTACACCGCGGCGCTGCCGCAGCTGGTCAAGCTGTCCGGCTCGAAGTGGTTCCTGACCCAGAAGATCTCCTGGAACCAGAAGAACAAGTTCCCGCACCACACCTTCTGGTGGGAGGGCCTCGACGGCACCCAGGTGTTCACCCACTTCCCGCCGATCGACACCTACAACTCCGACCTGTCCGGCCGCGAGCTGGCGCACGCCCAGCGCAACTTCGCCGAGAACGGCTCCGCGACCCGCTCGCTGGTCCCGTTCGGGTACGGCGACGGCGGTGGCGGCCCCACCCGCGAGTTCGTCGCGACGGCCCGCCGGGTGGCCAACCTGGAGTCCTCGCCGCGGGTGACGATCGAGTCGCCGACCGAGTTCTTCAGCGCCGCCCAGGAGGAGTACCCGAACGCGCCGGTCTGGTCGGGTGAGCTCTACCTGGAGATCCACCGCGCGACGTACACCTCGCAGGCCAAGACCAAGCAGGGCAACCGGCGCAGCGAGCACCTGCTCCGCGAGGCCGAGCTGTGGTCCGCCGCGGCCGTGGTGGCCGGCAAGCTCGACGTCTACCCGTACGAGGAGCTGGACCGGATCTGGAAGGCCGTGCTGCTGAACCAGTTCCACGACATCCTGCCGGGCAGCTCGATCGCCTGGGTGCACCGCGAGGCCGAGGCGACGTACGCGGGTCTGGCCGCCGAACTCGAGGCGATCATCGGCCGGGCCCAGCAGGCGCTGGCCGGCACCGGCAACGCGCAGATCGTCTTCAACGGCGCTCCGCACGCCCGCGAGGGCATCGCCGGTCTCGGCGCCGGGATCACCGTCGGCGAGGGCCCGGCGGCGACGATCGAAGGCGGTGTCCTCGACAACGGCGTGATCCGGGTGACGATCGACGAGCGCGGCCTGATCACCAGCCTGTACGACGTGGCCGCGAGCCGCGAGGTGATCGCGCCGGGCAGTACCGCGAACCTCCTGCAGCTGCACGTGGACACCCCGAACCAGTGGGACGCCTGGGACGTCGACTCGTTCTACAAGAACAACGTCCGCGACGTGACCGAGGTCGACAGCGTCGAGTTCAGCACCGTCGAGGGAGTCGCCACGGTCGTGGTGAAGCGTTCGTTCAACCGGTCCAGCGTCACCCAGACGCTGCGGCTGCGACCGGGCGCGAAGCGGGTCGACATCGAGACCTCGATGGACTGGCACGAGTCGGAGAAGTTCCTCAAGGCGTCCTTCCCGGTCGACGTGCACGCCGACCGCTCCGCCTCGGAGACGCAGTTCGGGCACATCTTCCGGCCGACCCACCAGAACACCTCGTGGGACGCGGCCAAGTTCGAGATCGCGGCGCACCGCTGGGTGCACGTCGGCGAGCCCGGCTACGGCGTTGCCGTGGTCAACGACTCGACGTACGGGCACGACGTCAACCGGACCGCGCGGGAGGACGGCGGCAGCACCACCACGATCCGTACCTCGCTGATCCGCGCGCCGCGCTTCCCCGACCCGCAGACCGACCAGGGCGTGCACGTGGTCAACCACGCGCTCGTCGTCGGCGCCGGCATCCCGGAGGCGATCGAGGAGGGCTACCGGATCAACCTGCCGGAGCGGGTGGTGACCGGGGCCGAGGGCACCGACCCGATCGTTGCCCTCGACAACGGCAATGTGATCGTCGAGGCGGTCAAGCTGGCCGACGACCGGTCCGGCGACGTCGTCGTCCGGCTCTACGAGTCGTCCGGCGGCCGGGCGCGCGCCACCCTCACCACCGGCTTCGCCGCCGCGTCGGTGACGGAGGTCGACCTGCTCGAGCGCCACCTGGCCGACCGCGACCTGGCGGACAACTCGGTCAGCTTCGAGCTCCGCCCGTTCCAGATCCTCACCCTGCGCTTCAAGCGCAGCTGATCCAGTCGAACCATCAGAAGGCCGCCCCGCCGATTCGACGGGGCGGCCTTCTGCCGTTGCTCAGCCCGCCGGCGAGTTCCGGCGTACGTCGGTCCACGCCGCGTCGACGCACAGGCCACAGGCCGGACCGGTGAATTCGGCCGCCGCAGCGGTGTTGCCCGTCAGCCGGTAGGCGAACCAGGCGGTCACCACACCCCGGTACCCACCTCCGTCACCGCTCGGTTCGAGATGCGTTGCCTCACGCAATGATCCGTAGACGGCCGGCACCTGGGTCGCCTGCTTCCACATCGCCACCACCAAAGCGGCCGGAACGATGGTGTCCCGCCCGCCGGACAGGAAGAGCGCCGGTCCCTTCAGCTTCCCCGATGCAGCCAACGGCCCCGGCTGGATGGGGACAGTGGTGTCGATCCGCTCGTCCAGACCGGCGTTGATCGCCCCCATGCCTCCTTGCGAGTGCCCGGCCGCGCCGATCTGCTGCAGATCGACATGCCGGTGGAACTCGCTGCCCGCGTCGCCGTCGAACCGCGCGAGCAGGTCGATCCCGGCTCGCATCTCCAGCCCCGTCCCGGAGAACGGCGTGTTGGCCGCCGCCACGATGAACCCGTGACTGGCGAGATGCCGCAGTAGTCCGCTGTAGACCCCTGGCACGACTCCTGTCCCGTTACCCCACAGCACCACCGGACGGCGCCCCGTCAGCACCGCCGGATAGTAGAGCGTGTGAGCCGCCAGCACCTTGACCTTCACCGCGGAGGTTCCAGGCAGAGCCCATTGCTGATCGATACCGGCCGGCTGTCCGGCCGAGGCCGGAGCAGTCACCATGCCCAGCGACATAATTGCCGCTAGCAACAGAGCGGGTAGACGCTTCATCAGCGCGTCGCTCGGGCGGCCACGATCCGCCCGAAGGCGGCCATGCCGGCTTGGCTCGGGTGGAGCGGGGCAGCGATCGAGCTGGGGACCAGGCCTTCGAGCCAGCGTTGGCTGCTGGGGGCGCAGGCGTCGTGGCCGATGCTCGGCGTACGAAGGTCCACGTACTCCGCACCGTGGGCAGCGGCCTGCTGGGCAAGCATCGTGTTCAGGCGGTCGACGGTGGCCTGGAGGTAGTTCGCGTCGACAGGCCAGACCGGGACGAGCGGGTAGCAGCCGTTCGGGCGGATGTAGGTGCCGTAACCGGTCACCAGGATCTTCGCGTTCGGCGACAGCTGGCGGATGCGGTCGAGCGCGGCACCGACCGAGGGGCCTGCTGCCGTGATGCGGGCTGCCAACTGGTCCTTCCCGCCTGCGGTGAAGCGCGATTTGCAGGAGACTCCGGCGGGCGCCGGGAGCAGGTTGATGCAGCTCAGCGCGGCTGTCACCAGTCCGGTGTCGTTCCCGCCGATGGCGACCGTCACCAGGTCGGTCGTCAGCTTCAGCGCGGAGAACTGCGGCGGCACGAAGCCGAACTGCTTGCTGGTGAAGTCAGGGACCACCGCCCCCGAGCAGGACACGTCGGTCAGCCGCGCACCGAGCTGCTTGGCCGCGATGTGCGGATAGTTGACGCTCGACCGCAGACAGGCCAGGTCGATCTGCCACGGGATCAGCGGGCCGGCCGCTGACGAGTCACCGATCGCGACGTACTCCAGCGGGGCCGTCTCCAGTGGGTCCGCGGCCTGTGCGACCGCCGGGGCCGAAACCAGCAAACCGGTCAGCAGCGCCGCCGCCCCGGCCAGGCCCAGTGAGCGTCTTCCGAACATCGTCACCCTCCGCGTTTTCTCGAACACCAGATACTTACGGGTAATGTTCGACCACAAAGCACGACCAGGTCGCTGGGGCGCGCCCCAGACTTCAGGGGGCATCGGTTGTGACGGATCACAAACTGCTGGTCGGCGGCATCCCGGCGCACGAAGTACTGACGCGCAGCCTCGGGCTGCTGGTCGACGCCGTCCTGGAGCAACTGGTCGCCGAGATCCCGCTCTACACGCAACTCCCGCAGGAGGAGTTGCAGGGCGACATCCGGCGGGTGATCGACCGGAGCCTGCGAGCCTTCATCGAGACCTTCAGGACAGGTCGGCCACCGAGCGGCGAGGCCCTCGCGCCACTTCGCGAGTCAGCCACCCGCCGGGCCGAGGAAGGCGTGCCCCTCGAAGCCATCCTGGCGGCGTACCACCTGGGTGGGCGGATCTGCGCGGACCACGTCGCCGCCGGCTTCCGCCCCGAGGAACTGGCCGACGCGCTCACCCTGAACCGGCTCATCCTCGACTTCCTGCAGACCGTCACCGCCGTGGTCTCCGCCAGCTACTTCGAGGAGCGCCAGATCATCGCGGGCGAGGATCTGGCCACCCGCCAGTCCCTCCTGACCACCCTCCTCGACGGCGGTCCCGCCACCGAGGTCGCGCGCCGCGCAGGCCTCCACCTGCCCAGCCGGTACGCCGTTCTGGGGCTGGCTTTCGGCGCGCACGCCGACGAGCAACAGCCCGGCGTGGACATCAAGATCGTTGCCAGACGCAAGCTTCGGCGCATCCGGCTGGAGCTCGACCGGACCGACGGAGGGCCGTCGATGTCGAGCTTGACCCCGGTGGACGGCATTGCTCTGCTGAGCGAATCACCTGCTTCGCTGGAAGAGTTGAGACAACGGATGAGCAGGGCGGCCGGCGTACAGGTGACTGTGGCGGCGGCCGGCGCAGTACCGGAGGAAGTGCCGGCCGCGGTGGCCTTGGTGCGCGAACTGCTGGAGGTCGTGCGGATCTATCGGCTGCCGGCCGGGGTGCATCGGCTCGAGGATCTGGTCCTCGAGTACCAGTTGACCAGGCCGAGCCCGGCGCGCGATCAGCTCGCCGGGCTGATGACTCCCCTGGCGACTCGACCGGATCTGCTGCAGACGCTGCGCTGCTACCTGAGCCACGGGCGGAATCGCCGGCAGACCGCCGCCGAGCTGCACGTCCATGCCAACACGGTCGACTACCGGTTGCGGCAGGTCGGCAAGCTCACGGGCCTCGATCCGGCTCAGACAGAGCAACTTCCTCGCCTGGTTGCCGCGCTGGCCGCCCACGACGCCTCCTAGCCGGCGGAGCGAGCGCGCCACTCGGCCGACTCCCGTCGTTCACGGAGCTGTCGTAGCGTGGCCGTGAGACCTGGGAGGTGCCATGACCCCGCCTACGCCCTTGCTCGGAGCACGCACGCTCGATCGGGAGACCGCGCGCTCGCTGCCGCCCGGATCGCGGCTGCCGACGTTCGTCCAGACGGTGATGTTCGCGCGGCATCGCAAGACGTTCTTCCCGCGGCTGCGGGCGCGGTACGGGGATGTGTTCACGATCCGGCTGGTTCCGTCGAGCCGGGTCGTGGTGGTGCTGAGCAGACCGGAGCACATCCGCGAGGTGTTCGGTACGCCGCCGTCGATCGCGCACGCGGGTGAGGGCAACACCGCGCTGGCGCCGATCATGGGGCAGCACTCGTTGCTGCTGGTCGACGACGAGGACCATGTCCGGATGCGGCGGCAGCTGATGCCGGCCTTCAACGGGCACGCGCTGCGCGGGTACGCCGAGATGATCGCCCGGCTGGCGCGGGACGAGGTCGGGAAGTGGCCGGTCGGTACGCCGTTCCGGCTGCACGACCGGATGCGCGACCTCACCCTCGAGGTGATCCTGCAGGTGGTCTTCGGCGTGACGGACTCGGACCGGCTGGACCGGTTGCGCCCGCTGGTCGAGAAGATCGTCTCGGTCGGACCGGTGATCATGCTCGGCGGCTTCTACCCGGTCCTGCTCGAGCTGCCCCCGTGGCGGACGTTCCTGCGCGCCCAGCGGCAGGTCGACGAGATCCTGTACGACGAGATCGCCCGCCGGCGGACCGACCCGAAGCTTGCCGAGCGCAACGACGTACTGTCGAAACTGCTTGCCGCCGGCACCTGGTCGGACGTCGAACTCCGCGATCAGCTGGTCACTCTGCTGCTGGCCGGCCACGAGACCACCGCGACCTCGCTGGCCTGGGCCTTCCACGAGTTGGCGCGGCGACCCGACCAGCTCCGAGCCGGTCAGCAGGCCGCCGACGCCGGCGACGACGCCTACCTGGATGCCATGGGCAAGGAAGCACTTCGCCTGCATCCGGTCGTCTACCAGGTGGGCCGTCGGCTCACCGCGACGGCCGAGATCGCCGGCTACCGCCTTCCCCGAGGCACCACCCTGATGGCCGCGATCGGTCTGGTCCATAGCGACGAGCAGAACTTCTCCGACGCCCGCATCTTCCGCCCGGACCGCTTCCTCGGCGACACTCCGCCCGCCCCCGGCACCTGGATCCCCTTCGGCGGCGGCACCCGCCGCTGCATCGGCGCCGGCTTCTCCCTGCTGGAGTCCACCGAGATCCTCCGCGCGGCCCTCACCCAGTACGACGTACAGGCGCCGGATCCCACCCCCGAACCAGCCAAACCCCGCAACGTCACCCTGGTTCCCGCCAACGGCTGCACCATCACCGCCACGAAGCGCACCTAGCTCCAACTAGGCGACCGGCAACCAACGGCTCCGTTCAACTTCCGCAGCGCGGCGGCGAGACCCTCAGACGAGGTGCCCGCCGCCATCACGCAGCAGCAACCACGGAAACCCCGTGGTCAGTCCTCCAGATCCCCCACATCACCGAGATCCACGTCGCGGACGGCATCCAGCCCGCTCTCGTCGTCCCCGTCCAGCTCGAACGGCTCGTCGTCGTCGATGACGTGGACAGCCGCCTCCTCCGCACTGGCCGCCGCACCGTCGAAGCCGACGTCCGCGGCCACCAGATCCTTCTCCTCGTCGTCCCCGGCGCCCTGGTCCGGCGCGACCAGCCGCCCGGAGCGGACCTGCCCGACCTCCGGACCGCCGACGTTCTCGCCGTCCTCGGCGTACGGGTCGATGTCCGGCTCCTCCTGCGCGATTCGCTGGTCCAGCGTCTCGCCCTCCAGCGCCTCGTCGGCGGTGGTGCCGAAGCCTTCGCCCGCGGACCACTTCTCCGGCGGCGAGTAGCCCTCGTCCAGCAGGTCGTCCACGCCCCGGTCGTTCAGCGTGTCCGAAGCCTGCAACTGGTCCTCGTCGTCGACGCTGTAGTTGCCGTAGTCCTCACGGTTGTTGTCGGTCATGCCACCACCCTCGCTGTCCGGGCCACCCGAATCAAGGCGGCACCCGGCAGCCCCGGCCGCCGCTGTCCGCCGACATCCCCGATGATGGACAGATGGACCCGGTCCGGCTGACCCTGGAGCAGTTGCGCGAACTGCGCGTCGACATCGCGCCCCGGGCCGCCCGCCGCTCGCGCGCGTCGGTCAACCGCCGCCTCGAGCGCTGGCGCGACCGCGCCTTCTTCATCGCCCAGTGCGCCCTGGCCGCCGCCCTCGCCTGGGCGCTGGCCCGCTACGCCCTCGGCCACCAGCAACCGTTCTTCGCCCCGGTCGCGGCGATGGTCTGCCTCGGCTTCAGCTTCGGTCAGCGCCTGCGCCGGGTCGCCGAGGTGATGGTCGGCGTCGCCGTCGGGGTGGGCGTCGGCGATCTCTTCGTCCGGTTGTTCGGCACCGGCGTCGTCCAGATCGTCTTCGTCGTCGCGCTGGCGATGAGCATCGCGGTGCTGCTCGGCGCAGGCACCCTGATGACCACCCAGGCCGGCGTCCAGGCCGCGATCGTGACCACCCTGCTGCCCAGCGACGGCGCCGCCTTCAACCGCTGGCTGGACGCCGTACTGGGCGGCGTGGTCGCTCTGGCGGCGGCGACCATCGCCCCCGCGGCCGCGATCAGGCGCCCGAGGCAACAAGCGACCGGCGTACTCAACGAGCTCGCCGCGATCCTGATCGCGACCGCCGACGGTCTGCGCGCTCACGACGAAGCGGCGCTCACCGACGCCCTCCGCCGCGCCCGCGAGAGCGAGAGCCTGCTGGACGACCTCCGCAGCGCGGCTCAGGAAGGCGTCGCGGTCGTCCAGCTGTCCCCGTTCCGCCGCCGGCACCGCGGCCGGGTGCAGGAGATCGCCGACCTGGTGATCCCGCTCGACCGCGCGATCCGCAACGTCCGCGTCCTCGTCCGCCGCGCCGCGGTCTCCGTCTGGCGCGACGAACGGATGCCCGAGGAGTACCCGCTCCTGCTCGACCGCCTCGCCGACGGCACCCGGCTGATCGCCGAGTCCCTCTTCGAACCCGCCGCCGACGTCGCCGCCCACCGCGTCCTGGGCGAGCTCGGCCGCCGTACCGCGGTCCTCCCCACCCCACCCGGCCTCTCCGCCGTGGTGGTCCTCGGCCAGATCCGCTCCACCGTCGTGGACCTGCTCGAACTCACCGGCACCACCTACGACGAAGCCCGGGCCCTGGTCCCCCTCAGACCGGACGGCCTGGACGAGAAGTAGTTGACATTCTCCCCGGAGTGCACCAGGGATTCTCGACCGCTAGGCGGCCGGTTGATTGGCGCTGCCAGCCGGGGCTGGGCTTCTGCGCCCGGACACCGCATGTCCTGCGGCCGGGAGACTGCTCAGGGCGCGGTTGAGGATCACCACCGCGGCATTGGTGTCGGCATGAGCCAGATGTCC